>NZ_JBIAIN010000008.1:0-320238 GCF_042871445.1 Streptomyces sp. NPDC005794
ACCGCTTCTGGTACTTGCTTGCCACCTGGTCACTGCTTCCTCTGGAACCACTCAGGTCCCAGTTTCCAGGTGTTCACGATCAAGGGGAAGCTTCACTCCCGTCGATCACGGACGTGTTCCTCATGCACATTGCTGATGCCTCCTGGGGTCCTGAAAAGTGAGTCGGAGATGTGCTGGTCACAGCGTGCTCCAGAGTCCGTAAGGAATGGTTCGCGCCGGCGTCCGCTACGCTAAAACCTGACGCCAACGTCAGGTGCAAGCGAGGCGTGGAGTCGAGTCAGGAGGCCGAGATGCGGATCGGAGAGGTCGCCGCGAAGGCGGGCGTCAGCGTCAGGGCGCTGCGCTACTACGAGCAGCAGGCATTGCTGCACTCCACCCGGAATCCGGGTGGCCAGCGTCAGTATCCGGCCGGTGCCGTCGAACGGGTCAGGCTGATCCAGCAGCTCTACTCCATGGGCTTGCCCAGCAGAACCATCCGCGAGGTGCTGCCGTTCGCCGACTCAGGTGAGGCGTCACCGGAACTGCTGGAGCTGCTCATGGCCGAACGCGACCACCTCGACCGGCAGATGACGGACCTGCGGGACGTACGCAACCGGTTGCATATCTGCATCACCGAGGCGCGCAATCATGACGGAACAGGAAGTCCATCCTGAGGCATGAGTCGGTGGCCTGAGCGGGCAGTTGATACGTCGGCGGCTCCAGGGGCGTGTCCAGGAAGCGGCAACTTCCCTCACCGGCTCACGAGGAATGATCTTCAGCGGCTTCGGCGTGGGCGGTCAGTGGTATTGGTGAATACTCCCGATCTCCCCCGTGAACCCGCTTCCTGCCAGCGGGCAGGGTCTACGCTGTGACCTGCGGCCACCACATGATCGTTTGTCTTCACACACCGATGATCAACGGTGGCCGCGCCCGTCTCCACAGCGCGTCAGGGTCGCGCAGCGTCTGCCTGCCGTCCTGTATTTGGAGGACTTGTGCAACGTGGCGAAGTCTGGTGGGTTCAGTTCGACGAGCGGAGGTTGGCCGTACTGCTGTCGGGAGAGGACACGTCCGGGATCCGGGTGATGCAGGTCGTTGCTCCGGCGGGCGTCGACATCAGCGGTCTGGGCATCGAAGTGATGGTGGGCGCCGGTGAAGGACTGCCGTTCGAAGGCGTGCTGCGGCTCGCGTTCCCGCGTCCAGGCTTCATCCCGTGCACGTGGTTGACCACTGTGTCCCGGGACGACCTGATAGAGCGGGAGGCCGTCCTGTCCTCTCTGAAGCTCAGCGAGATTGACGACGCCCTCCGACTCGCTGAACAAGCGCACGTGCGTACCCCGGCAACGACCGCGAAGCTCAGCGAGATACGGAACGCCCTCCGTCTCGGTGAACTCGGGTAGACGAAGAAGGAGCCGACGCCCGTGACGGCGTGGGCGATCTCGGGCGAGATGATCCACGCTGGCCTCGGCGCCCCTCACCATCGAGATCACGATCTACGGCTGGAGTCTGGCGGGCCAGGGCAACGACGGCGAGGGGGCGTCCACGAAACCGTCGATGACGCCCAATCGGAACAGGACAAGCACCGGGACCGGGAGCACGGCGGCTTGAGGCCTCGCGCCGGCGACTCCATCGAGAAGGCCGAACTCCGTCGGGAACCAATCACCGAGGAGCAGGCAACCGGGTCCTCCTCCGGCGGATGGATACTCCTTCTCATCATCACCGCCATCGCCTACGCGACTTGGAGGTCACGGCCAACTCGAGCTGAACCCAGGCAGCCGCGAAGCCTCTCGTGGGGAGCCGGGAGCATGTGAGTGAAGCACCGACGTGGCGAGCTCGGGTCTCGCGCTGACCACTGACCGGGCAGCGGCTGTTGCCTGGGCGGCGACGCTGGATCCCTTGAACCGCAGAAGGAGCAGTCGCAACTCCTTTACGCCAAGCAGACCCTCTCCGGCACGGACGGCTGCCTCGGCCGCCAGCCCTGGAGAGACGTACCGCACCTCGCATGCCTCTCCAACAGCCGGGAAAACACCGAGGACTCAAGGGCGCCACGGTCTATCCGGCCAGCAGACGCCGGGTCGGGCCGTGATCAGCTTTCGATGCGGGTCAGAGCCGGTCGTAGTGGTCGAACACAGACGTGATTACACCCGGGGCAGCGGCCACGGCCACTCCGAGATCCGCCGGATCAAGGTCGCCACCGGTCAGTAACGTGCTCTTCCCCGGCGCCTGCCAGGCGGTCCGGATGAAGCGCCACCGCACCGACCGCAAGACCGGCAAGGTCACCATCGCCACCGTCTATGCGGTCACCAGCCGCCATGAGCTGCCCGGCGTGGAGGGCACCAACAGTGAGGTGACCCTTGCGATGGAGGAGCGGATCGTTGGGTATCTCCAGAGGGTCTGGGAGAAGGAAGTGGTGGGAGCCGGGCTATGGACGCCGACTTTTCCCAACCGTCACCCAGATGCTCCCGCGAAATCCGCTCCGCCGCAGTTCAGCGGCCTTCCTCTTTTGGAGTACGAGTGATCGTCTGGATCAACGGTGCGTTCAGTGCGGGCAAGACCAGCGCCGCGTGCGAACTGATCGATCTGATCCCGAACAGCACCTTCTACGACCCCGAACTGATCGGTGGGGAACTGCGCCACCTGCTGCCCCAGAAGAAGCTCGCCGAAGTGACCGACTTCCAGGATCTGCCGATATGGCGGCGCCTGGTGGTCGACACGGCGGCCGCGCTTCTCGCCGAACTCTCCGGGGTGCTGGTGGTGCCGATGACGCTGCTGAGGCAGGACTACCGCGACGAGATCTTCGGGGGGCTCGCCTCCCGGCGCATACACGTGCGCCATGTGCTGCTCTCACCTGAGGAAACGATCCTGCGGAGACGGATCGCCGAGCGCGAGGAATGCGCTGACGACCCCGAGCACAGCGAGCGGATCCGTCAGTGGGCGTACGAGCACATCGAGCCCTACCGAACGGCGCTCGGGTGGATCACCGCGGACGCGCACACGATCGACACCAGTGCGCTCACCCCGTACGAGACGGCCGAGCGGATCGCCGAAGCGCTGCGCACCGGCGAAGCCAGGGAGTGCGGGATCGTCCAGACCCCCGAGCCGCGTGCGGAAACCGTCGCGTCCGGGGTGCTGCTCTTCGACGAGCACGGCCGGGTGCTCCTCGTCGACCCGACCTACAAGCCCGGCTGGGAGTTCCCCGGCGGTGTCGTGGAGCCCGGGGAGGCCCCGGCGCAGGCGGGGATGCGCGAGGTCGCCGAGGAGCTCGGTCTCTGCCTGGACGTGGTGCCGAAGCTTCTGGTGGTCGACTGGGAGGCGCCGAAGCCGCCCGCGTACGGAGGACTGCGCTTCCTGTTCGACGGCGGCCGCCTGCGTGGCGAGGAGGCCGCACGGCTGCTGCTGCCGGGTTCGGAACTGCGCGGCTGGCGGTTCGTCACCGAGGACGAGGCGGCCGGTATGCTCCCGCCGACCCGCTTCGAGCGTCTCCGGTGGGCGTTGCGCGCCCGTGAGCGGTCCGTCGTGCTGAATCTGGAGGCCGGAGTGCCCGTGGGCGGCCGCTAACCAGGGCCTCTCGTCTGCGTCATGTTGGGTTCGCGTGTCTGATCCAGCCTGGAAGCCGCGGCGAATCGTGGGCCGGGACAGTACCAGCACGGTCCGGTTCCGCCCTGCGACGATGCTGTTGGTCCCGGCCGGAGGGAGCGGCGGTCCCTGGGGGAGCAGCGGTCCCGGAGGGAGCGGCGGTCCCTGAGAGAACAGTGTCCGTCATCGCCCGGCTCGTCCAGGACGACGAGGACGCTCTCCGTGACGTGGTCCCCGCCTCGACGTGTGAATGAGGCCGCTCTTCTTCCGGACGGCTCCGGCACGCCCCCGGCGAGTCACCGCACCGGGGCCGGTGACCCACCTCACACGCGGCTCCTGTCAGGAATCTCCGCGCTGTCCCGCTCAAGGGGTAAGCGATTCAGACAGGAGCACACCATGAAGCACCGCATCCTCGTCCTCGGCGCCGGTTACGCCGGGGCCTTCGCCGCCGGGAGCCTGGCCCGCCGCCTCTCGCCCGCCGACACCCAGATCACCGTCGTCAACGCCGAGCCGGTCTTCGTCGAGCGGATACGCATGCACCAGCTCGCGGCGGGCCGGGAACTCGCGACCCGGCGGCTCGCCGACGCCAGCCGGCGGAGGGGCGCCGGGGGAGTGCGCCACCCGGGCGCCGCCCCCGGACCGGCCCGCGCGTCCAGCCGGTGCGCCAGGATCCCGGCGCCGGATGTGTCCGTGGGTTCCTGTGCGGCGCCGTGATGGTCGCGGTGGGTGTGGGTGAGGACGGTCCGCCGGATCCCGGAGCAGGCCGACCCCCGCCCGGAAGCCTGCTCCGGGCGACATCGCTCAGCGCGTGTCCCAGGGGCCGGGGCGGCTCCTCAGACCTTCTTGGACTCCGCGTAGTTCCGCAGGAACAGTGCCTCGGCGACCGAGAGCCGCTCGAGCTCCTCGGGCGACACGCTCTCGTTCACCGCGTGGATCTGGGCCTCGGGCTCGCTCAGCCCGATGAGCAGGATCTCCGCCTGCGGGTACAGCGCGGCCAGGGTGTTGCAGAGCGGGATGGAGCCGCCCATGCCGGAGGACTGCATCTCCTCACCCGGGTAGGCGAGCCGCATGGCTTCGGCCATCGACGTGTAGGCGGGACTGGTGATGTCGGCCCGGAACGGCTGCCCCTGGCCGACCTGTTCGACGGAGACCCGCGCACCCCAGGGGGCGTGCGACTGGAGGTGGGCGGTCAGCAACTTCGTCGCCTCGGCGGCGTCCTGGCCCGGCGGAACCCGCAGGCTGATCTGTGCCCGTGCGCTCGCCTGCAGCGACGGGGTGGCTCCGACCACCGGCGGGCAGTCGATGCCGATGACGGTGACCGCGGGCCGCGCCCAGATGCGGTCGGCGACCGTGCCCCTGCCGATCAGCTCCACGCCGTCGAGCACCTTGGCGTCCTTGCGGAACTCGCCCTCCGGGTACTGCAGTCCGTCCCACTCCGCGTCGGTCGTGAGCCCGTCGACCGTCGTCGTACCGTCCTCGGCCCGCAGGGACGCCAGCAGCTGGATCATCGCGGCCAGCGCGTCCGGGGCCGCGCCGCCGAACTGCCCGGAGTGCAGGTTCCCTTCGAGGGTGTCCAGCCGCACCCGCAGCATGGTCATACCCCGCAGCGTGGCGGTGACGGTGGGCAGTCCGACGCGGAAGTTCCCGGTGTCACCGATGACGATCGTGTCGGCGGCCAGCAGGTCCGGGTGCGCCTCGGCGTACTGTTCGAGGCCGCCCGTGCCCTGCTCCTCCGAGCCCTCCGCGATCACCTTGACGGAGACGGGGACGCCGCCGTTCGCCTTGAGGGCGCGCAGCGCGAGCAGGTGCATGATGAAACCGCCCTTGCAGTCCGCGGCACCCCGGCCGAACCAGCGGCCGTCGCGCTCGGTCAGCTCGAACGGCGGGGAGAGCCAGGCGGACTCGTCCAGCGGCGGCTGCACGTCGTAGTGCGCGTAGAGCAGCACGGTGGGCGCACCGGCAGGTCCGGGCAGGTAGCCGTACACCGACTGGGTTCCGTCGGGGGTGTCGAGCAGGGCGACGTCCTGGAAGTCCTCGGTGCGCAGGGCCTCGGCGACCCACCCGGCCGCTGCCTCGCACTCGCTCCTGGGGAACTGCGCGGGGTCCGCCACCGACCGGAAAGCCACCAGCTCGGCGAGCTCCGACTTCGCGCGGGGCATCAGCGAGGCAACGGTCTCGGAAATCGGACGGGCGGTCATGGGCACGCTCCTGGTGAGTGCGACGTTAGGACTATGGCGCGGTGTGTACGCGGCCGGAGGCGACGCCGTGGACGCGACGTTGCGTGTACGACGAATTCATGGCTGATCCTCCCACAGCGGAGTTCGGCCGCGGCGCGCCGTAGGATGCCGTGAGCAGCTGGGGCCACTGGTCGGATCGGGAGCAGAAGCACATCGTGAGCAGCGAGAACGCAGACGCCGGACGTGAGCCGGATGAGTCGTCGTCGGTACCGCAGGATTCCTCGGTATGGGACGTCGTCGTGGTCGGCGCGGGCCCGGCCGGAGCCTCCGCGGCGTACGCGGCAGCCGTCGCAGGCCGCCGGGTGCTGTTGCTGGAGAAGGCGGAGATCCCCCGCTACAAGACGTGCGGCGGCGGAATCATCGGGTTCTCGCGGGATTCCCTGCCCCCCGGCTTCGAACTTCCCCTGAAGGACCGGATCCACGCGGTCACCTTCTCGCTCAACGGGAAGCTGTCGCGGACCCGCAGGTCAAGGCGCATGCTCTTCGGGCTGATCAACAGGCCGGAGTTCGACGCCGGCCTGGTGGAGGAGGCCCAGAAGGCGGGCGCCGAGCTCCGCACGGGTGTGACGGTGACGCGGGTGGAGCAGCACGGCACCGCCGTGCCCGACCGGCGCACGGTCGCCGTGGTGCTGGCGGGCGGTGAGACGGTACTCGCCCGGGCCGTCGTCGGCGCGGACGGCAGCGCGGGCCGCATAGGGGCTCATGTCGGGGTGAAGCTGGACCAGGTGGACCTCGGGCTCGAGGCGGAGATCCCCGTTCCGGAGACGGTCGCCGAGGACTGGGCGGGCCGGGTGCTCATCGACTGGGGGCCGATGCCCGGGAGTTACGGCTGGGTCTTCCCCAAGGGCGACACGCTGACCGTCGGCGTGATCTCGGCGCGCGGCGACGGCGCGGGGACCAAGCGGTATCTGGAGGACTTCATCGGCCGGCTGGGCCTTGCCGGGTTCGAGCCGACGGTCTCGTCCGGCCATCTGACCAGGTGCCGCAGTGACGACTCGCCGCTTTCCCGCGGACGGGTCGTGGTCTGTGGCGACGCGGCGGGGCTGCTGGAACCCTGGACCAGGGAGGGCATCTCCTTCGCCCTGCGGTCCGGGCGCCTCGCGGGTGAATGGGCGGTACGGATCGCGGAGTCGCACGACGCGGTGGACGCCCGGCGGCAGGCGCTCAACTACGCGTTCGCGATCAAGGCGGGGCTGGGCGTGGAGATGAGCGTCGGACGCCGCATGCTCAGGCTGTTCGAGCGGCGTCCCGGGCTCCTGCACGCGGTGCTGACGGGCTTCCGCCCGGCCTGGAACGCGTTCGCCGGGGTCACCCGGGGGACGACGTCGCTGGCCGAGCTGGTCCGTTCACATCCGCTGGCACAGCGGGCCCTGCACATGATGGACCGCCAGGGAACGGACCGGGTCAGCTCTTGACCGTGATCCGGAAGACGGAGTGGTCGGAGCAGGCGGCCAGGAGTTCGGCGCCGGTGGACTTCACCGTGATGCCCTGGAGGGACTGATTGACCTCCCAGCCCCAGCGCTTCAGGTAGGCGCGGACGATCCGTACCTTCTGCTCGTCGTCCGCGATCGACCGGCGGCCCGGGTGCCCCCCTGCCCGCCCGCCGGCTCGCGGTCACCTGCGCCGGCCGGGACCGGGCTCTCGCCCACCCCCATGAGTACGCGCTGATCCACGGCTCGCCCGTCCCGAGCTGCACCGCATACGTGCGTACCGGGTCCGCACGCATGGCGGCGGACCTGGCCGCCGATCTCCCGCCGGCTGTCGTGGTGGCCCTGGTCTCCGCGTGGGCGCAGCTCTTCGGGCTGATCTCCTTCGAGCTCTTCGGCCAGTTCAACCGGGCCGTCCAGGAACGTGAACAGCTCTTCCGGCACGCTGTGCACGAACTCGGCCGCCCGGTCGGCCCGCTGGACGGCCGGTGTGTCGATACGGGAGTTCGGGGCAGGGGCGGGCGGCAGAAGGTGGCGGCGGGGTCTCGCCCGGACAGGTACTCCGCAGGGAGTACGGGGGATCACCACGCTCGGCTGACGTGCGCCAGGGGTCCGCGCGTCTAGCGTGACCGGTATGCAGGATCAACGAGCGCACCCGGGTGTGGGCCCCCGTCGGACGGGCGGCCGATGGGCCGGTCACGGGCCCCCGTGGCGCGGAAGGTACGGCGACGGGGAGTTGCCCGGTGGCCGGGGAGGGCGGAGCGACCGGCCGCCGTGGCTCTCGACGGTCGTGGTCGGTGTGATCGTGATGGGGGGCACCACCGTCGCCGCGCACGGCCAGGACCGCGAGCCGCTGGGTCTCGTCGCCCGGATGCTGCTGTTCGCCGCGGTCGCCGTGCTGTTGGTGCGTCGCCGTCACCCGGTCGTCGCCGTCGCCGGTACGTCCGCCGCGACACTCCTCTATCTCGGGCTGGGATATCCGTACGGCCCGGTCTTCGTCGCCGTCGCCGTCGGCTGCTTCGGCGCCATCGTGTCGGGGCACCGCAAGGCGGCCTGGTGGTCGCTGGGCGCGCTGTGGGCCGGGCATGTGCTGGCTGCGCACTGGCTCTACCGATGGCTCCCGCCGGACGGAGACGGTCCGGCCCCCTGGGGCCAGGAGGCCTTCGTCGCCGCCTGGGCCGTGGCGATCGTCGCCGCGGCGGAGCTTCTCCGGGTGCGCCGCGAGCAGTGGGCGGCGGCCAGGGCGGAGCGGGAGGCCGCGGAGAAGCGGCGGGCCGACGAGGAACGATTGCGCATGGCCCGCGAACTCCACGACGTCCTGGCCCACAGCATCTCCGTCATCAACGTCCAGGCCGGGGTCGGTCTGGCCCTGCTCGACTCCGATCCCGAACAGGCCCGTACGGCGCTCACCACGATCAAGTCCGCCAGCAAGGAAGCGCTCGGTGAGGTACGGCAGGTACTGGAGAACCTCCGGGCTCCGGGCGACGCCCCCCGCGCCCCGGCCCCCGGTCTCGACCGCCTGCCCGAGCTGGTCGACCAGGCTGCCGGGGCGGGTCTCGCCGTGACCGTCGAGTCGGACGGCGCGCCGGGGCCGGTCCCGCCCGGTGCCGGCCTCACCGCCTTCCGCATCGTGCAGGAGGCCCTGACGAACGTGGTGCGGCACTCCGGATCGCGTACCGCGCGCGTCCGTATCGCCTACGGCGGCGCGTACCTCAGGCTCCTCGTCGACGACGAGGGCCCCGCCACGGGGGACGACGCCGGAGGCAGTGGCAACGGGCTCATCGGGATGCGGGAGCGGGCCGCGGCGCTCGGTGGCACGATCGACGCGGGTCCCCGGCCGGACGGCGGATTCCGGGTCACGGCGGAGCTCCCGCTGCGGCCCGGCCGTGAGGGCGGTCCCACCGCACGGGAGGAGAGGGAGGAGACGTCGTGATCCGAGTACTGCTCGCCGATGACCAGTTGCTGGTCCGGGCCGGTTTCCGGGCGCTTCTTGACGCCCAGCCGGACATCGAGGTGGCCGGCGAGGCCGCCGACGGGGCGGAGGCCGTACGCCTCGTGCGTGAACTGCGTCCTGACGCCGTGCTCATGGACATCCGGATGCCCAAGCTGGACGGACTGGCCGCGACCCGTGCGATCACCCACGACCCGGCCCTCCGCGAGGTGAAGGTGGTCATGCTCACCACCTTCGAGCTCGACGAGTACGTGTTCGAGGCGATCCGGTCGGGAGCCTCCGGATTCCTGGTCAAGGACACCGAACCGGACGAGCTGCTGCGGGCGGTGCGCGCCGTGGTGGGCGGGGACGCCCTGCTGTCGCCGGGAGTGACCCGCCGCCTGATCGCCGAGTTCGCGGCCCGTTCCAAGGAACCCGCGGCGGCGACGGTCCTGGACGAACTGACCGAACGGGAGCGGGAGGTCGTGGCCCTGGTCGGCATCGGGCTCTCCAACGAGGAGATCGCCCGCCGACTTGTCGTCAGCCCGCTCACCGCCAAGACCCACGTCAGCCGCGCCATGGTCAAGCTGGGTGTGCGTGACAGGGCCCAACTCGTCGTACTCGCCTATGAGTCGGGGCTCGTGCGCCCCGGCTGGCTCGGCTGAACGGGCGGCAGAAGCCGCTCCTCGGCCGCGTGGGGAAAACGCCGGAGCACATGGACCACCCGGACGGCGAACACCAGAGCGCCGAGCGCGGCCCCGGCGCGGAACAGCAGGTGTTCAGCACCGTCCGGCAGCTGGAACAGGAGGGCGGGGAGGAGGAAAACCCCGGCGAACGTGGCTGCGGCCACCAGCACTCCGCTGACCAGGGCGTAGCCGATCTCCACAGTCATCGCGTCCCGCTCGGCCTGAGTGCGTCGAACCATGTACGCAGTGTCACAGGGACGGTGCCCGGGGACAAGGACGCTGTGACGCACCAGGCGTCCGTGGACAGCCCTCAGGTGGGATGGCGCTCGACTGCTTCCGGTCCGCCATCACGGCATGAGATCCAGACCCAGGGCGACAATGTGGACAGGCCCCGCGCGACAAGCTCTCGCGGGCCGGTCCTCCCCCTCTGCTAGCGTGCGGCCATGGCAGCGAAGAAGTCCGAGCAGGCGCTCGTCAGCGAGTGGCGCGAGCTGCTCGCACTGCACGCCAGGACGCTGGGTGAGCTCGATCGGGCGCTGGAGCGCCACGGCCTGGGAGCCAGTGACTTCGAGGTCGTGGACGTCCTCGCGGAAGCCGCGGAGGGCGGCGACGCGTGCCTGCGGGTCCAGGAGATCGGTTCGCGGGTCCATCTCAGCCAGAGCGCGCTGTCGCGGCTCGTGGCGCGGTTGGAGAGGAGCGGTCTCGTACGCCGCGCGATGTGCAGCGAGGACCGCCGCGGTGTGCGTGTCGAGCTGACGGACGCGGGCCGGGCCCTTCACACGGAGGCCAGGCCCCATCAGCGGGCGGTGCTCTCCAGGATGCTGAACGGGGTCGGCTGTTGAACCGGGCCGGCTGTTGAACGGGGCCGCGCTGCAAGGCGCGGCCCCGTTCAACAGCCGCCCCCGCTCACGACCAGACGACCGCCGAGTTCTCCTCCCACAGCCGGACGAGCTCGCGGTCTCCCGTGAGGCCGCCCGAGGGGAGCGCCCGTCGGTTCCACAACCCCAGGTAGAGCTCCTCGGCGGTGCCGCTCAGCGTGCAGTCGACAGGCGTGTCCAGGGCGGACGTCCCGCGCACCGTGAGCGGCGGGTCGGCCGACAGCCGTACGGTCCACACCGCGTCGGTGTCCACGGCCCGCACGCTGAGTGTGCGCGGAGACTCCGTTCTTACCCGGCTCTTGGCACGGGCGTGGAAGCCGGTCAGGAGCTCGTCGATGCCGTCCACCGCGTGCGACGGCGCCACGGGCGTCGGCGGGCCGCCCCGTGCCGACTCGGCGTCCACCCGGTGGATCCTGGTCTCGTGCGCCTGCCGTCGAGCCCAGAACGCGAGCGGGGACGGCGCGGAGAACAGGGTCCAGCATTCCAGGTCGGCCGCCGCGGTCCCGAGCGCGTCGACCAGCAGTCCGTGGCCCTCGGTGAACCGGTCGAGCAGCGCGTCGCCGTCCAGGTCGGGCTCCTCACCCGCCGGGTGGTACGTCAGGTGCCCCTCGACGACGATCGCGCTCGCCCAGCGGTGCACCATGCAGGTGTGCTCGAGAAGGTCACGTACCCGCCACCCCGGGCAGGTCGGGACGTGGGCCTCCGTCCCTGCTTCGCGGGCGGCGGAGGCGAGAGCGCGGCCTTCTGCGGCAAGGGCCGTCAGGTGCTCGGACATCTCCACGCCGCTGATTGTGCCAGAGGGTCAGGCGCCCTGGGGGCGTGCTGAGCGACTCCGGCGGGGGCTGCGGAGCAGGCGGGAGAACCAGCCCAGCGCACATGCCTGTACGAGCACCGAAACGACCAGGGCGAGGTACGTGAACCAGGCGGGGCCGCCGCCTTCCGCACCGGTCATCGAGCCGCCGAGGAGGAAGACGAAGACGGTCGGCGCGGCAAGGAAGAACACCCAGACACCGGCGAACGAGGCATCGTCATGCGCCACGAACAGCGTGTCCACCGTGACGAACACCGTGGCCGCCAGAACGAGCCCGAGGTAGATCCGCGAAGCCGTGTTGCCGAAGGTCAGTCGTGCGAGCGTGCGCAGTTGCTTGTTCGTCATCCGGTTACTCATGTCCCGCTCCCCGTGAATGGTTGATGCCTCCATCGTGCGCCGGAGGGGCTGCCGGGGCCTGAGTACGGCTACTCAATCGTTCAGGTGTTCGTCGCGTTGCGGGCCGCGTAGCCCAGGACGGCTGCCGCAGTGGCGAGCAGCGTCACCGTGGTGAGGGCCACCGGGAGGGAGAACGCGTCGGCGAGGAAGCCGATCACCGGCGGCCCCAGGAGCATTCCGCCGTAGCCGAGGGTCGACGCGGCGGCCACTCCGCTGGGGCCGGCCAGTGCGCCCGCCCTGCCGACCGCGACGGGAAATATGTTGGCCAGCCCCAGGCCGGCCACGGCGAAACCGAGCAGCGCCGGCCAGACAGCAGGCGCCAGCGCGCCGAGCAGCATCCCCGCCGCAGCCGTCGTCCCGCCCGCCACCAGCGTCCGGGTCTGCCCGAATCGTTCGAGGAGAGCGGTGCCGGAGAGTCTGCCGACGGCCATCGTCAGTGCGAACAAGGAGTATCCGGCGGCGGCGAGACCTGGGGTGGCCCCCAGGTCCTGGCTGAGGTGCAGCGCGCCCCACTCGGCCAGCGCACCTTCGCCGTACGCCGTGCACAGGGCGATGACGCCGAACAGGATCACGATCCGGCGTGCGTGGACGTTCATCTTCTGCGGCTGCTCAGAGGCGTCCGCCGCCCGCTGTTCCACCGTCGCTGCGGCCGGCCTGCCGCGCAGGAGCACGGGACCGGCCACTGTGGTGACGAGAAGTCCCAAGCCTGTGAGGGCGAAGAGATGGGTCGCGGGCGAAAGGCTGCCCGCGACCAGTCCGCCGAGCCCCGCGCCGGCCATGCCGCCGAAGCTGAACGCGGCGTGGAAGCTCGGCATCACCGGTCGGCGCAACGCGGCGACCAGATCGACGGCCGCGCTGTTCATCGCCACGTTCAACCCGCCGTACGCGACACCGAAGAGCAGGAGCACGAGACCCAGGGTGAGAGCCGAACCCGTCTGCGCGGGGAGGGCGATGCTCAGGGACAGCAGTACGCAGCAGACCACGGTGACCGCATGACTTCCGTAACGCCGGCAGAGCCTGCCGGTGAGCATCATGGTGATCACCGCACCCGCGGACACGCCGAGCAGGGCGAGCCCGAGGGTGGAGGCGGTGGCCCCCGTCCGGTGCTTGATCGCCGGAATACGGACCACCCAGCCGGCGAAGAGGAACCCGTCGAGGGCGAAGAACACGGTCAGCGCGGTACGGAGGCGGGCCGACGAGAGCGGGGAGGCGTCCCCGCGAGGTCTCCCCGACAAGGCCGTCCGTATTTTGTTTACGTTCGGCACAAAGTGCAGCATAGGGGCGCCCCGACGGCGCGTGCAAGAGCGCCGCCCCGGTGGCCGGCCGGTGAACGGTGCGGGATGCCGGAGCGTCGGCAACGGCTCCGGATCATGGGAGACTCGCCCCCATGAACGGCAAGCCGACCACCACGCGGACGAAGTTGGAGAGGGGCCGCAGCGCGCTCGGGCCCGCCCTGGAGCTCGTGCACACCGGACGCGCACCCACGCGCGCCGTGCTGACGTCCGAACTCGGTGTCACCCGTGCGACCGCGGGCGCGGTGGCGGCGGAGCTCGAGGCGCTGGGGCTCATCAAGGTCGACTCCAGCCCTGGCTCGGCCGCCGGTTCGCAGGGCCGCCCCTCGCACCGTCTGTCGGTCCGCGACAGCGGGCCCGTGGCCCTCGCCGCCCAGGTGCACTCCGACGGCTTCCGTGCCGCTCTCGTGGGGCTCGGGGGCAGGATCGTGGCCACCGCGCCCGGCTGCGTCGCCGTCATGGCCGATCCGGCCCAGGTCCTCGGCGAGGTCGTCGCTGCCGGGGCCCAACTCCTGCGCGAGAGCGGACTGCGCTGTGTCGGTGCGGGGCTCGCGGTGCCCTCCGCCGTGGCCGAACCCGAGGGGACGGCGCTCAACCCGCTGCACATCGCCTGGCCGGCCGGCGCTCCGGTCCGGGAGATCTTCGCCGGCTGCGTACGTGCCGCGGGGATCGACGGTCCCGCGTTCACGGCCAACGACGTCAACCTCGCCGCCCTCGCCGAGCACCGGCACGGCGCCGGGCGTGGTGCCCAGCACCTGCTCTGCGTCGCTACCGGTCACCGGGGGGTGGGCGGCGCCCTCGTCCTGGACGGCCGCCTGCACAGCGGGAGTTCGGGACTCGCCCTGGAGGTCGGGCATCTCACCGTGAACCCCGAGGGCCGCCCCTGCCACTGCGGCGGACGAGGCTGCCTCGACGTCGAGACGGACCCGCTCGCCTTCCTCACCGCGGCACGCCGGGATCCCGGCCCCGAGGAGTCGCTGCTCAAGCAGTCCGGCGACCTGCTGCGCACGGAATACGGCGACCCCGATGTGCGGGCCGCCGCCGAGGAGCTGATCGACCGGCTCGGCCTCGGACTCGCGGGGCTGGTCAACATCCTCAACCCGGACCGGATCATCCTGGGCGGGCTGCACCGTGACCTCCTGGAAGCCGACCCCGAACGACTGCGGGCCGTGGTCGCCGACCGCAGCCTGTGGGGCCGCAGCGGCAGTGTGCCGATCCTCTCCTGCACGCTGGACCACAACAGCCTGGTGGGCGCGGCCGAACTGGCCTGGCAGCCCGTACTCGACGACCCGCTGGCCGCACTGGCCTGACCGGCCGCGCCGGAGAGCGCGGCCGGCCGGGGGCGCTCAGTCCGTGGCCAGGGCGAACGCCCGCGCCGGATTGTCGACGAGCGCCGCCCGCAGCAGTCCCTCGCCGAGCGACCGCACCAGCCGGGGGCGCAGCCGCCGCAGCAGGTACGGCATACCCGGGGTCCCGGGCACCGTGGTGTCGCCGCCGAGCAGCAACTGCCCGCCGAACCCCGCCTCCGCGAGCGCGGCGAGCTGCTCGGGCAAACGCCAGTCCGTGGCGTGATGGGCCCGGGAAGGGCCGTCGAACGCGAGGAACGCACCCGCCCGGGCGGCATCGAGCTGCGCCACGCCGTCCGGGAAGCGGCCCAGGTGGCCGAGGATCACCCGCCGCGGCTCCACCCCCAGCTCCCCGCACAGCAGATCCAGCACGTCCCGCGCACCGGTACCCAGCTCCAGATGGACGGCGATCGGAGCCCCCGTGCGGTGATGGGCCCCGGCGGCCGCCGCCATGGTGCGCCCGGCGTGCGCGTCGATGCCGTGGAACGCCCCGGCCACCTTGATCAGCCCTGCCCGCACTCCTGTGGCGCCGATCCCGTCCGTGATCTCCGAGACGAAGAGGTCTTCCAGCCCAGGCATGACCCGGCCGAGCAACTCGGGGGCGTAGTGGGCCGCTTGATGCAGCCCGGTCGCCGCGACGATCCGCGTCCCGTCGGCCCGGGCCAGGGCCGCCAGATCCCCGGGCCGCCGGCCCATACCGTACGGAGTCCACTGGACGACGGTCCGCCCGCCCAGCTCGTGGAAGCTCCGCAGTCGCTCCCGGGCGTCTTCCGGGTCGTTCAGCTGCTGCCCGGGCAGCACGGGGGTGCGGATGAAGAGGTGGTCGTGCGCGTCGCAGACGCCGAGCTCCCCGGCGGGGACATCCCCGAGAACCGTGCGGACGCGTGTCACCCCTGCTCTCCCCGCCTGAGCCGGTCACGCTCCGGCGACGACAGGTGCAGCACCTCGTAGCGGTCACCCGGCACCGCGGGTGGCTCGTGTTCCCAGAGGGTGAAGTGGAGCAGCTCCCAGTGGCGCGGGTCGACGGCCAGCGCCGTGGCGACCGCCCCCGGAGCCTCGGACAGCCGGCGGCTCTCCTCCAGCGCGGCCTCCATCGCGACAGCCGGGCCGACGGTGTCCGGGATCCGTTCCAGGCGGCGGACCGCGGTGCGGGGGAGTACCCCCGAGGCCGCCCCCTCCCGGTAGCGGAGCCCGTTCCAGTGCTGCACCTCGGGGCGCCCGAAGTCGTCGACGACGCCCTGGAATCCAGGACCCCGGAGGAAGGTGTTCATGCCCTCGGGGTCCGACCACAGGTACAGCGGGGCGTACTGGTTGACCGGTGAGGTGTCACCGCGTTCGCGGATCAGGAATGCCTTGAGGCCCAGGCCCGGGAAGTCGTCGAGGAGATGACCTCTGGTCGCGACCCGCTCACGGATGAATCCCATGTCGTAGTCGGCGGGCAGCGTGATCTCGTACTGCATGGCGTGCATCGCGTACTCCTCAGACCGGACGGTTCGACGTGAGGTGAGGGGCGAGCAGGGAGAGCAGCCCCCGGACGGCCGAGTCGAAGGCCGCCGTCGATCCGGACGCGCGGGCCAGGACGTAGCCGCCCTGGACCGTGGCCACGACGGCCGCCGCGACCTCCGTGGGCACGATCCCGGGGGAGAACTCGCCCGCGTCCAGGCCTTCCTGGAGGATCTCGGCGAGTCGCCCCCGCAGCCAGCTGATCGTCTCGTCCACCGGGGCACGCAACGTGTCGCTGGCCACCACGTCGGGATCCATCGTCAGCCGGCCCACCGGGCAGCCCCGCAGGACCTCGCGCTCGCGCAGCAGATAGGCCGAGATCCGCTCGTAGGCCGATCCGGGCGCGTCCAGCAGCCGCCCGGCCGTCTCCCGCATCTCCGCGGACGTGCGGAGCACGGCGGCCAGCGCCAGGTCGGGCTTGCCCGTGAAGTGGTGGTACATGCTGCCCTGGCCCGCCCCCGCCCGCTGCTGGATCGCCTTGGGGCTGGTGCCTACGTAGCCGCGCTCCCACAGGAGCTCCTGCGTGGCCTCGATCAACCGGTCCGGAGTACTCATGAGCACACTGTACATATCAGTAGGTACAGAATTCATGGCTTCGGCGCATCGCGTGGGAGCAGGCACCCGGGCCCGCTCTGCTCCCACGGTCGTAGGCGTAGTGCCGCCGCCCGTACGACGACGCCGGGCCCTTCCGGAGACAGGCTCGTAGGTGACGGGAACACATGGACGAAACCCCTGACCGAGGAGCTGACCGCGATGAACACCCTGGCGAACTCCCCAGGACCCGGACCCTGGATCCTCTTCTTCCCGATCATCTGGGCAGCCGTCGCCGTCGGCGTCGTCACGCTGCTGCGTCGCACCGGCCGGCGCGGCCGGCGGGGCCCGTGGCAGCCGCACGGCGTCCGCCGGGGCGCGCCCGCGGGTGAGCACTCGCCGATCGATCTGCTGGGCCGGCGGTTCGCCGCGGGTGAGATCGACGAGGACGAGTACTGGCGCAGGCTCTCCGTCCTGGACGAGCCCTACGGCCGCTACGACAAGGACGGCCCGGAATGAGCGCGGAAGGCCGGTGAGGCCCGGGCGGGAACAGGAACGGAGCGCGTCGGCCACGAGTGGATCGACGCGCTCCTGTGCGCGCTGTGTACGGTGCGCGGCCGCGTTCCCTTCAGCCGACGACGGCCGACCGGGTCCGCGTCCGTGCTGCCGTCGGCTCCATGAGCCCCGCGAGGTCCGGACCGAACGGGCCGTCGGTCGTCGACCCGTACACCGGAAGAGGGGGCAGCGCGGTGGCGAGAGAGGGCGCGGGCAGGGTGAACCAGATGACCTTCCCCGCGTCCTCGCTCGGTCGTACGCCCCAGCTCTCGCTGACCGCGGCGATCATCGCCAGTCCGCGCCCGGAGGTGGCGGACGAATCGGCATCGCACACGGTCGGCAGCCGGGGGTCGTGGTCGTGGACGGAGACCGTCAGCCGGTCGAGCAGCAGCTCGATCTCGACGGTGCATGACTTGTCCGGCTGCGCGTGCCGGTGGACATTGGTCAGCAGTTCGGTGACACCGAGCGCTGCCGGGTCGATCAAAGGATCGAGATGCCAGTAGCGCAGTTGCGCCGAAATGATTCTGCGGACCTGACCGATCCGCGACGGCAGGGCCTGGAGCTCCACCGCGCAGTGCCTGCTTGGCTCGCTGATCACGGCTGCGACTCCCCGAAATAGGTCCGGAAGAAGACGAAGGAACGGATCCAGCAGATGGCTGACTGCTGTTTCTGGTCGTGCGTGGTCCGCCCTGGTGGCTCCCGGCGGGGCGGCTTTCGCTGTCACCGCCGGTGCACCATCAGTGACGTGTGACCAGCGTGACCCAGGGGGTTGGGCTCCGCAACTCGCGGTGTCCGTACCGGGCCGTAGCGTCAGGACCGCCGTCCCCGGGCCCTCCGCAGCGCCTCCAGGAATCTGCGGACCGGCGCCGCCCCGCCCGGCCTGCGGTTGCGCTGGCCCATGGTCAGCCGGTACCGCACCCCGTTGATGCGGGCGACCGCCGAGTCGGCGGCCGGGAACCAGGGCTTCCCGGCGCTCACCTTCGTCACCGGGGCGCTGGCGATCTCCCGCCCGTTGCTCGTCAGCAGCGCTATCCGGCCGTCCTCGACGATCACTTGGCCGGCCCTGGTCAGCGAGCGCGCCCAGCGCTGGATCCTGACATCGCTCGCGCGGAATTCCACCGCGCCGAATTCCGGTGCGCCGAATTCCGCAGCGCTGAATTCTGTCTCGGCCATGGCGACTTCGCCCCCCTTGTACAGGCTTCTGCAAGTCTGCCCGCCGACAGGGCTCGTGCACCAGGCCTCATCACCATTGATTCCGGCCGGGATCCGGACCGGGCGCGTCGGGGGTGGGGAACCCGGGGCGCCTGGACCCAAGGGAGGGCTATGGACCGTCAAAGGAAACGTTTGTGCAGGTGAGGGGCATATTGTGGCCCCACGGAGAACCGCCGTCACCCGAAGGAGACCGCTGATGGACACCAGTGACCACACACCTGGCGGTGGCGTCATGGAGACCGTGGACGTCGACCGGAGCGATCCGGACTACCGGACCTGGCTGAAGGAAGCGGTACGCAAGGTCCAGGCGGACGCCAACCGTTCGGCCGACACCCACCTCCTGCGCTTCCCGCTGCCGGAGCACTGGGGGATCGACCTCTATCTCAAGGACGAGTCGACGCACCCGACGGGCAGTCTCAAGCACCGGCTCGCCCGTTCGCTCTTCCTGTACGGGCTCTGCAACGGCTGGATCCGCCGCGGTAAGCCGGTCATCGAGGCATCCAGTGGCTCGACAGCGGTCTCGGAGGCGTACTTCGCGAAGCTGATCGGCGTGCCCTTCGTCGCGGTGATGCCCAGGACCACCAGCCCCGAGAAGTGCCGCCTGATCGAATTCCACGGCGGGCAGTGCCACTTCGTCGACGACTCCCGCAGGCTGTACGAGGAGTCGGCGGCCCTCGCGGCCGAGACGGGCGGGCACTACATGGACCAGTTCACCTACGCCGAGCGCGCCACCGACTGGCGCGGCAACAACAACATCGCCGAGTCCATCTACCAGCAACTGAGGCTGGAGCGGTACCCCGAGCCCGCCTGGATCGTCGCCACCGCCGGCACCGGTGGCACCTCCGCGACCATCGGGCGCTACGTCCGCTACATGCAGCACGACACACGGATCTGTGTGCCCGACCCGGAGAACTCCTGTTTCTTCGACGGATGGACCCGGCACGACCAGTCGGCGACCAGCGACTGCGGCTCCCGCATCGAAGGCATCGGCAGACCCCGGATGGAGCCGAGCTTCGTACCCGGAGCCATCGACCGGATGATGAAGGTGCCCGACGCGGCCAGCGTCGCCGCGGTCCGGGTGCTGGAGCGCGCCATCGGCCGCAAGGCGGGCGGCTCGACCGGCACCGGGCTGTGGAGCGCCTTCAAGCTCGTGGCAGAGATGGTGGAGAGGGGTGACACCGGAAGCGTCGTCACGCTGTTCTGTGACCCGGGCGACCGCTATCTCGACAAGTACTACTCGGATGACTGGCTCAACGAGCAGGGCCTGGACATCCGGCCGTACACGCGGACGATCGACCACTTCCTGGCCACCGGCACCTGGCCCACCTGATCCCTGGACTCCGCGCCGGCTTCACTCCTCCAGCAGAACACCGAGCTCGCGGGCGAACACCCGCCGGCCGGCGCTCGCCAGCAACGGATCGGCCCAACGCGGCAGCAGCCTCACGCGCAGTTCCTCGACCCAGATCACATGCGAGCCCGAACCGGTCGGGCAGACGTCGATCGACGCCCGGCCGCGCACCACGGACCCCCGCTTCTCGAGTTGGCACAGCCCCGCCCGGCCGGCGGCGGGCGGGGTCCACCGCACCACTTCCATCGGGTCGTCGAAACCCAGAGGCCCCATACCGGTACGGGCCACGAAGACCGTCCCGGTCCGGGTGGGCAGGCCCACCGGGACGGTGACCGTGGTGAACGGAACGGTCCCGCCGTGCCGCTCCCAGTCGGTCACCCGCCGCCATGCCTCGGCGGCGGGGAGGGGAGTGAAACGCTCGATGCGGAATACGGCCACAGCCCGATCCTAGGACGTCCGTCGTCAGCGAGCCCCGTAGCGGAGGCGCGTCTCCCGGCTCCGGCTATTCGTCCGACGGCCCGCCCACCACCAGCAGACCCGGCAACTGCTCCTCGATCTCCTGCCTGGCGGTGTCCGGCAGGCCCGCGTCCGTGACGAAGGCGTCGACCTCGTCGAGCGCCGCGAACGAACTCAGCCCCACCGTGCCCCACTTGGTGTGGTCGGCGACCACGACGACGCGCCTGGCCGCTCGCACGAAGCGGCGGTTGGTCTCGGCCTCCGCGAGATTCGGCGTGGAAAGACCGGCCTCGACCGAGATCCCGTGCACGCCGAGGAACAGGACGTCGAAGTGGAGTGAGCCGATCGCGCGGTCCGCGACCGGTCCGACGAGCGAGTCCGAAGGCGTACGGACCCCGCCGGTCAGGACCACCGTGGCCGCTCCGGCCCGTGCGCCTCCCGTAGCCGTCGGACGCTGCGCGCCGTGGAACACATCGGCCACCCGCACCGAATTCGTCACCACCGTCAGCCCCGGCACCTCCAGGAGGTGCCGGGCCAGCGCGAACGTGGTCGTGCCACCGGAGAGAGCGATCGCGCTGCCGGGCACCGCCATCGTGGCCGCCGCGCGCGCGATGTCCTCCTTGGCGCTCAGCTCCAGCGTCGACTTGGCCTCGAAGCCGGGCTCGTGCGTGCTCGCCTCGACGACGGGGACGGCTCCGCCGTGCACCTTCTCGATGACGCCCTGACGCGCCAGCGCGTCCAGGTCCCGGCGGATGGTCATGTCGGAGACACTCAGCTTGCGGGTCAGCTCGTTGACCCTGACCCCGCCGCGCTTGCGCACATCGTCGAGAATGAGCGCGCGCCGCTGCTCCGCGAGCAGATTCTGGTTATCGCTCAACGCCGGGCCCGGCCCTTCCCTCTGTCCGCACGGTCCGGCAGCGGTCCTGCGGGACGCCCTCATCCTGCCACGCACGCCCGCGGCCCGTCCCACTGGGGAGATTCGGTGAGAGCGGTGCGGCGGGTGCCTCCCGTCCGCGATGGTGGTGACTGCACATCAGCTCAGATCCCAGCCGCCCCTCCCGCCGGCCGCGAGCCGGACGGATCAGAGAGCGAGTCACCGACCTTGTCCCCTGCACCCCAGGCCGAGCCCACGCAGAGCAGCGGCGCCGCACTCGAACTGCTCGTCCACGGTGTCGGCGGAACCACCCCGCAGGAGATGCTCGGTGACCCGCGTACGACCAGGATCACCGGTGACGCCACAGCCGCCGTCCACCGGCGCACCGAGGACGTCGGAGCCGAACAGCATCCCGAGCGCCACCGGGACGGGCCGATCGCCGAGGCCTACTGCTGGTCCAACCTCACCTCGGGCAACGGTTCCCGGGCCCTCTGGCTGCTGCTGCTCCCCTTCATGGTGGTCAACCTCGCCCACTGGATGCGGCCCACCGCACAGGGACGCACCCAGGCGGTCCGGCTCTACGGGGTCCTGGTGCGGCTCGTCGCCCTCAGCCTCACCGTGCTGCTGACCGCCGCGGCCTGCGAGGTCG
The DNA here is from genome assembly GCF_042871445.1 of Streptomyces sp. NPDC005794. Lineage (NCBI taxonomy): Bacteria > Bacillati > Actinomycetota > Actinomycetes > Kitasatosporales > Streptomycetaceae > Streptomyces > Streptomyces sp. NPDC005794. The sequence continues at coordinate 21,684 of NZ_JBIAIN010000008.1, forward strand.
CCCTCGACCTGGTGGCCTGGCAGTGCGCGGGGACACCCGAGTGCGCCGCGCAGCGCTCCTGGCTCGGCTTCCTGTCCACACGGCAGGACGGGTGGTTCGCCCAGCCCGGCCGCCGGCTCGCCGTCGCCGCGCTCGTGCCCACGGCCCTGGTGGGGCTGCTCTGGTACCTGTCCAACCGCACCTGGAGCGCCTACGAGTCACAGCGCCCCCTGACCTGGGACGAATCGGATAGTGCGGACACGGACGCAGCCGCGCGGTCCGGCGCGCCCCTGGTCCGCCCGGCCCTCGGCAGGCCCGGCTTCTGGTACGGACGCAGGCTGGTGGCCCGGCTGCGCGCGGCGCACACCGCGGCAGGATTCCTCACGGTCGCGGCCGCGGTCGGCGGTGCGGCTGCCCGGTACGACCGGGCAGCCGACAGCCCCGTACCCCCGGGGATCGGCGTCCTGTTCGAGGCCGGGCTCGTCCTGTGCGCTCTTGTCGTCGTCGCGGTGGTCTGCCACCGGGGACGCAGCGAGCGACGTCTCGACAACCGGATGGACCGGGCCGTCACGACCTTCCTGCCCGGCACCGCGCTCACCCTGCTGCTCTGCGCGGTGGTCTACGCCGGCTGGTCGCGTCCCGGCTGGGCGTCCTCGGGCGCCCTCCCCGGAGAGGCGGCCTTCCGCGCGCTCGCGCTGGGCCAGGGCCTGCTCGTCGTCGTACTCGCCGCGGTGGCTCTGAGCCTGTACCGCAGTGCCCCCGAGCCGCGCACCACGCTCCACGGTCTGGGCGGCCCCTCGGTGGCCATGCTCGCCTGCGCCCTCGGCGGTGTGATGACCGGCGGGATCGCCCAGCGCGTGGCCGACTGGCTCGACGGCCCCGAAACCCCCGGCATGGGTGCGGGCAGCTCCGTGGAGGGGCCGCCCGTGCTCCTCAGCTGGCAGGCGTCCGTCATCCCGGTCCTGCTGCTGATCCTGCTCCCGCCCGTCATCTGGCTGGCGGTCCGCACCGTGCGCCACGCCCGCAGGCTGGGCCCCGCGATCGAGGCGGAGTACGAAGAGAAGCATCCCGAGCCCGGACGCACCCAGCGGATCGCACGCACCCGTGCCACCGCCGCGCTCACCGATTCCGCACCGGGGATTCTCGGACTGCTGTCCGCCGCCACCCTGCTGCTCGGGGCGGGAGCGGTGACCGGTTCCTGGCTCACCGGCGAGGTCCCCGGTCTCGCGATGGACGGCACGGGCCCGTTCGTCGAATCGCTCGCCGAGACGGCCCAGTCGACCGGCTCCTGGCTGACCGGTTTCGGCGTCATACTGTTCGTCACCTTCGGCCGTCGCGCCTACCGCGACGTCTCCGCCCGGCGCACCATCGGCATCCTCTGGGACGTGGGTACCTTCTGGCCGCGCGCGGCCCATCCCTTCGCGCCGCCCTGCTACGCCGAGCGGGCCGTACCGGACCTCTCGTCCCGGATGTGCGCCTGGACGGGGCGCACCCGCGGCAGGCTCGTCATCTCCGGCCACTCGCAGGGCAGCGTGCTCGCCGCGGCGGCGGTCTGGCAGCTCCCCGACCCGGTCCGGCACCGGGTCGCACTGCTCACGTACGGTTCCCCGATTGAGCGACTGTACGGGCGCTGGTTCCCTGCCTACTTCGGCAGGGTCCCGCTCGAAGGGCTGCAACGGTCCGTGCACTGCTGGCGCAACCTCTGGCGTGCCACGGACCCGATCGGCGGCCCGGTCCGGATCGACGAGGCGCAGGGCCACGAAGTGGACCGGGGCCCGCTGAAGGACCCGCTGGTCTACGGCCGCACCGCCGAATACCCGCTGCCGGAACCGATCCTGGGGCACTCGGACTACCAGGCCGATCCCGTCTTCGCCGTCGAGCGCGCCGTGCTGCTGGAGCGGCTCGGGCCCGTCGTCCCCCAGCAGGCGGGCGCGGGGGCGGAGGACCGAGGCGGCGCCGCTCAGGGCAGCTCGGGAAGGTCCTCGGGATAGAGCATGGTCAGGTCGTCCGTGCTCGGCTCGGCGAGCTGGGCGACCCGGCCCGCATGCCGTTCCACCATCGACTCGAAGGTCTGACGGGCCGTTCGGCCGTTACCGAAGGCGGGGCCCTTGGGAAGCGCCGTGAAGTACTTGAGCAGCGCTTCCCCCGTCCCCTCAGCCAGGCTGTACTCGTGCTCGTCGGTCTGCTGCCCGACGATCCGCAGCAACTCCTCGGGCTCGTAGTCGCTGAAGGTGATGGTCCGCGAGAAACGTGACGCCACACCGGGATTGACGGTGAGGAAGCGCTCCATCTCGTGCGTGTACCCGGCCACGATCACCACCACGGCGTCACGGTGGTCCTCCATCAGCTTCACCAGCGTGTCGATGGCCTCCCGGCCGAAGTCGCGGCCGGAGTCCTCGGGCGACAAGGCGTACGCCTCGTCGACGAACAGGACTCCGCCGCGCGCCCGGTCGAACGCCTCCTGGGTGCGGATGGCCGTGGACCCGATGTGCTCGCCGACCAGATCGACGCGGGACACCTCGACGAGATGGCCGTGCTCCAGGACACCGAGCGAGGCCAGGATCTCGCCGTACAGCCGGGCCACCGTCGTCTTGCCCGTGCCCGGGGAGCCGGTGAAGACCAGGTGCCGGCGCACCGACGCCGCCTTCAGACCGGCCAGCCGGCGGCGGCGGCCCACCTCGATCATGTCGGTCAGCGCCCGCACCTCACGCTTCACGCTGTCCAGGCCCACGAGCGCGTCGAGCTCGCCCAGCACGGCACCCGAGTCGCGCACCGGCTCGGCGGGGGCCGGGGGAGCGGCGGGCTCGGCGGTCCGCTGACCGGGCATCGCGCTGAGCAGCCCGGGCGTGGTCTGGGTCGCTGTCAGGACCGCGGGGGGCGGGGGAGTGGCGCCGCGCAGTCCGCTCTCGTCGCTGGTGCAGTCCTGCGCCACCGGACCGCCCGCGTGGCCGTCGCCGCCCGAGCCGTCGGCGAATTCGTAACCGCCGCGTGCGCACCGCTCCGTCCGGCACCGGGTCAGGGTGGACCGGCAGCCGTCCATCACATGGAAGCCGTAGCCCTCGCTCCCCGTGACACGGCAGCTGTCGAAGGTGCCCCGGCCCTCGGCCGAGACGTAGAACCCGGCCTCCGCGGGTGAGGTGACCGTGCACCGCTCGATGGTCGGGTCGGCGCCCTTGGTCACGATGACCCCGGTCTGCGCCGCGTCGATGGTGCAGTTGTTCAGCGTGCCGCCGCTGCCGTGGTCGCGGAACCACGCCCCGGTGGACGCCTCACGGATCCGGCAGTCGTCGAGCTGGGCGGTGGCTCCGTCGCTCACCGACACCGCCGTGTTGCGGATCTGGGACAGATCGCTGTCCACGACGTCCGCGCGGGAGCCCCGGTCGAGGACGAAGAGGGCGTCGGGCACGTCGTGGACGCGGCACGAGTCAAGTATCACCGTGGCCCCGTCGCTGACCCACACCGCCGGGTAGTCGCCCGTACTGTCGTGGATCTCGCACTGGTTGGCATCGACACGGGTGCCCGGGTCCCAGACCGACAGCCCGTTGCGGCCGAACCTGCGGACGGTGGAGCGGGTCAGGGTGAGCACCGAACGGGACCGCAGGTCGACCGCGTTCTCCGGGATGTCGTGGATGTCGCAGTCCTCGAGCGTGACGACCGCGTCGGTGTCCAGGGTGACCCCGTCGGCGGACGTACGGTGCACGGTGCAGTCCGTGAGGTGCGCGGAACCGCGGGAGGTGACCTGCAGCCCGCTGCCCTTGATCTCGTACACCTCGCAGCCCACCGCCTCCAGGCCGCTGCCCTCACCGGTCACGCTCAGGCCCGCGCCCGACGCATGGTGCACGCGGCAGCGCTCGAGCCGGGGGTGCGCGCCGTCGCGCACCGAGACACCGGACTGCCCGGCCGAGACGACCTCGCACTCCTCGAACACGCCGCCGGCGCCGTCGAGTACGGCGATGCCCACGCCGGCCGGGTTGTCGACGGTGCAGCGGCGCACCGTGGGCCTGGCCGCGCCCCGCACCTCCATACCGACGGCGGACCTGGTGACGATGCGCAGATCCGACAGCTCGGGAGCACCCTCCTCGACGAGCAGCGCCGGGGCGGCCGAGTCCTGGCCCTCCACATGGAGGTCCTGGACGACCGCGGAGGCGCGGACGGTCAGCGGGACCCCGTCGGCCGGCGCGATTCTCACGGAGCCGGCCGAGCCCTCGGGGCCGCGCAACGTCACCGCGCGGTCGATGACGAGATTCTCCCGGTAGGTGCCGGGGGCGACGGTGAGGATGTCACCGTCGGCTGCGGCCTCCAGGGCTGCGGTGAGGGAAGCGTATTCGCCCGTACGGCGTCGCCATCGAGATGTGCCGGTGTGCGTCACCTGGACCGTGCCCTGTGCCATGGTGCTGCTGTGCCCCCACCTCGTGCGTGTGCGCTGCCTCGTGCCTGTCCGCGGGGGCCACCGGTTCACCGGCAGCCCTCCGGCCCGCCTGCCGAGGAGTCGGGCGGGCCGGACCACCGTAGCGCGCGCGACGGGCGCGAGTTGACGGGCCGCCTGATGAGGAGGCCGACTCGGCCGTGCACGAGGAGGGCCCGTGCCCCCTGGACTCAGCTGCCCGTACCCGTTCTGCCCCAGTCGGGGCCGACTTCGGCCCAGGCGCGGTCGAGCCGGGCGTACCGCTGTTGCATCATGCGCCATACGACGAGTCTGCGGGCGATTTCCGTCAGACCGCCCGCGAGCAACGCCGCACCCATGCCTGCGAGCACCGCGTGGGTGTGAGCGGCGGACGTGTCCATGGGACGCATCACGGGGTGGCCCCGGTCGTCCGTCCAGATCCGGATCCGGGTACCCGGCGCGGTCTCCGTGGACGCAGCCGCCACCTCGCCCGTATGCGCCGTACCGTCCGGGGCACGCCAGTCGGCGACCACAGACGTACGCACGGAGTCCTCGGTGACGGCGGCCTCGGGGTCCTGGGCGAAGCGCGAGGGGCCCGACAAGGCGCGGACCACGACGGCCGCGGTGGGATGGCGTTGCTCGTGCTGGGTCCGTACCACCTGCTGGAGTGCGTTGTCCGTGAACGAACCGACCCTCCAGCCGAGCACCGGCGCCGCCAACAGCATCAGCAGCAGCGCGACCAGCGCCACCCACACCTCGTGACGGTCGGTCGCCCGGCACACGGGATTGTGCCGCCACCGCCGGAATCCCAGAACCGCTCGCACAGTCATGCCCCCCTTCCCTGTCCGTGATAACCCGACAGGGCAACGATTACGTCCGAGGACGGCGAAGAGAGAGTAACCTCACGCCGTCAACGCCCTTCCTGTCTCCCGAGGTTCCCGGGGCGCCGCGAGTCCGGGCGGTCAGTCCAGGACTCGCACCGGGTCCCCGACCCGGATCACTCCGGTGCCCTCAGGGATCATGTTCTGGCCGAAGAGGACATGTTTCCCGTCCCGGCGGTGCCGGGCGAGCGTGCGCAACGGCTCTCTGCCCCTCTCCGCCGTCCGCTGGTCGGTGGTCGTGATGACACACCGTCCGCACGGCTTCACGACACGGAAGGCGACCTCCCCGATCACGATCCGCCGGAAGCCGTCCTCGGCCCAGGGCGCTGTGCCGTCCACGACGACGTTCGGCCGGAACCGGTTCATCGGAAGCGGTCCCTCCTCCGGATGATCCCCTTGTGCCACCAGCGAGTTGAGCGCGTCCAGTGAGGCACTCGTGGTGAGAAGCAGTGGGAAGCCGTCCGCGAGCGACACCGTCTCGCCCGGCCGGCCGAAGTGTGGATCGACGGGTCTGCGGTGCGACGGCGCGTCGAGATGGACGAGCCGGACCTCCGCACCCAGGCGCGCGCTGAACCAGGCGTGTGCGGCCTCGTCGGCCACCACCACTTCGACCGTGCTCCGGTGCAGCTCGGCAGTGACGGCGCAGGCCGGATCGGGCACCTCGACGGCCAGCGACGGGCTCCCGGGCGCGGACAGAACGAGTCCACCACCGGGCAGGAGCTCGGCGGACAGCTGAGCCATGCGGGGCTGCTGACGCTGGGTGACGACTCTGCTCCCGACGTCGATCAGCATCCAGCGGCGGTCGCCGGCGAGTCCCCATGGCTCGACGGCGGCCTCGTCGGCCGCGTGTGCTCCCAGTGACTTGACCGGGTGGATGCGTACAGCACCGAGTACAGGCGAAAACATGTCTTCATCCTGCCAGCCGCCACTGACAGTGGCCGGCGGCGTCCGTCAGTACCCCCGGCCCTGGTACGGACGGTTGTACGGATCCTCGTACGGCGACTGCGCGGGAGCGGGCGCGGGCCGCGGCGACGCGGGGCGCATCGCCTCGTACCCCGTACCTGGCCGCTGCTGCTGCGGCGGCTGTTGGTAGCCGCGGGGCGTCGACGGCTGCTGCGGGATGTACGGCGCCGGCGCTTGCTGCAACTGCGCGGGCTGCATCATCGGCGCCTGCTGCATCCCGGCGTTCTGGTACTGCGGCTGCGCCGCCTGCTGCGGGTAGCCGTAGGACCCGGTGTGCTGCGACGGGGCCGCAGGCAGGGCCGGGAGCGCCGACGGCAGAGCCGGCAGGTAACTGTTCCCGGTGTCGTAGGCGGCGGGAACCCGGATCGGTGCGATCTGAGGGGTCCCCCGCTCGGCGACCAGGGAGTCGTAGATCGGGGTGTCGGGGAACGACGGCGCGGCGTAGTAGCCGCTGCCGTAGGTGGAGCGGGGGGAGGTCATGACACATAAGTTAAGCCCACGATGTGCTGATTGGGGAGCCCCAATCTTGGGGTTATCCGTTTTACGCTGCTTTTGTCGGCCTGACCTGCCCAGGCGTCGATAAAGCCTCTGTTAACAACAGGGGATTTTCTGTTGGAGAGAAGCCCGTTGGCTGACGAGAAGTGGCGGCCGGACTACAAAGGGCGACCCCGTGTGGAACTCGCCAGGACGTGGGGGCGGCTCGTCGGCCGGGGTGCCGCCCTTCGCTGATCCTCAGTCCGGCGACAGAGGAGAACCCGCCCGGAACCCGCGTGGCCGGCTCCAGGCGACTCTCACGAACTGGTGCGTGGGAGCCCGGCCCCGCAGGCTCATGTCCTGGGTCCTCCCGGCCGGAGTCTTGTCCCTCGCGATCAGTTCTCCGTGGCGGGAGCACAGCGGCTCCCGGAGTCCGGGAGTTTCCGCTCGACGAGGTAGTCGTCCACGGCGTCGCGTGTGCAGTCGGTGCGTCCGTAGACGCTGTGACCCGCGCCCTCGTACGGCAGGAGGACGGTCGTCCTGCGCGTCTGACGGTGCACATTGGTCGCCCACGTGTAGTTGTTCGCCGGATCGTGCAGCGAATGCAGCATGAGGATTTCGGGTGCCTCGGTGATGTGCAGACGGTGCTGCGGGTTGTTCACCCTGTCCGGCCAGCCGACGCATCCGGCCACCGCCGCGTGGACGCGTGGTGAGCCGCGCAGGTGCGGTGCGGCCCGCAATTCGGCTCGGGTCAGACCGGCGTACTCCTGGTAGTTCTTCGGCCGGAACCGCCAGTCCTGGCAGAACACCGCGTAGAACGGTTCCGCGCGCGTCCGCTCCTCCGCTCCCTGTGGTGCCCGCGGTTGAGGCCGTAGAGTTCGCAGCCGTTCCTCCGGCACCCGCTTCTGCGCGTCGAGGCCGGCCACATATGCGGCCAGCTCGTCCCAGTCGGGACCGTAGAAGTACTCCTTGAAGGCCTTGAACGCGATCGCGCGCGCGGTGAGAACCTGATCAGGGCTCTGCGGATCGTGCACCTCCCCTCGGTCCGCCCTGGCGAGCAGGTCGTCCCATACGACCGTCACGTCCCGGCCGTGCAGGGCGCACGAGCTGGTGGACTCGCACCACTTCACGAACTGGTGGAACGAGTCCTCCGCTGTGGCAGCCGAGGAGACGAGGAACTCCCGGGTGCCGAGGCTGTGGTCGATGTTCGCGGTGAGGGCCATGGTCCGGATCCGGTCGCCGTACCGTTCCGCGTACTGCTCGCCGATCAGCGTGCCGTAGGAGTGGCCGAAATAGTTGATCTTCTCCTCACCCAGTGATCCGCGGACCGCGTCCATGTCCCGCACGACGCTCAGGGTGTCGGCGTGGTCGAATACCGGACCGCTGTGCCGTCGGCAGTCCTGGCGTAACGCCCGGTTGTACGCGGCGAGTTGGTCGAACTCCTGCTGGTCGCCGGGGTAGGCTGACGGTGCCTGGTCCAGCAACTTCGCCGAGCACTTGACCGGTTGGCTGCCCCCGACGCCCCGTGGGTCGAACCCGACGATGTCGAACGTCTCCTGAACATCCGCGCTGAAGTGTGATGTGGCACGCCGTACGGCGAAGTCCACTCCCGAATCTCCCGGTCCACCCGGGTTGACCAACAGCACGCCGACCCGGCGATCCGGATCGGTCGCCTTGCGGCGGGCCACCGCGAGATCGAACTTCTCAGCCGACGGGCGTGCCCAGTCGACGGGCAGGCGCAGGGTCCCGCATTCCGCTGTGGCGTCCTGGGGGCACGGTTTCCAGTCGATGACGTTCCGTGTCGTCGGGCTTCTGCCCGGAGGGCCGGCATCCGCCGCCTCCACGCCCGGCGTCGACGCTCCGGCGAGTACCCCAGCGGCGAGCACCCCGGTGAGTGCCTTGAAGAGCGGTCGCATGATGTCCTCCGACGTACGCCATGGATCACGAGGTTGCGTCCTGGCCGAACATGGCAGCGATCCGACCGGGTCACAATCGCGCGGGACGAGGATCGGGGAAGGCACCGGGACGCGGTCAGGGTTGTCCTCCGGGTGGCCTCTCAGGGGTTGCCCCCGGGCGCCCGAGTCTTCCCCGGATGTGGAGCCCCCCGGGCCGGGGGCCGGGTGGTGCCGATCCGGGCTGCGCCTGCCTGAGCTGACCCGAGGTGGTGCTGAGGCCGGTGCCGGTCAGGGCACCGAGGAGTCTGATGGCTGTGCCCCACGCGGCGAGGTCGGAGGGCGTGAGCTGTTCTCCTGCGGCGGGCTACGGTCGTGATGCGTCCTTGTTTCCCGTCTGCACCGTGGGGTGTGGGCTGACTGCCGTCTCTTCTGCATCCGCAGTCCGGTCGGACTTCATCGCCTCGGCCTCGCTCTTGAGGATGCGGGCCGATCTGCCCACGGAACGGGCGAGGTCGGGGAGCCTTTTGGCGCCGAAGATCAATATGACGACGATGAGGATGATCGCGATCTCGCCGATGCCCAGCATGGGTGTGCCGTCTCCCGGTAGTTGAGTGGCAGGGGCGACGGACGCGGCGCGGCGCAGTTGCGGCGGACGTCTGTCGCTGGTGTACGACCGTCGGTCAGGGTGCGTGGCGCGTCCTGCGGCGCCGGGTGTCAGTTCCGCGAGGGCGTCGCGGGGCCGGTGAAGTCCGGGCTCGCGAAGTCGGGGCTGGTGTAGCCCACGCGGCTGCGGTATTCCGGATGCGGGTCGTGGGCGGATGGGCGTGGCGGGGACTGCCCTGCGGTGCTGCGAGCCGGACCGGGCAGATGTCGGTGCAGGAAGGGCAGGAGGCCGCGCTCCAGCAGTGCGTGGCACCAGGCCTGGTGGGCTGCGGCGACAGACGGGTCGACGTGCTGCGGGGGGCCGTCCGGGGTGAACCGGTGCCGCACGGCGGTGGCGATCAGGGCGGCGGCGGAGACGAGGGCCGCGAGTGCCGCCAGCGCGGCGGTGGTCCAGCCGGTGCCTACGAGGGCAGCCGCGAGAGGCTGTTGAGTACCGGCGAGTCGGAGGCCGTAGCCAAGAAGGAGGAATATCGCTGATGCGGTGGCGGACAGGAGCGGGGTGAGTACCGCCAGCGCGCTCAGCAGTCCGCGGCCCGTTCTTGTGGTGTCCGCGTCTCGTGGGCGGGGAGAGTCGCGGGCCGCGGAATCCTCGGCTCGGGCCCGCAGCCCGAGGTAGACCCGGTACTCGACGTCGGCCTCGGCCTTGATGGCCTCGGCTGCGATCAGCGCCTGGGTGCGTAGACGGCCGGCGTCGATTTCCGCGTCCGGATGCCGCAGGGCGGCCTGGATCTGCGGGGTGTCCAGGGCCAGGCGTAGTACCTGTTCGAAGTCTGTTCCGCTTCCCGCCTCGGGCCGGTCGGGCGCATGCATGAGAGGAATCCCCGTTCGTGTCTGCCCGTGGGGCTACGGCCTTGTCGCCCCGGACCGTGTGTGGAAGGGCAGTCCTCTGGGGGAGCCTGCCTGGTGCTGCCGTAGTCCTGTACGTGAGGTGGCGCCCCGACCGGTGGCCGGGGCGCCGGCGGGCCGGCCACCGACCGGCGGCCGACCTTGGGGGATGGCTCAGACCCCGACGCCGAAGTCGGCGGCGATTCCAGCCAGTCCGGAGGCGTAGCCCTGGCCGACGGCGCGGAACTTCCATTCCTCACCGTGCCGGTAGAGCTCGCCGAAGACCATGGCGGTCTCGGTCGCGGCGTCCTCGGACAAGTCGTAGCGGGCGAGTTCGGCGCCGCCTGACTGATTGACCACGCGGATGAACGCGTTACGGACCTGGCCGAAGCTGTGGCCGCGGTTCACGGCATCGTGGATGGAGACCGGGAAGACGATTCTCGCCACGCCGGCCGGGACGGCGGTCAGGTTGACCTTGAGCGACTCGTCGTCGCCCTCGCCCTCGCCGGTGAGGTTGTCTCCGGTGTGCTCGACCGAACCGTCGGGGCTCTTCAGGTTGTTGTAGAAGATGAAGTGCTGGTCGGAGAGGACCTTGCCGTTGCCGTCCACCAGCAACGCGCTGGCGTCGAGGTCGTAGTCGGTGCCGGTGGTGCTGCGTGCGTCCCAGCCGAGCCCGACGAGGACGGCGGTCAGGCCCGGGGCCTCCTTGCTGAGCGAGACGTTGCCGCCCTTGGCCAGACTGACACCCATGGTGCTGTTCCCTTCGCGTGTACTCGCACCGCACCCCCGGATCGAGGGGCGGTTCCGTGATGACCAGCCCTTTGAATCTACAGCACTGTAGAAGTTGGGAGGAGGGGTGCGCGCCCGGGTGTCCGAAATCGGGTCAGTGCATCCGGGGGCTGTGTCCGGATCGGCGCCGTACAGCTCCGCGGCACGCCATATTCGCGCCATGTTCAGGGGGGCGCGGGCTCGGGGAGTGCGGTTCAGGGTGTCCCGTCAGTGGTGTCCGGTTCGGGATTCCAGGCCAGGAGCCTGACCTTCGCGACGGTCCGGACATGACGCCGCATCGCCGCGGCCGCGGCCTTCCCGCGCTGTTGCTCGATCGCGTCGAGGATCGCCTGGTGCTGAGTCAGGGAGCGGCCGGGGCGACGGGGCTGGCGCAGGGATTCATGCCTGCTCTCGGTGATCTGGTCGGCGATGGACCGCATGAACTCGGCGAGCAACGCGCTGTGGGCGGCAGTGGTCACGGCGGCGTGGAAACGCCGGTCACCTTCGACGCCGTGGCCGCCGTCGGCGATCTCCGCGGCCATGTGGGCCAGCGACGCTCTCAGTGCGGTCACGTCCTGCTCGGTGCGCCGCTCCGCCGCGAGTTCGGCGAGTTTCGTCTCCAGCGCCTCGCGTGCCTCCAGTACGTCGGGCAGCCTGCGCCGGCGTTCGACGAGCCGCTCGACGGGTTCGGCATCCAGTCCGTTTCCGACGAGGTAGGTTCCGCCTCCGTGCCGCACCTCGACGAGCCCCTGCACTTCGAGGACGACGATGGCTTGCTTCACCGAAGCCCTGGAGACTCCCAGGCGTTGAGCGAGGTCACGCTCCGGCGGGAGTCTGTCGCCGGCCACCAGAGCGCTCTCGGCGGCGTACGAGCGCAGCCGGTCGAGCACTTGCTCGTACAGTCGTGTGCGCCCCATGGGCCGCAGTGCGTCGGACATCCCCTGCCCCTGTTCCGGAGGGCCCCGCCCTCTTGGCACCGGAAGCCTAGCAGCGCCCACGTGGTCCAGTGGCTGAACCAAATTCTGTGCAACCCCTTGACGGTTGTTTCCGCTCCCCCGACTCTGAGTGCCGTCAACAGGCCAAGTGGCTCATCCACTAGACCAATGAGGGTCGGCCCCAGGACGGGAGCCCGCAATGTCCGCGGAACTCATCTCAATCCTTGTACTCGTGGTGGTCTTCGCGATCGCCACCACCCGCTCGATCAACATGGGGGCGCTGGCCTTCGCTGCCGCGTTCGCGGTGGGCGAGCTGGTCGCCGGCCTGGACGCGGACGGCATCTTCGCCGGGTTCCCCGGAGACCTTTTCGTCGTCCTGGTCGGCGTCACCTACTTGTTCGCGATCGCCCGGGCCAACGGCACCACCGACTGGTTGGTGCATGCGTCCATCCGTCTGGTCGGCGGGCGCATCGCTCTGATCCCCTGGGTGATGTTCGTGATCACCGGGGCGCTGACGGCGATCGGCGCGGTCAGTCCTGCCGCGGTGGCGATCGTCGCACCGATCGCGCTGAGCTTCGCCGTCCGTTACGGCATCAGCCCGCTGCTGATGGGCGCGATGGTGGTGCACGGAGCGCAGGGCGGCGGATTCTCCCCGATCAGCATCTACGGCTCGATCGTGAACGGCATCGTGGAGCGCGAGAACCTGCCGGGCAACGAGATCGCGCTGTTCCTCGCCTCGCTGGCCGCCAACCTGATGATCGCCGGTGTGGTGTTCGTGCTGTTCGGCGGCCTGAAGCTGGCCCGGCACCGCGCCGAGGAGAGCGACGGCGACTCAGCCGGATCTCCTGCGGGGGAGGGGAGTGCCCGGCTCGACGTGCCCCGCACAGCCACCCTTCTCTCGCTCCTCGCTCTGGTCGTCGCCGTACTCGTCTTCGATCTTGACGCGGGTCTGACCGCAATCACGCTCGCCGTGCTGATCAGCGCCGTGTGGCCGGACACCAGCCGTACAGCGGTCGGTGCGATCGCCTGGCCCACCGTGCTGCTCATCTGCGGCGTACTGACCTATGTCGGCGTACTCGAGGAGATGGGCACGATCACGTGGGCCGGGGAGGGAGTCGGAGGCATCGGAGTGCCGCTGCTCGCGGCCCTGCTGCTGTGCTACATCGGCGCGATCGTCTCGGCGTTCGCCTCGTCGGTCGGCATCATGGGCGCGCTGATCCCGCTGGCCGTGCCGTTCCTCGCGCAAGGAGAGATCGGGGCGGTCGGAATGATCGCGGCGCTGGCGGTGTCGGCGACCGTGGTGGACGTCAGCCCCTTCTCCACCAACGGCGCGCTCGTTCTCGCCGCGGCGCCGGACGTCGACCGGGAACGCTTCTTCAGGCAGCTGATGGTGTACGGCGGGGTCGTGGTCGCGGTGGTGCCCGCCGCGGCGTGGCTCGTCCTGGTGGTGCCAGGGTTCGGGTGACCCGGCCGACTCTTGCTGCGGCTTTCGACCTTCTGCCGGTCCGTCGATTGGAGTACGACGCGTGAACACCCCCAGGACACTCTTCCCCGCACTGGCCGAGAGCAGTTCGCGGCCCGCCCTGCAATTCGGGGACCGGACCCTGTCGTACGCCGAACTCGCGGCGTCGGCCGGCTCCCTGGCCGCCACCCTCGGTACGGCCCGCCGCGTCGCCGTGTGGGCGACGCCGACTCTGGAGACCGCGGTCGGTGTGGTGGCGGCGCTCCTCGCAGGAGTCCCCGCGGTGCCACTCAATCCACGGATCGGCGGGCGGGAACTGGCGCACATCGTGGCCGACAGCGCGCCGTCACTGGTCCTGGCCGCAGCAGGCGACGAACTCCCCTCCGCGTTGGACGGACTTCCTCGCAGGGACATCGACGCAGCCGCGGGACCTGCGGGCGCGCAACCCGCTGAGCCCGGCCCCGGCCACCCGGCACTGATCGTCTACACCTCCGGCACCACCGGCCCGCCCAAGGGCGCCGTCCTGCCGCGACGAGCCCTGACCAGCACGCTGGACGCGCTTCAGGACGCCTGGCAATGGGACGCCGACGACGTGCTGGTGCACGCGCTGCCCCTGTTCCACGTGCACGGGCTGATCCTCGGCATCCTCGGGCCGCTGCGGCGCGGGGGATCGGTGCGTCACCTGGGGCGGTTCAGTACCGAGGGGGTGGCACGGGAGCTGAGCGCCGGAGCCACGATGCTGTTCGGGGTGCCGACCATGTACCACCGCATCGCGGAGACCCTCTCCGTGGGGCCCGGTGACGCCGCGCTCGCCGAAGCGCTGTCCGGTGCGCGCCTGCTCGTGTCGGGATCGGCCGCGCTTCCGGCGCGGGACCACGAACGGATCGCGGCGGCGACCGGCCGGACCGTCATCGAGCGGTACGGGATGACGGAGACCCTCATGAACACCAGTGTGCGTGCGGACGGTGAGCCTCGGGCCGGAGCCGTCGGCGTGCCCCTGCGGGGCGTCGAGCTGCGGCTCGTCGACGAGGCGGGCCTACTCGTCGGAACGGGACCGGACGCCGTGGGCGAGATCCAGGTGCGCGGCCCGAACCTCTTCACCGAGTACCTCAACCGGCCCGAAGCCACCGCTGAGGCGTTCACCGAGGACGGCTGGTTCCGCACCGGAGACATGGCAGTCCGCGATCGGGACGGTTACGTCCGGATCGTCGGCCGCAAAGCGACCGATCTCATCAAGAGCGGCGGTTACAAGATCGGCGCGGGCGAGATCGAGAACGCGCTGATGGAGCACCCCGGCGTGAGGGACGCGGCCGTGACAGGCGAGCCGGACGCCGACCTCGGCGAGCGGATCGTGGCGTGGATCGTGCCCGTGGACCCGCAACACCGCCCGGTACCGGCCGAGTTGGCCGACCATGTGGCTGCTCAGCTTGCCCCGCACAAGCGCCCACGGGCCGTGCGCTACCTGTCCGAACTGCCCCGGAACGACCTCGGCAAGATCATGAAACGGGCCCTTCGTGCGTGAGGCTCCAGGGCGGGCGGGCGCAGGCCCGGCGCGCATGACGGCACGCGAAGCCCTCGCATCCGTCGCCGACACCCGCAGGCGACTGTCCACACCCCCGGAGGCCGGCGAATCCGACGGCCCGCTCGGCTGGCGGGGGTACGGCGCCTCCCGCCGGAGCGCGGCCCGGCGGACGGGTGAGACGGAATCCGTGGTGTGTGCCACCGCCGACATCGGTGGGGTCCCCGTGGTGGCGCTCTCCTTCGAGTTCGGCTTTCTGGGCGGCTCGATCGGCGAGGGCACCGGCGACCGGATCGTGGCGGCTCACGCCCATGCGCGTGAGCACCACCTGCCGGTGGTCACCCTCGTCGCCACGGGTGGCAGCCGCATGCAGGAGGGGACCTGCGCGCTGAGCCAACTCCAGCGGGTCGCCGAGCAGATCGTGCACACCCGGGCCGCAGGCCTGCCCCAGCTCGCCGTGCTGCGCGATCCGACCACGGGTGGTGGCTGGGCGACGCTCGGCGCCGGGGCCGACATGATCCTGGCGCTGCCCGCCTCGCAGGTGGCCTTCGCCGGGTCGCGGGTACGGCCGCCCGAGGCCGATCCGGCCGCGTACACGGCGGAGGCCCAGCTCGCGGCGGGCCACATCGACGCCGTAGTACCGCAGCGAGAGCTCCGCGACGAACTGGCGCTACGGCTCCGGCTGCTGACGTTCCCCCGGTCGCGGGAGCCGGCCCCACCACCTCACGCGCTCGGTGCGGGGGACCTGCCCGCCAGCGGATGGGACGCGGTCGCCCGGGCGCGAGCCCTCGAACGGCCGCGCGCGGAGGCCTACCTGGACGCCTACTTCACGTCACGGGCCGAGGTCGTGGGCGATCGCTGTGGGGGCAGGGACACGGGAATGCGCTGTGGCTTCGGCTTCCACGAAGGACGCACGGTCGCGTACGCGGCCCAGTGCGGAACCGCGACACGGCCGGCCGGCTACCGCACCGCGGCCCGGCTGATCCGGCTCGCAGACCGGCTCGGCATCCCCGTCCTGACCCTGGTCGACACCCCGGGCGCCGCGAACGACGCGTCGGCCGAGCAGGCCGGAGCAGGATCGGCGATCGCCGACCTGTTCACGGCCGTCGCTTCGGCCCGCGTGCCGCTGACCACGCTCGTCATCGGCGAGGGCGGCTCGGGCGGCGCGCTCGCGCTCGCAGCCCCCGGCAACACCTGGGCCGCACCGGACAGCTACTTCTCGGTCATCGCCCCCGAACTGGCCGCCGCGATCCTCAAACGCCCGCCGTCCGCGAAGGGTGCCACCGCCGACGAGCTGCGGATCCGGCCACAGGATCTGGTCGAGCTCGGCTTTCTGCGGGGGCTGGTGTCGCGGAGCGCCTGATCTCCCGTCTTCCGGGGCGGGGGACCTCCTCTCACGAAAAGAGGTATGCCCATCCGGTCTCGCGCCGGGGCGGCGACCGCCCGCCGCACACAGCACGGAGTTCCTTCCCCTCTCCCCGCGGAAAGGCAAGTCCTTGATCAGTTCACTCCTCGCCGGAGCCCGCCGCGGCGTTCAGGTACCGCTGGCCAGACGTCTCTCGATCGCCGTGGCCACCACCTCGATAGCGGCAGCCCTCGTCGTCTCGGTCCCGACGACGGACGCCGCAGGTGACACCCCAGCCGGACAACGGCCCGGCGCGCGGGCCTGGTTCACGTCCTGGGCCGGCTCACAGCACGACCTCGCCCCCACTCCCTTGCGTGACCAGTCTGTTCGCATGATCAGCCACCTCAGCCAGGGAGGTGACGCACTGCGTGTCCGGATACAGAACACATTCGGGACGACCCCCCTCACCGTGGACGCCGCCACTGTGGCACTCACCGACGGAGAGAGCGCTGCCGTCCAGGGGCGCCCCCGCCCCGTCACGTTCGCCGGCCGGCACGAAGCCGTCGTCCCGGCCGGCGGCGAGCTCTGGAGTGACGCCACCACCCTGACGACCCGCGCCCAGGGGGACGTCGCGGTTTCCCTGTCCGTGTCCGGCACCATCGTGCCGGGTCGGCACCAGGCCGCCTTTCGTACCAACTACCTGACCGCGCCCGGCACCGGGGACCACACCGGCGACACGAGTGCCACCGCCTACACGGAGACGACCCAGTCCACCTACCTGGTCACCGCCGTGGACGTACACAACCCGCGCCTGAAGGGCAGCCTCGTCGCCTACGGCAGCTCCGTGGTCGACGGGGTCGGATCCACCGACTGCGGACCGGGCTGCACGCAACTCGGCACCAATCGCCGATGGACGGACGGCCTCGCCCGGCGGATCGCCACGGAGCTGCCCCCCACACGCCAGCTCGCCGTGGCCAACGCCGGTGTCAACGGCACCACCAGCGCCGCCGACTGCCCGAAGCTCGCTGATCACCTGCGCGGTCTCGACGCACGGGCACGCCTGCAGAGGGACGTCCTCGCCCTCCACGGAGTCACCGGAGTCCTCTACTACTACGGCACCAACGACCTGCCCGCCGGATGCGACGCCCAGCAGGTGCTGGCGAGTTACCGGGACGTCTTCGGACGTCTGCACGCGGCGGGGATCAAGGTGTACGTCACCCCGGTGACCCCCCGCCCGAGCTACACCGATGAGCACAACAGGAGTCGCTACACCATCAACTCGTTCGTCTCGAGGCGGAACGACTGCAGCGGCGCCTGCGACGGCATCATGGGCTTCGACCAGGTCCTCAAGGACCCGCTGAAGCCGAACGCCATCAACCCGCCCTACGACACCGGGGACGGTGTCCACGCGAACATCGCCGGTCAGCAGGGCCTGGCCGACACCCTCTCGCTGCCGATGCTCGCATCCTCCGCACATCGCTGACGACGTCCTGAAGTACGCCGGTGGGCGCCCCGGCAGGACCGGGGCGCCCGGTGGAAGACGGCGGTCATGCCGCCTGGGGCTGGAGGTAGCGGGCCAGCAGGTCGTCCAGACTCACCATGCCGGTGAGCCTGCCGGTGCCGTCACGCACCACCGCGAGTGTGGCCCGGCGGCGGCGCAGCAGCTCGATCGCGTCGGCCACCGTCGTGTCCTCGGTCAGCTCGGGCACGGGACGGGCCAGAGCGCCTGCGCTGGTGGCCCGGCCCTGGGCACGGGCCACCAGGACGTCACGGGCGTGCACCGAGCCGAGCACATCCCCGTCCTCACGGACCAGCAGCCGGGTACGGTCGCTCTCGGCGGCCCGGCGGAGGATCTGATCCGCGTCGGCCCGGGCGTCGATCGCGGTGATGCCGGCGGCCGGTACCTGAAGGTCACGCACCGGGGTCTCCGGCTCGGTCAGTGAACGGGTCAAGAGGTCGGAGTCCGTCCCGCTGATCAGGCCGAGCCGCTCGGACTCCTCCACCAGGTGCGTGAGCTGCTCCCTGTCGTGAACGGAGGCCAGTTCGTCGCGAGGGGCGACCCGGCACAACCGGACCAGGCCGTTGCTCATCCGGTTCAGGATCCGGATGAGCGGGCGTACGACCTTCACGACGCCCCGGAAGGGCGGGGAGAGCAGCATCGCGGAGCGCTCGGGATGGGCGATGGCCCACGACTTGGGTGCCATCTCGCCGAGAACCATATGGAGGAACACGACCACGAGCATCGCCACCGCGAACGCCACGCCGTAACTGAGTGCGGCGGGCAGGCCCAGCCTGTGCAGCAGGGGGTCCAGTTCGTGGGAGATCGCGGGTTTGGACACCGAGCCCAGGCCCAGCGTGCACACGGTGATGCCGAGCTGCGCCCCGGCCAGCATCAGCGAGAGTTCACGCATGCCGGCCAGGGCCGCTCCGGCGCCGCGTCGCCCCTCGGCCGCGGCCTTCTCCATGCGGTGGCGTCTGGCGGCGACCAGTGCGAACTCGGCCGCGACGAAGAAGCCGCTGCCGATGAGCAGCAGGACGGTGACGAAGAGTGCCATCGGGAAGGTCATGCCTGCTCCACCGGCTTCCGGGACAGCCGCTCGATCCGGACCCGCTCCGGGACGTGCCGGTCGAGGGTGTGTACGTCGATCACCGCGCCGTCGCCGTCGGGCAGCGTGAGAGTGAGGTGGTCGCCGATGGCCGGGAAGCGGCCGAGCCGGTCGACGACCAGACCGGCCACGGTGTCGTAGTCCTCTCCCTCGGGCAGCTCGACGCCGGTGGCCTCGGCGACCTCGTCCAGGCGTCGTCCGGCGTCCACCAGCCATCCCTCACCGTCCGCGACAGCGACCTCGGTGACCGTGTCCGACTCGTCCGCGATGTCACCTACGAGCTCTTCGGCGACGTCCTCGTAGGTGACGAGGCCCGCCACGCCGCCGTGTTCGTCGAGGACCACGGCGAACTCGTCGTCCCGCTCGCGCATCCGCTCCACGGCATCCGGCAGGGGCAGGGTGTCCGGCAGCAACAGTGGCACCCGGGCCACCGCTGCTGCCGTAGTGGTGGTGAGACGGCCGGCGGGCAGCCTCATGAGTTCCCGTACGCCGAGGACCCCCGCGACGTCGTCCGGGTGGTCGCCGAGCACGGGATAGTTGGAGTGGCCGTGCTCACCGATGAGGTCGATGGCCTCGTCGGCGGTGGCGTCCTTGCGGATGAAGACCGCGGCGACGCGCGGCACCATCACCTCGTGCAGTGTCCGCTCGGAGAACTCCAGGGCGTGGTCGAGCAGTTCGGCGGTCCCGCGCGGCAGCTGCCCCTGCTCGTGCGACTCGCCGATCAGGTGCCCCAGCTCCTCGAGCGTGGCGCCGTGGTGCAGTTCCTCGACCGGTTCGATGCCGGCCTTGCGCAGCAGCTTGTTCGCCGCGCCGTCGAAGATCCGGACCGCCGGACCGACGACCCGCAGGTACGCCAGCGTGGAGGCCGCGAGTGACTTCGCCAGCCGTTCCGGAACGGCGATGGCGAGGTTCTTCGGGGCCAGCTCGCCCAGCACCATCTGCACGACCGTGGCCAGGGTGAAGGCAAGCACGACGGAGATGCCGGTGACGGCGCCGTCGGGGATGCCGAGGCCGGAAAGGGCGGGCCTCAGCAGCGCGGAGACGGAGGGCTCGGCGATGAAGCCGACGACCAGACCGGTCACGGTGATGCCGAGCTGGGCGCCCGAGAGCATGAACGAAAGACGCTCCAGCACCTTCAGGGCGCGGGCGGCTTTCGGGTCCCCGGTCCTGGCCTCACGCGCGAGGGCGAGCCGGTCGGCGGAGACGTACGCGAACTCCTGGGCGACGAAGTAGCCGGTGCCCGCCGTCAGCACGAACACGGCCAGTACGCCGAGCCAGGCTTCCAGGGCGCTCATCCGGCATCACCGTCCCGCCGCGTGCCGTGCTCAGGAAGTGCTGGGCGTGGTCGGGGGCTGTGCCCCGAAGGGTCCG
Source organism: Streptomyces sp. NPDC005794 (assembly GCF_042871445.1). Lineage (NCBI taxonomy): Bacteria > Bacillati > Actinomycetota > Actinomycetes > Kitasatosporales > Streptomycetaceae > Streptomyces > Streptomyces sp. NPDC005794. The sequence continues at coordinate 41,754 of NZ_JBIAIN010000008.1, forward strand.
TCGATCTGGCGGACAAGCGGTGGCTCCTCATCTAGGTGTGCGTACACACAAACGATTCTGACCGGAACCGGGTTCCCGGCCACTTCGGGTGACGGCCCGGCGTGGGCGTGCCGCGCGGTCCGCACCGGCGCGCCACCGAGGACGACCTCGGACGTCATGGGTCACCTCTGGCTGACACAGGATCGTATTTCGGCCTTTTCCGGCGAGGCGGTCTGGAGCGTGCTCCCTGCTCGCCGGAGCAACTCTATGCTTCTACACGTCTGTAGAAAAAGGCCCGTACGAGAGTCGGGCCACGCACCCTGGGAGACGGCACACATGGCTTCGATCGATCTGGACAAGGTCCTGGACAAGGCGTGGGCGGACAAGAGCCTGCCGGAGATCATGGCCGCCCCGGTAGGGGCCTTGAAGGGGGTCTCCGACCGGGACGGCGAACTGCTTCAGGAGGCGTTCGGAGTCAAGACCGTCTCGGACCTGGCCGAACTGAAGTATGTCCGTTGGGCGCAGGCGCTCGCCGCGCTCGCCGCGGCCGAGTAGCGAACGGGCGCGCGGACCGGCGCCATTCGCCCCTGCCGGCGGATGGCGCCGGGGCGATCTGCCGAAGGCCGTCAGGGGTGACGCCGGGGTCCGAGCCGGCGTCACGTCAGGTTCCTGGTCACCACCGGCCACGTCCCGGCCTCCACGTCCGTCCGGGTGATCCTCCCGTACGAGCCGTGGGTGAACCCCGTTCCCCGAGGCGAGTGAACTCGGCGAAGTGAGACACCGGGCGGCGTTGCGATCGTGTGGAGAGCGAGCCCCGGAGGCCGGCGGGTGTCCGGCAGTCGGCCCGTCGAGACTGTGGGCTCCCCGGACGGGGGATTAAGTTGGCGGAAACTCTCCGGGCAGCCGGACTCGTGATGGGGGCGAGCATGACCATGCAAAAGGGAACCAATGTCGCGGTGCCGGCTCAGACCGTGCGCGTCGAACTGGGCTGGCGTACCACTCCCGGAACACCCGACGTGGATGCCTCGGCGCTCCTTCTCGTGTCGGGCAGGGTGCGCAGCGACGCGGACTTCGTCTTCTACAACCAGCCGGGCCACGGTTCCGGCGCGGTGCGACACGAGGGCAAGCAGACGTCCGGCGGCGCCGTCACGGACAGCCTCACGGTCCACTTCGCCCGGATGGAGCCGGCGATCGACCGTGTCGTGATCGCGGCCTCGGCGGACGGTGGCACGTTCGGACGGGTGACCGGCCTCTACGTGAGGATCGTGGACCCCGCGAACGGCTCCGAGATCGCGCGCTTCGAGAGCGCCGACGCGACCGTCGAGACCGCGTTCATCCTCGGCGAGCTCTACCTGCGCCAGGGCGCCTGGAAATTCAGGGCCGTAGGACAGGGGTACGACACCGGGCTCGAGGGCCTCGCGACGGACTTCGGCATCTCCGTCGACGAGCCGCAGCAGTGGCCGCCGCCCCCACAGCGGGCCCCCCAGCCGCCCGCGCGCCCGGCCGTGCCCCAGGCCGCCCCCGCGCCGCCGCCCGCGCCCCCCGTCGTGCAGGCCGTGAGGCTGACCAAGGTCACGCTGACGAAAGAAGCCCCTTCGGTATCGCTGTCGAAACAGGGTGGCACGTCCGGAGCGCTGCGCGTCAATCTCAACTGGGAAGTACGTAAGCAGTTCAAGGGCTGGGGCGCGAAACTCGGCAGGGCGGTCGCCATGCACGGGGACCTGGATCTCGACCTCTGCGCACTGTACGAACTCACCGACGGAAGCAAGGGAGTGGTGCAGGCGCTCGGGAACGCCTTCGGATCTCTCCGGCAGCCGCCGTACATCCACCTCGACGGGGACGACCGTACCGGCGCGCTCTCCCATGGCGAGAACCTCACGGTCAACCTCGACCACAAGGACCGGCTGCGCCGTGTCCTGATCTTCGTCACCATCTACGAAGGCGCCCGCAGCTTCGCCGATCTGCATGCCACGGTCACGCTCCAGCCGCAGAACGGCGCGGCGATCGACTTCTCGCTCGACGAATGCACCGTGCCTTCCACCGTGTGCGCGCTCGCACTGCTCACCAGTCACGGGGGAGACCTCACCGTGCAGCGCGAGGCCCGGTATCTCGTCCCGCAGCGCGGGGTCAGCCCCCAGCGGACCGTCGACGCCGCCTACGGGTGGGGCATGAACTGGACCCCCGGGCGCAAATGACCCCGCGGTGACCGAGGCGTGGCCGCTCGGCCTGCCGGGCTCAGGGCTCCGGCGCGGCCTCGGGACGGGCGTACGTACGCCCCTTCCACGCCGCACCGAGCCCCCGGTGGTGCTGTACCGCGGAACCCACCGTCATCAGGAGATAGAGGACCGCCGTGAAGGGCAGCAGCGGCGCCAGCCAGAGCGACTGCCGGTAGTACCCGAGCATGGGCATGTAGGTGCCCGTCATCACCGCCCAGGCCGCCCCGCCGGCCACCGCCGCGACGGGATCACCCGTCAGCAGCCCGGCACACAGCGTGACGGGCGGCGCGACGTAGACCAGGCCCAGGCCGAGGACCGTACCGACCAGCAGCGACGGGCTGTGCCGCAGTTGCGCGTACGCACTCCGCGCGACCATGCGCCACAGGTCCGCCAGCCGAGGGCAGGGCCGCACGCTGTCCACCCGGTCGGCGAGCCCCAGCCAGATACGGCCGCCGCTGCGCCGCACCGCACGCGCCAGCGACACGTCGTCGATCACCGCCTGGCGGATGGACTCCGGGATCCTCGCCCGCTCGGCGGCTCCGGCCCGCAGCAGCACACAGCCGCCTGCTGCCGCGGCCGTCCTCGCCCCCTTCCCGTTCACCCACCGGAACGGATAGAGCTGCCCGAAGAAATAGACGAAGGCCGGCACGATCAGCCGCTCCCAGGTGCTCGCCACCCGCAGCCTGGCCATCTGCGAGACCAGGTCGAACCGGTCCGCCCCGTCGGCACCGGCCGCGGCCACCAGTTCCCGAAGGCTGTCCGGCTCGTGTGCGATGTCGGCGTCCGTCAGGAGCAGGAACTCAGGCTGACGTTGACGGGCCAAGGCCATCCCGTGCCGCATCGCCCACAGTTTGCCCGTCCAACCCGGCTCCGGCTCACCGGGCGTCACCACCGTGAGCGGCAGCCCTCCGCACCGCTCGGACAGCTCACGGGCGAGCTCGCCCGTACCGTCGCCGCTGCAGTCGTCGACCAGAAAGATCTCCGCGTCACCCGGATAGTCCTGGGCGAGCAGCGACGGGAGGCTCACCGGCAGGACCTCGGCCTCGTTCCTCGCGGGGACGACCACCGCCACCGAGGGCCAGCGTGCGGGGTCCCTGCGCTTGGGCAGCCGCTGGTCGGTCCGCCAGAAGAAGCCCTGGCCCAGCAACAGCCACACCCACACGACCAGTGAACCCACGGCGATCCAGGCAACGGCGCTCATCCGTCGAAGTGTGCCCCACTCCGGGGGGCCCGCAAGGGCTGTCGACTATGGTGACCGGGTGAAGATCGCACTCATGGACTCGGGAATCGGCCTGCTCGCGGCAGCGGCCGCCGTACGCCGGCTACGGCCCGACGCCGATCTGGTGCTGTCGTCCGATCCCGGCTCGATGCCCTGGGGGCCCCGTACGCCCGAGGACGTGACCCGCCGCGCGCTCGCAGTGGCACGCGCGGCGGCGGCCCGTCGGCCGGACGCCCTGATCGTCGCCTGCAACACCGCCTCCGTCCACGCCCTTCCCACCCTGCGGGCCGAACTGGAGCCCGGGCTGCCGGTCATCGGCACGGTTCCCGCGATCAAGCCGGCCGCCGCGGGCGGTGGCCCCTTCGCCATCTGGGCCACGCCGGCGACCACCGGGAGCCCCTACCAGCGCGGGCTGATCCACGACTTCGCCCGCTCCGTGAACGTGACGGAAGTGCCCTGCCCGGGGCTCGCCGACGCCGTCGAGCACGCCGACGAGGACGCGATCGACCGCGCGGTGGCCGCGGCGGCCGCCCTGACTCCGGCCGAGGTGACGGACGTCGTCCTCGGCTGCACCCACTACGAGCTGGTCGCCGAACGCATCCGCGCCGCGGTGGAGGCCGGCCGGCCCGGCCGCGCGCCGCTCGTGCTGCACGGCTCCGCCGAAGCGGTGGCCGCCCAGGCTCTGCGCCGTATCGGGGCGGTGCCCGCTCCGTCGGCCGAACCGGTCGGTACCCTCACCGTGCTCCTCGGCGGGCACGCCGCTGACCTCACCGAACCCGCTCTGGCCTACGCCGAGGGCCTGCTGCTCAAGGCGGTCAGCCCCGCGGTCTGACCGCCTTCGGCGCCTCGCCGGAGCCGCACACCCCCTCCTCGCCGCGCGGAACGTGGGTACGCTGCTTGGCATGACGGACCACCCCGGCAACACGCGGCACGGTTCGAGCCAGGCCCCGGGCACGGTCTGGACGGGACGGGCCACCAACCGCTTCCAGTGGCTGCTCGCGGCCGCGGGGGCAGGGTGCCTGGCACTCGGTATCGAACTCGCAGTCGACTCGGCCTGGGGCGGCGGGTTCGCCCCGCTGCTCATGTCCGTCATCGGCTGTGTCGCGGCCGGACTCCTGATCCTCTTCGGGACCCTCGCCTTCGTGCACGTGGCCGTCAAGGTCGACGGTGACGCCCTCGAGGTGCGCTGTGGCCACGCCGGGCTGCCCAGGCGCCGGATCCTGCTCACCCATGTGGTGGGCGCGGACTTCGCCCCCAAGGTCACCCCGCGTCACTGGGGCGGCTGGGGTTACCGCTGGCGCCCCGACCAGGGCACGGCCGTGGTCGTGCGCAGGGGAGAGGGCCTGGTGCTCCGGCTGGGGGACGGCAGGAGTTTCACCGTCACGGTGGACGACGCGGAGGCCGCCGTACGGTTCATCCGCGACCGCCTGCACCTCGCGGCCACCGGGAAGAACCCGGGATCCTGAGCCCGGCAGGGGCTCCGCCGCCCCGGGGTGGCCGGAGTGGCTACCTCCTCACAGCCGCCCGCCGTAGACTCCGCCAGGTGAGCGCCACCATCACCACCGTCGAACCGCCGCCCGCCCCCGTGTCCCGCAGCAGGAAGCTGTGGCCCCGGCTCGTCCGGCCGGCCGCAGCCGTGCTGTCCGGTGCGCTGCTCTACGCGAGCTTCCCGCCCCGGCCCCTGTGGTGGCTGGTGCTGCCCGGCTTCGCCCTGCTGGGCTGGGTCCTGAGCGCACGCAGGCTGCGCGCGGCACTGGGCCTCGGCCTCCTCGCGGGCCTCGGCTTCATGCTGCCGCTGCTGCACTGGACGGGCGAGGAGGTCGGCCCGGTCCCGTGGCTCGCCCTCGCGTGCGTCGAAGCGCTGTTCATCGCCGTCGGCTGCGTCGGGATCGCCGCGGTCTCCCGGCTTCCGTACTGGCCGGTCTGGGCTGCGGCCGTGTGGACCCTGGACGAGGCGCTCCGGGCCAGGGTCCCGTTCGGCGGCTTCCCCTGGGGCAAGATCGCCTTCGGCCAGGCCGACAGCGCGTTCCTGCCGCTCGCCGCTCTGGGCGGCACCCCGCTGCTCTCGTTCGCCGTCGTGCTGTGCGGCTTCGGACTCCTGGAAGCCGTCCGGCAGATCCGCCGCCACCGCACCACCGGCACCGTGCCCCGCGCCGCCGTCATCGCCGCGGCCGTCACCGTCGCCGCACCGCTCGCCGCCGCCCTGGCGGCCCTCCCGCTCGTGGACGACTCACCCGAGGACGGCACCGCCACCGTCGCCGCGATCCAGGGCAACGTGCCGCGCCTGGGCCTCGACTTCAACTCCCAGCGCCGCGCAGTCCTGGACAACCACGCGGAGCGCACGGAACAGCTCGCCCGGGACGTGAAGGCGGGGAAAGAGCCCCAGCCCGACTTCGTCCTGTGGCCGGAGAACTCCTCCGACCTCGACCCGTACCGAAACGCCGACGCCCGTGAGGCCATCGACCGGGCCGTACGCGCCATCGGCGTCCCCACCGTCATCGGGGCCGTCCTCGCCCCCGACACCGGACCTCTCCGCAACACCCTGATCGAGTGGGACCCGGAGAGCGGCCCCGTGGACACCTACGACAAGCGGCACATCCAGCCGTTCGGCGAGTACATGCCGATGCGCTCCGTCGCACGTGTCTTCAGCGAGGACGTCGACCGGGTGCAACGGGACTTCGGCCCCGGCAGCAAGGTCGGCGTGTTCGACCTGGCGGGCACGAAGGTCGGGCTCGTGACCTGTTACGAGGCCGCGTTCGACGACGCCGTGCGTGACACCGTCAAGGACGGCGGGCAGCTGATCGCCGTACCGAGCAACAACGCGACCTTCGGGCGCAGCGAGATGACCTACCAGCAGCTGGCGATGAGCCAGGTGCGGGCGGTCGAGCACGGGCGGTCCGTCGTCGTGCCCGTCACCAGTGGCGTCAGTGCGGTGATCCGGCCGGACGGCACGATCGTGGAGAAGACGGAGATGTTCACTCCGGACGCCCTGGTCGACGAGGTACCCCTGCGGTCCTCGCTCACGCCCGCCACCCGGCTGGGAACCCTGCCGGAGGGTGTCCTGGCGCTGCTCGCCGTGGCCGGTCTCGGCTGGGCGACTGCCACGTCGGTGCGGGCGAGGAAGGCGCGCAAGGACCTGGCGGCCGGCCCGGAGAACGTTCCTGCCACCGCATGATCCCGTTCGCATAGGCTCCTCGCATGGCTACCCCAGACTTCATCCGTGACATCCGTGCCACCGCCGGGCATCAGCTGCTCCTGCTGCCGGGAGTCACCGCCGTGGTCTTCGACGACGAGGGCCGGGTGCTGCTCGGCCGGAGGTCGGACACCGGCAAGTGGTCGGTCATCGGCGGTATCGGCGAGCCCGGCGAGGAGCCCGCGGTCACGGCGGAACGCGAGGTGTACGAGGAGACGGCGGTGCACTGCGTCGCGGAGCGGGTCGTGCTCACCCAGGCCCTGAAGCCGGTGCAGTACGCCAACGGCGACCGGTGCCAGTACGTCGACATCACCTTCCGCTGCCGGGCCACCGGCGGCGAGGCGCGGGTGAACGACGACGAGTCGCTGGAAGTCGCCTGGTTCGACGTCGACGCGCTGCCGCCGCTGAGCGAGTTCTCGCTGTTCCGGATCAAGCAGTCCCTCACGGACGGCCCCACCTGGTTCGCGCGCACCCCCGAGGCCTGACGGGACCGGCGTCCTCGCCGATGAGGGTGGCTCGGTGGAGTTCCAGGCGGATACTGTCTGTGGTCGGCACCGAAGCACCTCAACTCGCGGAGGATGCCGGGAAGTTGCCGCAAGGAGGGAGGCCGTCGGTGCCTGCGGCGAGCGAAGATCCGGTGTGGGAGCAGGCCCTCAGGGATCTGGCCTGGTAGCGGTCCCGGCGATGGGCCGCGAGCACGGAGGTGATCGCGTTGTCCGCAGGGGCAGGGACGGTGGTCGCCGCGGGTTTGCAGGCCCCCGCCGCCGTCACCGCCTCCCTCGCAGGCGTCACACTCTTCATCGGCGGGTTCCGCCAGGTTTTCCATCACGCGGAGCGACACGTACAGGGAGCAGAGGCGTGGTCGCGACTACGGCTGGCGATTCAGCGCTACACCCTGACCGATGAAGCCCAGCGGAACGACGACACACGGCAGCGTCTTCTGGAGGAGGTCGAAGCCGTCGCGCAGACGGAGCTCCGGACCTGGGCCCGGAGCCGCCGCCTCGCGCAGCCCCCCGGCGGTCAGGCGCTTCCGTAGACGCCGTCGCTGCCGGCGGGCGGTCTCCGAGCCCTGCCCCTGTTACCCGCGTTCACGCACGTCACAGGGGCAGTTTCCCGGCGGTCAGATCGTTGCCGCGTCGATCACGAAGCGGTAGCGCACGTCGCTGTTCAGCACGCGTTCGTACGCCTCGTTGATCTCGGCCGCGCCGATCAGCTCGATCTCCGCGCCGAATCCGTGCTCGGCGCAGAAGTCCAGCATTTCCTGGGTCTCCTGGATGCCGCCGATACCGGACCCGGAGAGGGACTTGCGGCCGCCTATCAGGGAGAAGAGGTTGACGGAGATGGGCTCCTCCGGGGCGCCGACGTTCACCAGCGCACCGTCCGTCCTGAGGAGGGAGAGGTAGGCGCCGAAGTCCAGGGGCGCGGACACCGTGGACAGGATGATGTCGAACGTGCCGGCCAGCTCCTCGAAGGTCTTCGGGTCGCTGGTGGCGTAGTAGTGGTCGGCGCCGAGCTTCAGCCCGTCGTCCTGCTTGCGCAGGGACTGCGAGAGAACGGTCACATCGGCGCCGAGCGCGTGCGCGATCTTGACGCCCATGTGCCCGAGGCCGCCCATGCCGAGGACCGCTACCTTCTTGCCGGGACCGGCCTTCCAGTGCTTCAGCGGCGAATAGGTGGTGATTCCCGCGCAGAGCAGCGGCGCGGCCTCGTCCAGCGACAGGCCGTCGGGGATGCGGAGGGTGTAGTTCTCGTCCACGACGATGTGCGAGGAGTAGCCGCCGTAAGTGGCGTCGCCGTTCTTGTCGAGGGCGTTGTACGTGCCGATGTTGCCCTTGGCACAGTACTGCTCGAGGCCCGCCTTGCAGTTGTCGCACTCGCGGCAGGAGTCGACCATGCAGCCCACTCCCACGCGGTCGCCCACGGCGAACTTGGTGACGCCGGAGCCGACCTCGGTGACGATTCCGGCGATCTCGTGGCCGGGCACCATCGGGAAGATGCCCTCGCCCCAGCCGTCGCGGGCCTGGTGGATGTCCGAGTGGCAGATGCCGGCGAACTTGATGTCGATCAGGACGTCGTACTCGCCGACCGCGCGACGCTCGATGGTGGTGCGCTCCAGCGGAGCCTTGGCGGAAGGTGCGGCGTACGCAGCGACAGTGGTCATGCGGGAGTTCTCCTTAAGGAGTGGTCCTGTGCCCGGCAGCTTTCGGTTCGTTCGGTCGGGCACGCCGTCCAGCGTGTCCCACCTGCGGGACTTCACCCAGCCCACGGTTCTGCGTACGACCGGCGGTCCTACCACTGGCGGGGTCAGGATGGTGTGCGTACGACCGTGGATACTGGAACGCATGGACGACCAGCCTGTACGCGAGCGGCGGTCCGTCGGCGCCCCCGGTCCCGGCGGCGGCAGAGGGCACGCCCTCGACCGGCGCGCCGAGCTCAGCGAATTCCTTCGCAGCCGGCGTGCCCGGCTGAAGCCGGAGGACGTGGGTCTGCCCGACTTCGGGCGGCACCGCCGGGTCCCGGGGCTGCGCCGGGAGGAGCTGGCCCAGCTGGCCGGAGTGTCTGTGGCGTACTACACACGTCTTGAACAGGGCAACGGACAGAACGTGTCCGGAGAGGTGCTGGGCGCGATCGCGTCCGCTCTGCGGCTGACGGACGCCGAGCAGGCGCATCTCACGCACCTCGCGAAGCCCAAGCAGCACAGGAAGAAGGCGTCGGGGCGGCAGCAGCGGGTGCGCGTGCCGCTCTGCCAGCTCCTCGACACCATGGAAGGCGTTCCGGCGTACGTCGTCGGGCGGCGTTCGGAGATCCTGGCCTGGAACCGGATGGCCGCGGCGGTCTTCGGCGACTGGTCACAGGTGGCGCCGCAGGAGCGGAACTGGGCGCGGCTGGTGTTCCTGCAGTCGGAGTACCGCGAGCTGTTCGTGGATTGGGACCAGAAGGCGTCGGACATCGTCAGCTACCTGCGGATGGATGCGGGCTGCCATCCCGACGACCCTCGTCTTTCCGCGCTCGTCGGTGAGCTGTCGGTGAAGAGCGAGGAGTTCCGGAAGCTGTGGGCCAGGCACGACGTCAAGGAGAAGAGCCACGGCGTCAAGCGGCTGCACCATCCCTTGGTGGGTGAGCTGGCGCTCTCCTTCGAGACGTTCGCTCTGCCTGACGACGCCGAGCAGTCGGTGGTCGCGTATCACGCCGAGCCTGGTTCGGCGTCGGCGGAGGCGTTGCGGCTGCTTGCGAGCTGGGGCACGGACGCGACGCGGGCCGGCAGCACGTCCGTCACCGGGAGTCCGTAAGCCGAACTGCGCGTTGTCGGACCTGGGCCTCCCCGTAAAGCCCTTCGCCTTGCGGCCCTAGCGGCCGACCTGCTCCTCGACGGCGGGGCGACCAGCTCGCCCCCGGCGCCTTGCGCGCTCTGAGCGATACGGCCTCCGTGTGCCCGAGGACGTGGCGGTCATCGGTTTCCCTGTGCACGGCGACCGTCCGCCCCGGCCCGCAGACCCACTCCGGTCGTTCCCGCACGGACTGCTGACCTCGACAGTCTCCTCGTGTCCGGCGGTATGCGGTCATGGACGCCTCCCGAGGCACCACCCGCCTTCCTGCCGGCCCGCTCGCCGAGCGCCTGCGCGCGACACCGTCCGGTGGACCGTCGATGCCGCGCGGAGCGGCAGCCCGGTGACCGAGCTGCCCGCCATGGAGCTCGGGGACCTGACGGACGCTGCGGAGCGAGACCTGACCGGCTTCCTCGCCGTGGCTTTCGACCGGGTGTCCCAGCACCTGCCCGACCATCGCGCCCCCGTCACCACCGCCCTCGCACGAGCACTCGACCCACCGCGTTCGCGGTCCCGGCACAGCCGTGACGGAGCCCTGCGTCGCGGCGGCCACGACCACGAGCAGCCCGATGTATGCCCACGCGTGGGCGCGGTACGCGGTGCGGAACGCCTGCCGGTTGAGAACGCTGCCGCCCGGTGACCGTAGGCTAAGCCCTGGTCAGCGCATCAGCGAGCGACCCCCGCGGCCGCTTTCCGGTGTGGGGCCTGGGGTCAGGTCACCGGCGCCGGACGGCCCCCGTCCCCGCTGACCAGCCGCACACGAGTCATCAGCAAGGAAGTTCATGCAGGGAGTTCTCACCGGGTTCGCGGTGATCGCCGTCGTCATAGGCGTCGGCTACGTCCTCGGGCGCCGCGGACACCTGGGTGACGACAGCCGGACGGTCCTGACCAGGCTCGCCTTCCACGTGGCAAGCCCCGCACTGCTCTTCACCACCCTGGCGGGCGCGGACCTGTCGGTCGTCTTCTCGCAACGGCTCCTCGTCACCGCGGCCGGAACCGCCGTCGCAGCCGCCCTTTTCGTCACCGTAGGTCTCGTACGAGGCTGGGACACCGGACAGCTCACCATCGGTGCTCTGTGCTCCAGCTACGTCAACGCCGGCAATCTCGGCATCCCGATCGCCGTCTACGTACTGGGAGACGCCTCCCTGGTCGCACCCGTCCTGCTCTTTCAGCAGATCGTCGTGACCCCGCTGGCCCTGACCATCCTCGACCTGAGCCGGCCCGGCGAGCGCCGGTCCCTCTGGCAGCGCCTCACCACACCACTCCGCAACCCGATGGCTGCCGGCTCACTGGCCGGTGTCACCGTGGCCGCCACCGGATGGACCATCCCGGCGCCGGCGCTCGAACCCCTCACCCTCATAGGCAACATGTCCGTCCCCGCGGTCCTGCTGGCCTTCGGGATCTCCCTGCGGGGCAGCGGCATGCCCGCGCGCGGGGACAACCGCCCCGCCATCGTCCTGTCCGCCACCCTCAAGACGACCGCCCAGCCCCTCATCGCCTGGGGCATAGGCGCGGGCGTCTTCCACCTGCACGGCGCGGCTCTCCTCGACGTCGTCGTGACCTCGGCGCTGCCCGCCGCCCAGAACCTCTACACGTACGCCTCGCAGTACCGTGTCGCCGAACAGCTCGCCCGGGAATCGATACTGCTGTCCACCCTCGTCTCGGTACCGGTCCTGATCACCATCGCCGCTCTCCTGGGATAAGGGGCGCACGGTGCCCGGCCCGTACACCCGTAAGGCAGGCTCGCGCAGGCCTTTGGGGGTATGCGTCGGACGGAGGACGTCGGATGCGTACGTTCGTGCCCATGTCCGACTCTCTTGGCACACCGTCACATTCCGTCTCCCCCTCCCGGCGTGGGGTGCTCCGTGCGGCCGCCGTCGTCGGCGGGGTCCTCGGTGCCCCAGGAGGGACGGTGATCGCGGGAGCGCACCCCTCCGCCGCGGTCACGCCGGGGATCGTCCCGTCCCGGCCGCCCGAACTTCCCTCCGGGCTGGAGGCGTACCCCACCCCCTACATCAACTGGGCCGGCGAGATCACCCACCACGGGCTGTGGGCCTGCGCTCCCCGCACCGGTCAGGATCTCGCCGATCTCGCGAACTGGGCGCACAGCAAGGGCTGGCGGCTGCGCGCACGCGGTAAGGCGCACACCTGGTCGCCCCTCACCATCACCGGGCCGACCGAGTCGGACCAGCACGTGCTGCTGATGGACACCACCAAGCACCTGACCGGTATGGAACTCGTCGCTCCGCCCAGCGGCGCTCCCGGCGCCGTCCGGGCGCAGACCGGGGTCACCCTGGAGACGCTGATGGCATTCCTCGCCGACCACGGGCTGGGTGTCACCAACACCCCCGCACCGGGGGAGCTGACGCTCGGCGGCACACTGGCCATCGACGCGCACGGCACCAGCGTGCCCGCGGTGGGGGAGACCCCGCGTCCGGGGCACACCTACGGCACCCTGAGCAACCTTGTCCTGTCGGTCACGGCGGTGGTCTGGGACGCCGCACGGTCCTCGTACGTGGTGCGTACCTTCCACCGGGGCTCCGACAAGGAATGCGAGGCGCTGGCCACCCACATCGGCCGGGGCCTCGTCGTCGAGGCGGTCCTCCAGGCAGGCGAGGAGGTCCCGCTCCGCTGCCGGAGCCGGGTCGATCTCACCAGTGACGAGTTGTTCGCCCCTCCGGGCAGCGCACTCGCGAGCCGGGGAAACACCTTCTCCGACTTCCTCGACCGTTCGGGGCGGGTGGAGGCGATCTGGTTCGCCTTCACGGACAAGCCCTGGCTGAAGGTGTGGAGCCTCAGCCCGGAGCGCCCCGGTACGGCGAGGGCCGTGCACCACCCGTACAACTATCCGTTCAGCGACTCCCTCCCCACGCCTGTCGCCCGGCTGGCCGGGCGCATGCTGGGGGAGGCCGCCTGGTACCTCGCCCCGGCCTTCGGCGCCGCCCAGTACACGGTGGCGGCGACGGGGCTGGCCGCCACCTTCGCCACGGACCTGTGGGGTGCCGCGCACAACCTGCAGTTCTACCTGCGCCCCACGACCCTGCGGGAGACTGCCAACGGGTACGCCGTGCTGACCCGGCGCGCGGACGTGCAGCGTGTCATCTCGCAGTTCGCCGCCTACTACAGCGAGCAGCTGAAGACGCGGGCCGCGCGAGGCGAGTTCCCCGTCAACGGGCAGGTCGAGATCCGTGTGGGCGGGCTGGACCGGCCCGAGGAGTCGGCCGCTCCCGGCGCGCGCCCGCCCCTGCTCTCCGTCGTGCGACCGCCGGCGGACCGGCCGGAGTTCGACTGCGCGGTGTGGATCGACGTCCTGACCCAGCCGTCCACGCCCGGAGCTCACGCGTTCTACCGGGACCTGGAGCGCTTCCTCCTCGCCACCTTCGACGGAGCGTACGCGCTCACCCGGGTCGAGTGGTCCAAGGGCTGGGCGTACACCGACACGGAGGCCTGGGCGGACCAGGAGGTCATCGGAACCACTGTCCCGGCGTCGTACGGGCCGGGGCAGTGGGCGGAGGCCGTCGGCGTGCTCGACGGCCTGGATCCGCACGGCGTCTTCGGCAACGCCTTCACCGACCGGCTGGTCCGCGTGTGACCCGCCCCGGCACGCCTCACATCCTGCGGTGCAGCAGGAACCCGAGCAGTGCCTCGATCTCGCTCGTCGCGCGTGGGGCGAGGGGCACGCTCCGCAGGCAGACGCGGGCGGCATCGAGGTGGTGGCGGGCCTCGTCCAGGGTGGCGGTGCGGCCGCCGCACGCTTCGACGAGTGCGGCCGCGCGTACCGTGCCGGCGTCGTCGAGGGGGAGCGGGGAGTCCAGGAGGGCGGCGAGCTCCCTGGTGGGGGGACCGTCACCGGCGAGGGCGGCCAGCACGGGGTAGGTCTTCTTCTGCTGCCGCAGATCGCTGTGCACGGGTTTGCCCGTCACCGCCGGGTCGCCCCAGATGCCGAGCAGGTCGTCGACGGCCTGGAACGCCACCCCCAGGTGGCGCCCGGCCCGGTCCAGCGCGGCGACGGTGCGGGCCGGCGCCCCGCCCAGCAGGCCGCCGAGGGCTGCGGCACAGCCCAGCAGCGTGCCGGTCTTGAGTTCCGCCATCGCACGGTACTCGTCGGTCCGGACGGCCTCGGGCCCCGTCCACGGGCGGGCGGCGAAGAGCAGGTCCTCCGCCTGACCGCGTACGAGACCGCTCAGTGTCTCGGACAGGCGGCCCACGGCCGCAGCGGTGTACGGTCCCGGAGTCTCGGCGAGGGTCTGCACCGCGAGAGCGAAGAGCGCGTCGCCCGCGAGTACGGCTGGCCCGGTGCCGTACGCCTTCCACACGGTCTCCCGCTGCCGCCGGGTCCCGTCCCCGTCCATGATGTCGTCGTGCAGCAGCGAGAAGGTGTGGATCAGCTCGACGGCCACCGCCCCGGCCACGGCGCTTTCCCCGGGGGCCCCCGCGGCCTCGGCGCACAGTACGGCGAGGGTCTGGCGGACGCCCTTGCCCTCGAAGGACCCGTCGGCGGGCGCACCGCCGACCTCGCACCAGCCGAGTGAGAAGGCGGCCATCTCGCCCGGCCAGGGATGGAGCCGGCCTATCGCGGCGGACAAGGAGGGGCGCACGAGGTCGCGGCAGCGGGCGAGTACGCGGGGAGCGGAGACTGCGGCCTGTGGCGCGGTCTCCGGGGGTGCGGCCTTCCCGGAGGATGCCGCGGTGCGCACGGTGCCGGCGGAAACAGCCGTGGGGATGACGATCATCGCGTCGCCGCCTCCTCGACGCGGTGGTCCGCGTCGGGCAGGGGGCCCACCCCCAGCTCGACGGTCGCCTTGTCGACCATGTCCCGGGCGTGCTTGAGGCCGATCCGGTCCAGGGTCCGGCGCAGTTCGGCGAGTTCCACGACTGTCTCCGCCGGGTTCCGCCCGAGCCGGGCCAGTGACTTGGCGAGCCCCAGCCGGGACAGCGCGGTCCCCCGTGGCTCGTTCATCTCCTGGAACTCCGCGAGTGCCTGCGCGTAGGTGTCACGGGCCTGCGCGTACTGCCCGGCCCGGTAGTGCACATTGCCACGCATCTTGTGGTTGTACGCCAGCGCGCTGGACAACTTCATCTCGCGGCAGGCGGATTCGGCCTCGGCGAGCAATGCCAGCGCACGTTCCACATCACCGTCGCGTACGGACACCACGTCGGCGATGCCGCGCAGCGCCCATGCCCGGCCTCGCCAGTCATCGGCCCGGCCGGCGGTTTCGGCCGCCTCCTCGAAGAGGGCGAGCGCCCTGTCGTACGAACCGGTGTTCCGGTGCATCTGGGCTATGCCTTCCAGGGCCCACACCGTGTGCCGGGCCTCACCCCGCCTGCGGGCTTCGGCGAGCAGCTGTTCGTGCAGCTCGCCGACGGCCTGGTAGTCGCCCTGGATACGCCCGGTCTCCGCGAGGCCGGCGAGCGAGTAGCCGCGTACCACCACGTCGCCCCCTCGTTTGCCCAGGTCGGCCGCGAGCCCGAGCAGCCGGTACGCCAGCGCCAGCGAGCCCCGCTGGCGGGCGAGTGTGCCACCGCTCCACAGGGCCCAGGCCATCGCCCCGACGTCCCCCGCCGAACGCGCCGCGCGATAACTCGACTTCCAGGCGGCATCGGCGTCCGTCACCCGCCCCAGCCGCCGGTACGCCTCCGCCACGGCGAGTCCGCAGCGTGCCATATCCCCCGGCTTGCCGGCCTGTTCAGCCGCCCGTAGTTCCTCGATGCCCTTCGCCAGCACCTCGGTGAGGGAGGAATTCACCGACATCGAACCGAGCGCCCCCTGATACTCGGGAGCGAACGCCTTGTTCTTCGGCCGATCCTGCTGAGTCACCCGTGCCACCTGCTCACTGTCTCGCTTGTCCTGGAAACCGTTGTCCACGGCGGTGGTCGGCCGCCGTCCCTGATCAAGACGGTATGAGCGAGAGGGGGTTCCATGAATCCCCCTCCGTGTTGGTCGTGGGTCATACCTGAGTGCCACGGGAGTGACCTGGACTAGTCAGTGGGATGGACATTGCTCGGCCGGGCCGTGTGCTCGGGGCAGCGCATGTGAGACATCTGATGCGACAACCGGGATCGAGATGGGTAAGGTACGGACGGATAAGTGAAGGTAGCCTTACCTAAGTTCGAGGAGTATCGGTGACCAACCCCTTCGAGGACGAGAACGGCACCTATCTGGTGCTCGTCAATGACGAGGGACAGCACTCGCTGTGGCCCGCCTTCGCGGAGGTGCCCGGCGGATGGACCGTGGCCCACCAGGAGGACACCCGGCAGGCCTGCCTCGACTACGTGGAGCAGAACTGGACCGACCTGCGGCCCAGGAGTCTGACGCGGAGCATGGCTGTCGATTCCGCGTGAGCCCGCGCCGGAACCCGCTCACGGAACGCGCGAGGCGTTCGTCCGGAATACGGACGAACGCCTTCGGGCAGGGAACCGCCGGGGCGGTGTCCGGTCAGGATTCCTCGGCCGTCGCGTGCTTCGGTGCCGGACCGGCGATCGCCGGTGCGGGCTCGTCGCGCCGTGACTGGTGGGACATCCAGGCGGCGACCAGGGCGCCCGAAATGTTGTGCCACACGGAGAACACCGCGGCCGGCAGGGCGGCCAGCGGGCTGAAGTGGGCCGTGGCCAGTGAAGCTGCGAGCCCGGAGTTCTGCATGCCGACCTCGAAGGCCATGGCGCGGCTGGCAGGCCGGCCGAGTCCCGCGATCTTGCCCGCACCGTAGCCGAGCGCGAGTCCGAGGCCGTTGTGCAGCACGACGGCGATCAGCACGGTCATGGCGGCCGACTTGATCGCGCCGGCGCTGCCTGCCACGACGGCGCAGACGATCGCGGCGACGGCCAGGGAGGAAAGCCAGGGCATGAGGCCCAGTACCCGGTCGACCAGTCTGCCCGCGACGAGCCGCACCACCAGGCCGCCGATGACCGGAAGCAGGACCGTCTTGAGGATGTCCGTGATCATCGAACCGGCGTCCACCGGCAGGTACGCTCCCGCCAGCAGCAGTGTGAGCGGCGGCGTGACCAGGGGGGCGACCAGGGTGGAGACGGTGGCGACGGAGACCGACAGTGCCACGTCACCGCGCGCCAGGAAGGTCACCACGTTCGACGCCGTGCCGCTCGGCGCGCAGCCGACCAGGATGAGTCCGGCCGCCAGTTGCGGCGGGAGTCCGAGCAGATGGGCGATCGCCCAGCCGAGCCCCGGCATGATCACGTAGTGAGCGACCAGGCCGATCGCCACGGCCCACGGGCGCTTCGCCACGCCCTTGAAGTCGAGCGGAGTCATCGTCAGCCCCATGCAGAACATGACGATGCCCAGCAGGTACGGGACCGACTCCGTCCAGCCGTCGAACGTTCCAGGGGTGACGAGACCGGCTACGCCCGCCACGAGCACGAGGACGGGGAACACGGTGACCGCGCGCCTCGCCGCCTTGCCGTCGGAGGCCGGTTGATCAGGGGGTATCTGTTCGGTTTGCACAGGCGCGATGCAACGCCGCAGGCGTGGGCCTCCGCAAGCGTGTCTCGCCATGCGGACGCGATGTCCAGGATGTGTCCGGCCTCGGAGTCTCCGCCCGCCAGGGTCAAAGGCGCAGCTCGCGCCCTTGCCAGCGCCTCCGCAGCCAGCGGTCGTGGCCGGCCAGGACGATCGCTCCCGGACCCGCTCCCATCGCCGCCTCGAGCTCGTCACAGAGCCGCGGGGAGAGATGGTTCGTGGGCTCGTCGAGCAGCAGCAACTCGGGTGGGTGTGCGACCAGAAGGGCCAGCGCCAGCCGGCGGCGCTGACCGACCGACAGACGTCCGACAGGCTTGCCCAGATCCGCCTCGCTCATCAGCCCCAGCGAACTCAGCGGTACGGCCTCCGCGCGCTCGCCGCCCAACGACTGCGCGTAGGTGTCCCGCACGGTGCGGTCGGGCAGGTCGAACACGGTGTCCTGGGCCAGCAGTCCCACCGAGAGCCCGCCCTTCCGCCGTACATCGCCGTCGGCCGCGAGACGACCGGCGAGCACGGCGAGAAGCGTCGACTTGCCCGCCCCGTTGTCACCCGTCACGAGCAGGCGCTCGGTCGCCGACACATCGAGACGGTCGACGGTGAGACGGCCCCGCACCCGCACGTCGCGCAGGGAGACGAGGATCCCGTCCGCCGACGGACCGGCGAGTGCGGTGCGGCGGAAACGCAGCGGCTGCGGCGGCTCGGCGATCCGGTGCCGTTCCAGTTCGTCCAGCCTGCGAGCGGCGTTGCGCACCCGTCGCGAAATCTGGCTCTGCACCCGTCCGGCGCGGAGGTCGTAGCCCATCTTCTCGTTGTCCCGCGGTCCGCGGTCCGGGGCGACACGATGCGTGGTCGTGCCGATGGCCCGGCGCAGGGCGTCCTGCTCCTCCTGCTCCTCGGCGTAACGACGTTCCCAGCGCTCCCGCTCGGCGCGCTTCTCGGCCTGGTAGGCGGTGTAGTTGCCGCCGTACCGCACCGGTCCCTCCCTGGCCGGGTCGAGGTCGATCAGGTCCGTGCACACCGCGTCGAGGAAAGCCCGGTCATGGCTCGCGACGACGACGGCACCGGGCAGGCCGCGTACCTGTTCCTCCAGGAACTCGGCCGCACCGTCGTCCAGATGGTTGGTCGGCTCGTCCAGCAGGAGCGCGGACGGCCTCCGGACCAGCAGGGAGGCCAGGGCCAGGCGCCCGCGCTGCCCGCCGGACAGGGAGCCGAGCACACGGTCCTGCCGGATTCCGCCGAGACCGAGGCCATCGAGCACGATTTTGGCGCGCCGGTCGGCGTCCCAGGCCTCCTGCTCCTGGGCGCGCTCGAGCCCTCGGCCGTAGGCGTCGAGCAGCGCGGCGTAACCGGGGGAGTCTTCCTGGGCGCGGGCGAGTTGCTCGGACAGACATTCGAGTTCGGCGAGATCGTCGCGGACGTCGCGCAGGGCCTCGTCCAGTACATCGGCGATCGTGGCGGCGGCGTCGAAAGGCATCTCCTGGTGCAGGAAGCCCAGATCGGCAGGACGGGTGACGGTGCCCGCGTCCGGTTCGTCGGCCCCGGCGAGCAGGCGGAGCAACGTCGACTTACCGACGCCGTTCTCCCCGATCAGGCCGATGCGGTGGCCGGGGGGTGCGGTGAGGGAGAAACCGTCGACCACCCGCCCGGTGCCGAAGGAACGGACGATGTCGCGTGCGAGCAGGGGTGCGGAGGCTTCGGACATGGGAACGACCTCGTGGGGCATGCGTGCGGACAGACTTCTGCCCGGGGCGGACAGGGCGAACGGGAACGACACGGGGCTCGCGGCCACGGTGCTGTCGCGCACCGGCCGACGGCCGCTCACATCCGGGTGTCACCCGGAGATGTCGTCGTCTCCCACCATGTCCGGTCTCCTCACCGAGATATCGATGTCCGGGACGACCTTAGCAGCCGGCGTTCCGCCGTTCCGGAAAAGCGGTCCGAGACGTCGTCAGCCCTACGTGCCCGAGCCGACCGGGGCCACCGCCACGCGGGGAGCGGAGCCTGAGTCCGCGAGGACGTCGAGGGACAGGGACATGCTGAGCGCGGGGGTCTCGTTCGGCGGTGTCACGACCGCCGAAGTGAACGTGACCCCCGAGCCGTCGGTGCCGCCGGAGCCGGAAGGTGCCGATCCCGACGCCGCGCCGGTGTCGCCGTCACAGAGGTACCGGCTGCTCCGTACGAGCACATGGAGGGGTGACGCACGCGAGGGCCCCGCCACGGGTCGCGCACCGGGCCGAAGAACATCACGGGGTGAGGGACACGGGCCCACCCCGCAACCACGAGAGGTTCGTGCCCACGTGAGCGCCGTCATGTACGTCGGAGGCGGCCGTCCGGGGATGCGGACGGTCGCGCTTGCGGGGAGCGTGGGGGAGTGCCGCAGCTGCTGAGAAACCAGTGGATCCCCGTAGGCCTCATCGTGCTGGCCGTGGTGGTCGACCTGGTCACCCCGCACGAGGTGACGTCCGCGCCGCTTCTCATGGCGGTGCCCGTCGCCGCCGCGCCGCTGCTCGGCGTCCGGGGCATCATCGGCGCAGGTCTCGCCGCGATGGCCGTCCACGCGGTTCTCGCGTGGTTCGACGGCGCCTTCGGCTGGCGCGCGGGTGTCGCCAACCAGATCACCCTGGCGGCCGTCACCGCGCTCGCCGTCCTGATCCACCGCACGCTGCGCACACAGCACGCCCGCGCCCGGCGCGCGCAGCACGTCGCGGCAGTCGCCCAGCGGGCCGTGCTGCCCAAGCCCCCGTCACGGCTGGGGGATCTGCACATCGACGCGCGGTACGTGCCCGCCGAGAGCGAGGCCCTGATCGGCGGAGACCTGTACGTGGCGCAGAGCACCCCGTACGGAATCCGGGTCATGGTCGGTGACGTGCGGGGGAAAGGACTCGGCGCGGTCAGTGCCGTCAGCGCCGACCTCGGCGCCTTCCGGTACGCGGCCGACGAGGCCGAGGGGCTTCCGCAGCTGGTGACCTGGCTGGAACGGGCCCTCCTGCGCGAGGGCGGCAGGCGCGGCGGCCAGCAGCAGGAGGAGGGTTTCACGACAGCTCTCATCGCGGAGTTCTCCTCGGACCTGGAGACCGTACGCCTGGTCAACCGAGGCCATCCGCCCCCGGTACTCCTCGACGCGCACGGCCGCGCCACGCTTCTCGAGGCGTCCGAGGAGGCGCCCCCGCTGGGCATGAGCGACCTGGGCGTGTGGTCCGCCCCGGTCGACAGTTTCCCGTTCCCGGTCGGCTCCACCCTGCTCTGCTACACCGACGGCGTCACCGAGGCCCGTAACGCGACCGGGTGCTTCTACGACCCTGTCGCCCGTCTGCCGCTCGTGCTCGCCAGGCGGGCGCGCTCCGGCGCTCGCCTCGAGCCGGGGCAGATCCTGGACATGCTGATCCAGGACGTCCGGCGCCACGCCGGTGGCCGGCCCCAGGACGACCAGGCCATGCTGGCCCTGTACCGCGCGCCTGCGGGGCACGAACCCGCACAGGCTGTCTCCCCGGGCTGACCTGCTCCGTGGGGAGGCGTGACGTATGCACTCGTGGACGTTCGATGGCGTGCCCGACCTCTGTCGCGGGTCGTGACCGTGTCGTCCCTGGGGCACCGCATCGGGCGTATCGACGTCGACAATCTCAACGCCGGGCGAAGCCACGACAAGTGGCGTGCCCACGCGCAGTCCGAGCTCGCCGACCTGCTCTTCATCTCGGAGCTCCAGCGCCGGCGCGCTGCCCACGCCGTACGCGGCCGCCCTGCCCACGGCGCTCGGCGAGACCGGAGGAGGTCCCGCGCCGTGGGGTGAGCACCGAGGCGGCCTGCGGCGGCGGCAGGGTGAGGCGCGTCTCACCCTGCCGCCGCCGCTTGCTATGCAACCAGTTGCATAGAACGATCGGGGCATGGCGCTCGAACACGCGATCCTCGTCTCCCTGCTGGAACAGCCGGGCTCGGGCTATGAGCTCGCCCGGAGGTTCGAGCGGTCCATCGGGTATTTCTGGACCGCCACGCACCAGCAGATCTACCGCGTCCTCAAGCGCATGGAGAGCGAGGGCCTGCTCGACGTCCGCGACGTCCCGCAGGAGCGCCGGCCGGACAAGAAGGAGTACTCCGTCGCAGGCCCCGGCCGTGCCGCCCTCTCCGACTGGCTGCACGAACCGATCGAACCCGAGAGCCTCCGCCACGATCTCGCCGTGAAGATCCGCGGTGCGGCCTTCGACGACCCGGCAGCGCTGCTCGACGAGGTCGAGCGGCACCACCGGGCCCACAGCGACCGGCTCGCGCACTACCTCGCCGGGGAACTCCGCGACTTCACCGGCCCCGGCGCCCCCGCCCCGCTCGACGCGGGACAGGAGCTGCAGCACGTCGTGCTGCGCGGCGGCATCGCGTACGAGCGCATGACGGTCGCCTGGCTCGACGACGTACTCGTCACCCTCCACCGGCTCGGCGCGACCGACCCGCGTAGCTGAACCGCCCCGTTTCCTCCCGCCCACAACCCCTCGGAAGGCGTATCACCATGGCCGGCCCGCTGCTGTTCAACCCGCGTACCTACGACCCCTCGCACTTCGACCCGGAGACCCGCAGGCTGCTGCGCGCCACCATCGAATGGTTCGAGAACCGTGGCAAGCGGCGGATCGTCGAGGACTACCGGTCCCGCGCCTGGCTGGGGGACTTCCTCGGATTCGCCGCGAAGGAAGGCCTGTTCGCCACCTTCCTCACCCCGTCCTCCGCCGCCGAGCGGGAGGACCAGCGCTGGGACACCGCCCGGATCGCCGCGCTCAACGAGATCTTCGGGTTCTACGGGCTCGACTACTGGTACGCCTGGCAGGTGACCATCCTCGGCCTCGGCCCGGTCTGGCAGAGCGACAACGCCGCCGCCCGCAGCCGCGCGGCACACCTCCTCTCCGAGGGCGAGGTGTTCGCCTTCGGCCTGTCGGAAAAGGCGCACGGCGCCGACATCTACTCCACCGACATGCTGCTGGAACCGGACGGCGACGGCGGATTCCTGGCCACCGGCTCCAAGTACTACATCGGCAACGGCAACGCCGCCGGTCTCGTCTCGGTCTTCGGCCGGCGCACCGACGTCGAAGGCCCGGACGGCTACGTCTTCTTCGCGGCCGACAGCCGCCACCCCGCCTACCACCTGGTGAAGAACGTCGTCGACTCCTCCAAGTACGTCAGCGAGTTCCGCCTCGACGGCTACCCGGTCGGCCCCGACGACGTCCTGCACACCGGCCGGGCCGCCTTCGACGCCGCCCTGAACACGGTCAACGTGGGCAAGTTCAACCTGTGCACCGCCTCGATCGGCATCTGCGAGCACGCGATGTACGAGGCCGTCACCCACGCGCACAACCGCATCCTCTACGGCCGCCCCGTGACCGCCTTCCCGCACGTCCGCCGTGAGCTGGCCGACGCCTACGTCCGCCTCGTCGGCATGAAGCTGTTCAGCGACCGCGCCGTCGACTACTTCCGCTCGGCAGGGCCCGACGACCGCCGGTATCTGCTGTTCAACCCGATGACGAAGATGAAGGTGACCACGGAGGGCGAGAAGGTCATCGACCTGATGTGGGACGTCATCGCCGCGAAGGGCTTCGAGAAGGACACGTACTTCGCCCAGGCGGCCGTGGAGATCCGCAGCCTGCCCAAGCTCGAGGGCACGGTCCACGTCAACCTCGCCCTCATCCTGAAGTTCATGCGCAATCACCTGCTGGACCCGGCCGGGTACGAACCGGTGACGACCCGGCTGGACGCCGCGGACGACGCGTTCCTCTTCCGGCAGGGACCGGCCCGCGGCCTCGGCTCCGTCCGCTTCCACGACTGGCGCCCGGCCTACGACGGGTACGCCGCAGTCCCCAACGTCGCGCGGTTCCGCGAGCAGGCGGACGCACTGTGCGACTTCGTTGCCCACTCCGCGCCCGACGAGCAGCAGAGCCGCGACCTCGACTTCCTGCTGTCCGTCGGCCAGCTCTTCGCCCTGGTGGTCCACGGACAGCTGATCCTGGAGCAGGCCCGGCTGACCGGTCTGGACGAGGACGTGCTCGACGAACTGTTCTCCGTACTCGTCCGCGACTTCTCCGCGAACGCCGTCGAGCTGCACGGCAAGGACTCCGCGACCGGGGAACAGCAGCGCTGGGCCCTCGCCGCGGTTCGGCGCCCCGTCGTGGACGAGGCTCGCTCGGCACGGGTCTGGGACCGGGTCGAGGCGCTGTCCGGGGCGTACGAGATGGGCTCGTAGCCCGGGCGCGCCCCGGACCTGTCCATGAGGGAGGTCAGCGGTGGGCCGACCGGTCCGGCCCACCGGCGCGCACCACGTTCACCAGTGGCTCGCCGCGCCCCAACCGGCCGATGTTGTCGGCGATCTCCGCCGCACGGGCGGCGAAGGTGTCGGTGGTGTGGCCCGAGTGGTGGGGGGTCATGAGCACGTTGGGCAGGTCGTGGAAGGGCAGCCGGCTCGGCGGTTCCGGCGGGCCGGACCACCACACGTCCAGGGCGGCGCCGCCGATGACACCGGACCGGAGAGCCTCGTAGAGCGCCTCCTCCTGCACCACGGGTCCCCGGGCCACGTTGACCAGCAGGGACCCGGGCCCCATGGTCTTCAGTTCGGCCGGACCGATCAGCCCGCGGGTGGCGGGGCTCAGGGGGACCGTGACCACCACGATGTCGGACTCGGTGAGGAGTGCGTTCAGCCGGTCGTTGCCACCGATCCAGTCGGGCCGCAGGTCGGTGGGGACCGGTGCGGTGGGGTCGCGCCGCACGGCGCGCACCCCGAGTCCGACCGCCTGGCACAGCCGGGCGACCTCGGTTCCGGTCTCACCGAAGCCGATGATCCCGACCCGCCGGCCGCGCAGCGTCGACCCGAAGGGGAGCCCGGGATCGACGGCCACGTTGCGCCAGTGCCCGGCGCGCAGCGCGCGGTCGGCCGTCAGCACGTCGCGGGAGAGCATCAGCACGGACATCAGCACGTGCTCCGCGATGGAGCCGCCGTGGTGGTGGGTGGTGGCGACCGTCACCCCGGGGTTCAGCGCGTCGAGCGGGATGCCGTCGTAGCCCGCGCCGACGACGTGCACGAGCCGCAGCCGGGCGGCCCGCCGGGCGTCCTCGGCCCGGAGCTTCGTTCCGACGTACACCTCGACATCGGTGAGGGCGTCGGAGATCCGGTCGGCGTCCCAGTCGCGGGCGTCCAGCCAGACATGCCGGCCCTCCGCACGCGCCTTGAGCGGTTCGTGGAACCGGCTGAGGATGCGGTGGTTGAGCATGATGCGCACGGTCGGGTCACCACCGGGGGGTCTTGGTCGAGAACGAGGGGTCGAAACGGCGCATGTAGCCGGTGTCGTCGCGGTCGCGCAGCCCGCAGTCGAGGTACTGGCGGTGGAGCCGTGCGAGTGCGTCCCGGTCCAGTTCCACGCCCAGCCCGGGAGCCGTCGGTACGGTGACGCTGCCTTCGCTGAACCGCAGCGGCCCGGGATCCACCACGTCCTCGTCCGGCTGCTTCCAGGGCCAGTGCGTGTCGCAGGCGTAATTCAGGCGCGGGGTGGCCGCTGCCAGGTGCGTCATCGCCGCGAGGCTGATACCCAGGTGCGAGTTGGAGTGCATCGACATGCCCAGCCCGAAGGTCTCGCAGATCGCGGAGAGCTGGCCGCAACGTCGCAGTCCGCCCCAGAAGTGGTGGTCGGACAGGACGATGCCCACCGCTCCCTGGGCCACGGCAGGGGCCAGGTCGTCGAAGGAGACCACGCACATGTTGGTCGCCAGCGGGGTCGTCGTCCGCCCGGCCACGGAGGCCATGCCCTCGATGCCCTCGGTCGGGTCCTCCAGATACTGCAGGACGCCGTCCAGTTCGCGGGCGACGTGCAGCGACGTCTCCGTGCTCCAGGCGGCGTTGGGATCGAGGCGCAGGGGCAGGTCCGGGAAGGCCTTCCGCAGCGCCCTGATCGCCGCGATCTCCTCCTCCGGCGGGAAGACGCCCCCCTTGAGCTTGATGGAGGAGAAGCCGTACGTCCCGATCATGCGGCGGGCCTGGTCGACCAGGCCCGCCGGGTCGAGTGCCGCGCCCCAGTCGTCGTCGCCCTGAGAGGGGTGCCCGGCCCACTTGTAGAAGAGATAGGCGCTGTAGGGGACCGTGGGGCGCACGGCTCCCCCCAGCAGGTCGCAGACCGGCCGGCCGACGAGCTTGCCCTGGATGTCCAGGCACGCGACGTCGAACGGCGCCATGATCCGGTCCACGGTGCTGCTGCCGGTGACCATCCCGGACATGCCGTCGCCACCGGTGGTGTCGGATCCCAGCGCACGTGTGGTGCGGGCGATCAGGTCGTTGAGGCTCCAGACGTCCATGCCGGTCAGCTCGGTGGCGGCGCGGCGCAGCCGTTCCAGGTGCACCGTGCCGCCGTAGGTCTCGCCGATGCCGCTGACCCCGCCCTCCGTGGTGATCTCCACGATGGTGCGCAGCGCGTACGGCTCGTGCACGCCGACCGTGTTGAGCAGGGGGTAGTCGCGGAAGGCCACGGGGGTCACGGTGACATCGGCGATACGTTCGGAGGTGCGCGCCATGCAGACCGTCCTCATAAGATCGGCGTTCTCATGTGTGGACATCATTTCTATGTGTGGACAAGCGTCGGCGTCAATGGGTCGAGGGGGAGGCTTCCGGTACCGGGGTGAGCAGAACCCCCTCGGCCATGAACTGCCGCAGGTTGCGCAGGGCCAGGTCGCCCATGGCCGCGCGGGTCTCATGGGTGGCGCTGGCGATGTGCGGGAGCAGGACCACCCGGTCCGACTCCAGCAGGGCCCGCGGCACGTTCGGTTCGTCGGCGAACACATCGAGCGCCGCACCCGCGATCCGCTCCTCCTCCACCGCCGTGACCAGGGCCGGCTCGTCCACGACGCTGCCCCGTGCGACATTGACCAGGTAACCCCGGGGGCCGAGCGCGTCCAGCACCGCCGCCGAGACCAGCCCCTCGGTGCCCCTCCCTCCCGCGACGGTGACGACGAGCGCGTCACACGCTTCGGCCAGGGCCTCCGCGGTCGGCAGGTAGCGGTAGCCGACGCCGGGGACCGGTGTGCGCGTGCAGTACGCGACCTGCACGCCGAAGCCGTCGAGCCGCTGCGCGACGGCCCGGCCTATGCGGCCCAGCCCCAGGATGCCCACCCGCTTCCCGCTCATCCGGGAAGCGAGCGGAAAGGGTGCGGTGCCCCAGCTCCCGGCGCGCACGTACCGGTCGGCGGCCGACAAGCGGCGCATGACGTCGATCAGGGAGCCGACCGCGAGGTCGGCCACGCAGTCGGTGAGCACGTCGGGGGTGTTGCTGACGTCGACGCCCCGCGCCCGGGCCCGGACCACGTCCGTCGTCTCGTAGCCGACGCCGAAGTGGACGATCGCCCCCAGCCGCGGCAGCGCGTCCATCAGGGCGTCACTGACGCCGACCCGCGCACTGGTCACCGCGGCGACCACGTCCTTCCCGTGGTCGCGCAGGTAGGCGGCGGGGTCGGGCAGTTCCGGCAGGCGAACCGTGTGGAAGTGCTCTGCCAGCGTCCCTTCCAGAGCGGGCAGCAGGGTGGACACCTGGAGGACGGTGTCCGGGGTGCTGGTGGGGAGGGGTGAGTTCGACAAGGTGGCACTCCGGTTCTGATCGGTGGTTTCGGGGGTGTGCGGCGCTCGGTGGCATCCGCGCGAGACCTGGCGGGAAAGTTCGATCTTCCGCATGTCTTGACGCTGTCGAAGCGCCGGTCTAGCTTCGCGTTCACAGATACAGACTGAGTACGCAATTGTAGACAGCTGGTGGTGGTCGGACCCATACCCAGTGCTCGGAACGCGACACATCAGCGAATTCCCGGAGACATGTGACGATGAAGTCCTCCGTTTCATCCACCCAGCGGGCCGCACCAAGGCGGCCCCGCAAGCTCATGGCGACCCTGCTGGCGGGCGCCGTGCTCACGTCCAGCGGGTGCGCCGTGGCCAACAGCGCGGCCGGCGGGGCCGGCCGCGCCGACGGCCGCACCCTGCGGGTGGTGCTCACTCAGGAGCCGCCCACCCTGGAACCCTGTGAGGCGTCGCTGACCGGCACCGGCGTCGTCGTCCGGTCCAACATCACGGAACCCCTGGTCGAACGAGATCCCGCGTCCGGTGAGCTGAACCCCCTGCTGGCGACCGGCTGGAAGCAGACCGCGCCCCGTACCTGGACCTTCGACATCCGCTCAGGGGTGACCTTTCAGAACGGTGCGCCCTTCACTGCCGAGGACGCCGCCTTCTCCATCGACCGGGCGGTCAACTCCGACCTCGCCTGCAACGTCGAGGGCTACGTCTTCGGCAACGAGGATCTCCAGGTGGAAGCGGCGAACGACGAACGGCTGACCGTCACCACCGAGAAGCCGGACCCCATCCTGCCGCTGCGCCTGAGCTTCGTGGAGATCGTGCCCCGCACGACCGACACCGACGCCAAGGTGCGCATACCGGTCGGAACCGGCCCCTACGCGGTCCGCTCCTGGCAGCCCGGAGCGGCGATCTCCCTCAACCGCTTCGGCGACTACTGGGGCGAGGCCCCTCCCTTCGCACAGGCCCGGTACGTCTGGCGCAGCGATGCCAGTGTCCGCGCTGCCATGATCGACAAGGGTGAGGCGGAGATCGCCGTGGCGCTGGACCCGATGGAGGCGGAGAAGGACACGACGGTCGCCTACCCCAACAACGAGACGACAGCCCTGCGGCTGGACGGCCGCGAGGCTCCGCTCGACGATCTGCGGGTGCGGCGGGCGATCGACCTGGCCGTGGACCGCCAGGGCATCATCGGCGCACTGCTGGGCGGCCTCGCCGAACCGGCCGGCCAACTGGTCCCGCCCGGGGTGGTGGGACACAGCGACGAGATCGAACCGCCACGGCAGGACATCACCAAGGCCCGCGCCCTGGTGAAGGAAGCGGCTGCCGACGGAGTGCCCACCGGCCGGCAGATCACCCTGGTCGCCCGCAACGGCATGTTCTCCGGGGTGTCGGAAACGGCGGAGGCACTTCAGTACCAGATGGGGCGGATCGGGCTCGACGTGAAGGTCCGTATGGCCGACACCGCCACCCAGCTCCAGTACCAGCTCCGCCCACTGCCCGAGGACGTCGGACCGATCGCCCTGCTGATCATGCACGGCAACCAGGCCGGTGACGCGGCCTTCACCACCAGCCAGTACCTGCTCAGCGACGGCCCCCAGTCCGCGTTCGGCACGAAGGCTCTCGACCGGCGCGTCGCCGAAGCGGCCGTGCTTTCCGGCAAGGAGCGGCAGAAGGCCTTTGCCGGCCTCCTGGCGGAGCAGAACGAAACCGTCGTCCAGTACACACACATCGCCCACATGACCGGACTGCTCGGCCTGTCGCCGTCGATCCGGTACCGGCCCAACTCCGCCACCGGGGACGAACTGCGGCTGGCCGGGGTCAGCCCGGCCGAAGGGGCGAAGCACTGATGATCCCCTTCCTGCGCAAGCGCATACTCTCCAGTGCCGTCCCCCTGGTCTGCGTCGTCCTCGGCGTGTTCCTCCTGGCCCGGATGACCGGCAATCCCGTCGACCTCTACCTCCCCCTGAGCGCCACCCCCGAGCAACGTGCGGAGTTCTCCGCCGCGCAGGGCTTCGACCTCTCGATCCCGGCACAGTTGTGGAACTATCTCGTCGATGCCGCGCGTTTCGACTTCGGCGCCTCGCTGCGGACCGGACAGTCGGCGAGCTCGATGGTGATCGACGCCTTTCCCGTCACCCTGCAGCTCGCCGGCGTGACCATGGTGCTCGCGATCACCGGAGCGCTGCTGGTCGGCAGCCTGGCCGCCTACCGTCCCAACTCCCTGATCGACAGGATCGCCAGTCTGCTGTCGATGACGGCCGCCAGCATCCCCGACTTCTGGTTCGCCATCATGGGCGTGCTGGTCTTCGGTGTGAGCCTCGGACTGCTGCCGACCTCGGGCACGATCGGCGGCCCCGAGATCTGGGTACTGCCCATCGCGACCCTGCTGATCCGCCCGTTCGGCGTACTGGTGCAGGTGGTCCGCGGCAGCATGGTCACCGCGCTCTCCGCGCCCTACGTCAAGATCGCCCGGAGCAAGGGCGCCACGCCCGCGCGGGTGGTCTTCGGCCACGCCCTGCGCAACGCCGTCACACCGGTGCTGACCGTGGCGGGCGACCTGGCGGTGGGCCTGGTCAACGGCGCGGTGATCGTCGAGACGATCTTCGGCTGGCCCGGCATCGGCAAACTCATGATCGACTCCATCCTCCAGCGTGACTTCGCGGTCCTCCAGGCGGCCGTTCTCCTGACCGCCGTGACGATCTTCGCCCTCAACATCCTCGTCGACGTCTGCCACGCGCTGACCGACCCCCGAGTGCGTCAGGCGGTGCCGGCGTGAGCGAAGGAAGCACCATGACCCGAGAAGAGTCCTCCACCGGGGACACCGCCGCCCCCGCCCGCAGGGCACAGCCGAGCCGGTGGCGGATGCTGGGCCGGGACCGAGCCGCGGCCGTGGGCGCCGTAGTCCTCACCGTGGTCGCCCTCGTGGCCCTCTTCGGCCGGCTGTTCATCGGCGACCGCGCGCAGCGGCAGGACCTGGACGCCTCCCTGCGGCCACCGTCCCTGGGCGACGGGGTGTACGGGCTGCTCGGCACCGACGTGCTGGGGCGCAGCATGGTGGCCCGGCTGATCGAGGCGTCCGCCACGACGCTGTCCGTGGCCGTCCCGGCCGTGCTGTGCTCACTGGTGATCGGCTCGGCCGTGGGTCTGTGGGCCGGCTACCACGGGGGACGCCGCGAGAGCGTGGCCATGCGGATAGCCGACGTGATCCTCAGCTTTCCCTCGCTGCTGATCGCCGTGGTGGTGCTGTACGTCTTCTCACCCAGTGCGCTGAACCTCGTGCTGATCCTGGCCGTGACCCGTATCCCGGTGTACCTGCGCACCGCGCGGGCGGAGGCGGCGGAGCTGCGGAGCCGGCTCTTCGTCGACGCGGCCCGGACCTTCGGCACAGCCGACCGGATGATCATCTACCGGCACATTCTGCCGATCGCCCTGCCGACCCTGCTGACCGTCGCCACCCTCGACTTCTGCTTCGTGATGCTCACCGAGTCGTCGCTGAGCTTCCTGGGCATCGGGATCCAGCCGCCGGACGTGAGCTGGGGCCTGATGGTCGCTCAGGGGCGGCAGTACCTCCAGACAGCGTGGTGGATCACCGTGCTGCCAGGGCTGGCCATCGTGCTCACGACGGTGTCCGCCACGGTGCTCGCAGCCTGGGCCCGCATCGCCACCGACCCCGCCCAGCGCTGGCGCCTGACGCTGCCGAAGAAGCGCCGGGCCCCCTCGGCCGCCGTCCCTCCGGAGATGATCCCGTGACGACCACCACCAGCCCTTCCCCGTCCGGCACCGACACCCCGGCCCTCGCCGTCGAAGGACTGTGCGTGGACCTGACCACGCCGTCCGGGACGGTACGCGCCGTCGACGGCGTCAGCTTCAGCGTCCGTCGCGGACGCACCCTGGCCCTCCTGGGCGAGTCCGGGTGCGGCAAGTCGATGACCGCTCTGTCCGTGGTCGGGCTGCTGGACCCCGCGGCCGCGGTGACCGGCGGCGCCGTCCGGGTCAGGGGCGACGACATCCTCCGCATGAGCCCGGCGCAACGCCGAGAACTGGCAGGCCCCGTTCTGTCGATCGTCTTCCAGGACGCCCTGACCGCCCTCAACCCGGTGCAGCCGGTCGGCAGACAACTCGGCGAACCCTTCCGCATCCACCGAGGACTCTCCCGGCGCCAGGCCCATGAGAAGGCCGTCGAGTTGATGACGCGGGTGGGTATCCCCGAACCGAGGCAGCGGGCCCGCTCCTATCCCCACCAGTTCTCCGGCGGGATGCGGCAGCGCCTGCTGATCGCGATGGCCGTCGCGCTCGCTCCCGACGTGCTCATCGCCGACGAACCCACCACCGCGCTCGACGTGACCGTGCAGGCGCAGATCATGCGGTTGCTGCGGGACCTCCAGGACGAGGGGGACATGGCCCTCGTCCTGATCACCCACGACCTGGCCGTGGTCGCCCAACGTGCCGACGACGTGGTCGTGATGTACGCGGGCACGGTCGTGGAGAACGGACCGGTGCACGACGTCTTCTCCGCACCCCGCCACCCCTACACCCGTGGACTGCTCGATTCGGTTCCGGAGGACAGCGTGCGCGGACGCCCGCTGCCCGCCGTTCCCGGCAGCCCACCCGAACTGAGCGCGGTGCCGTCCGGCTGCGTCTTCCAGGCCCGTTGCCCGCTGGTGCAGGAACGCTGCGTCCAGGAACGGCCGTCTCTGCGGACCGCGGGCGACGGCCGCTCGGCCGCCTGTCACTTCTCCGAGGAGCTCGCACGTGTCTGAGTCCCGTGCCACCACCGCCACGTCCGGACCCGGCGCGGACGGTCCGCAGGAGAACCCTCCGCTGCTGGAGGTCCGAGGGGTCACCAAGACCTTCGGCAGCGGCCGGCGCCGGCTGACCGCCCTGGACGAGGTGGACGTGCAGATCGGCCGCGGCCAGACCCTCGGGCTCGTCGGAGAGTCGGGCTGCGGCAAATCCACCCTGGCCCGGGTGCTGCTCGGGCTGGAGCGTCCGGACGCGGGCACCGTGCGCTTCGAGGGAACCGATCCCTTCGCCCTGCGCGGCAAGGAACTGCTGGCATGGCGCCGCCGGGTACAGATGGTCTTCCAGGACCCCTTCGCCTCGCTCAACGCACGTATGTCGGCCGCCGAGCTGATCAGCGAGCCCTGGGCCACCCACCGGGACGTCGTGCCGGGCGCCAAGGCCCGCGAGAAGCGGATCCGTGAGCTGCTGTCCCTGGTGGGACTGAGGGAGAGCGACGCCCACCGCTACCCCAACGAGTTCTCCGGCGGGCAGCGCCAGCGCATCGGTATCGCACGCGCGTTGGCCCTGGACCCCGACCTCATCGTGTGCGACGAGCCGGTCTCCGCCCTCGACCTGTCGGTGCAGGCGCAGGTCCTGAACGTCCTGTCGGAGCTGCGCACCCGCCTCGGTGTCACCTACGTCTTCATCTCCCACGACCTGTCCGTGGTGCGCTACCTCTCCGACCGGGTCACCGTGATGTACCTGGGCAAGGTCATCGAACAGGGAGATACGGAGGACGTCTTCGAACGCCCCCAACACCCTTACACCGCCGCGCTGATGTCGGCGGCTCCCGTCCTGAAGCCCACCCGCGACGCCCGCCACCAGGAGATCCACCTCCAGGGGGAGATCCCCTCACCCTTCGACATCCCCTCCGGGTGCCGCTTCCGCACTCGCTGCTGGCGTGCCGAGGACCTGTGCGCGACCCGGACACCGCCGGTCGTCAGCAGGGACACGGAGGGCGTGGCCGAACCACACACAGCCCTGTGCCACTTCCCCCTGGAGGCGGGGGCCGCGTGGGCGTGACCGGCCCGGAGTTCGCCCTCCTCTGTGTCACGGTGGGAATCGGCGCCCTGCTCCAGGTCTCCATCGGCTTCGGCCTCGGCATGATCGCCGCACCGGTCTTCTCGCTCGTGGATCCGGCGCTGGCCCCGGTCGCGGTCCTGCTCCTCGCGGGCGGGGTGACGGCGACGGTGCTGGTGCGCGAACGCGGCCGGGCGGACCTGAACGGCTGCGGATGGGCGCTGGTCGGACGGGTACCGGGAGTGCTGGCGGGCACACTGCTCGTCGTCGCCCTCCCCACCCGGTACCTCGCCCTGCTCATCGCCGGCGTGGTCATCGTCGGCGTCGCGGTGAGCACAGCCGGCTACGTTCCCCGGCAGCGGCGGTCCGCGGTGGTCCTGGCCGGCATGGCCTCGGGCGTGATGGGTACGGCGACGTCCATCGGCGGCCCGCCCATGGCGATGGTGTGGCAGCGGCTGCGCGGACCCGAACTGCGCGCCACGATGAGCGCGTTCTTTCTCGTGGGCTCACTCATGAGCCTCGCCGCGCTGACCGCGGCCGGTACGGTCGGAGCACATGCCCTGCAGGGTGCCCTGCTGCTCACCCCCGCCGCCGCGGCCGGAGTGCTGCTCGCCCGGCCGCTGACCCGCAGGCTGAACGCGCGACGCACCCGCACGGCCGCCACGGCGCTGGCGGTCGCGGGTGCGTCGGTGCTGGTGGTGCAGCAGTTCGTCTGACGGTACGCACAGGCGTACTGACGGCCTCTCAGGCCGTCAGGAGGCCGTCGTCCGGCTGCCTGCCGGCGGGCCGGCGAAGTGCTGGGGAGACCGTGGCCCGCATGCCGAGCATGGTGTCGGCGACGTGGAGGGCCCGCGTGACGGGCCGCGTGCCGGTCATCACGCACAGGGTGTAGGTGGCATCCTCCACGGCTCGGACGGTCGCGTCCGTGGAACGGCGCGCGTCCTCGATCCGTGCGTCGGCGTAGCGGGACAGAGCCACTCTCAGGTCCTGAGGACCGGGTGTCAGCACAGCAGGTTCTCCTCCATGTTCGATACACGTCCGATACGGCGCGCCGGGACACGGGGCCGTGGCCGGGCCGCCGGGCGGTGCGGTTCACGCACCGTCATGTGACCGGATGTCACGCGTCTACCCGCTCCCGGGCGGAGTACGCGGCAGTTCGCCTGCGTGTACACCGGTCCGTGCGGGTCCGGGCGTTCTACCGTTCACCGATGCGATCTGTGCCGTTGTGGGTCCTGTTCTCCTCGGTGTCCGCGCCGGTCCTTCTGGTCGGCGGCTGGGCGGTCTCCGGGGAGCTCCAGGGGCCCGGCTACGATCCCGCGCGGGGGACGATCAGCATCCTCGCCTCCGACGGCGCCGGCGGGTACTGGGTGATGACGTCGGCCCTGCTCGCCCTGGGAGCCTGCCATGTGATCACCGCCTGCGGGCTGCGACCCGCCGCGCCGCCCGGACGGGTGGCGCTGGCCGGAGGCGGACTCTCGGCGATACTGCTGGCCCTGTTCCCCGCGCCGAGCAGCGGTGGCTCGTTCGCCCACGGTGTGGTCGTGGCCATGGCGTTCGCGCTGCTCGCGATCTGGCCGGTCATGGCCGCGCGACGCGGCACCCCGGCCCCGCGGGCCACGTCCGGACAGCGAGCGGACGACGGCCCGGGTGCGGCGGTCCCCCCGTGGGGGCTGCGGCCCGGGCCGTCCGTGACGGCGGCCGCGCTGATGTGGCTCGGAGGTGCCTGGTTCCTGCTGGCCCTGTTCGTACTGGACACCGCGGGAGCAGCCGAGCGCGTCCTCACGTTCGCTCAGTCGTTCTGGCCGCTCGTCGTGGTCCTGTCCTGCGTCCGGAGCACAGGCCGGCCGGCCTGAGGCACCGGTGTGCAGGGTCTGCCCACCGGCAGGCGGGCAGACCCTGTGCCCCTCGCTCAGGGGCGCGGTCCGATCGGCATGTCCCCGTCGCGTACCACGATGGCCGACGCCGGACAGGAGTCCGCGGCGTCCAGCGCACGCTCGTCCGGGGCGATGTGCGCGCGCACGGGCCTGGCCCGGTCCTCGTCGTCCAGTGCGTACAGATCGGATGCCATCCCCGCGCACATACCCGACCCCATGCACAGGTCGCGGTCCACCTCCGTCGTCCACGACACGGGCGTCACCACCCCACCGGCATGTCGCGAGGACCCCGTACGAGCATCTGGTTCTTCCATTCCACGTCCCCAGCCACGTGCAGGGCGGGGAAGCGGACGAGTAGCGCCTCCAGCGCCTCCTGCAGTTCCAGCCTGGCGAGCGGTGCGCCGAGGCAGTGGTGGACCCCGTGGCCGAAACCCAGATGCTGGACACCGGTCCGGGTGACGTCGAGCCGGCCCGGCGCCTCGAACCTCATGGCGTCGCGGTTGGCGGCGCCGACGGCGACGAGCACGGGCTCACCGGCCCGGACGAGGGTGCCACCGACCTCCACGTCCTCGGTCGCGTACCGGGGGAAGCCGGCGCCGCTGCCGAGTGGCACGAACCGCATCAGCTCCTCGACCGCCCCGCGGATCAGTTCGGGGCGCTCCCGCAGCAGCTTCAGCTGATCAGGGTGGTCGAGCAGCGCGTGGACGAAGTTCGGGATCTGGGTCGCGGTGGTCTCGTGACCGGCGACGAGGATGCCGACACAGAGGTCGATCAGTTCCAGTTCGCTGAGCCGGTCCCCGGTGTCCCGGGCCTCGATCAGGCCCGTCATCAGATCCGGCCGGGGACTGCGCCGGTGCTCCTCGATCAGCGCACCCATGTACGCGCGCAGTTCATCACGACTGCGCAGGAACTCCTCGGACGTCAGGGAGCTGGTGGAGAGAGCGGCGTCGCTCCAGACCCGGAACTTCGGACGGTCCTCCTCCGGCACGCCGAGCATGCGGCAGATCACCGCGACGGGGATCGGCAGCGCGTAGTTCTCCACCAGGTCGGCAGGCTGCCCCTGGGCCTCCAGCTCGTCGAGCAGGCCGTGGGCCAGCTCGCGTACCCACGGGCGTAACTTCTCCACCTGGTGCACGGTGAACGCCTTCGCCACCAAGGTGCGCAGCCGGGTGTGCTCCGGCGGGTCCATGCTCAGGATGCCGCTGTCCCGCTGCCCCTCCGACTGGCGCGGCTCGTCGTGGCGGAGGGCCTCCGCCCGGCTGAAGCGGCGGTCGCCGAGGACCAGGCGCGCGTCGGCGTAGCGGGTGGCCAGCCACGCGGGCTCTCCGTACGTCATGCGCACCCGCACGAGCCCCGGCCTTTCCAGAGCTTCCCGGTAGGCGTCTGCCAGCCCCAGCCCGTCCGGCTCGTTGAAGGGATAGGGGACGGGTATCTGTCCGGCTGCGGCCGTCATCGTGGACTCCCTGCTTCTCGGCGGATGATCCAAGAGTCAGGTGGCGCCGCCGACCGGGTCAACAGCGCCTTGTCGGCCATCCTGGGGCCGTCGCCCTCGATCGGAGCGACGGCCCTGCCGGCCCGGGCACCGGTTACGGCTTGCGGCCCACCGCCACATAGCCGGCGCTGATGACGTCGTCCTGGCCGGGGACCGGCTCACCGAGCTCGGGGTGCCATGCCTCGGCCGCCACGACGCCGGGCTCGATGATGTCGAGTCCGTCGAAGAAGCGGGCGAACTGGTCATGGGTACGGGGCGCCAGGGTGAGCGTGTTGGCCTTGTACATCTCGTCGACCTTACGGGCCGCCGCCGGGTGGAAGTCGGCGGTGAGGTGTGAGATCACCACATGACTGCCCGGCGCGAGCACCGCGGTCAGCCGGTCCACCAGTTCGTAGGCACCGTCCTCGTCGCTCACGAAGTGCAGCAACGCGATCATCGAGAGGGCGACCGGACGGCTGAAGTCCAGGGTCTTGCCGGCCTGCCGGAGTATGGCGTCCACGTCGCGGGCGTCCGCCTGTACGTAGTCGATGGCGCCCTCCTCGCTGCCCTTCAGCAGGGCCTCGGCGTGCGCCAGGACGATCGGATCGTTGTCGCAGTAGACGACCCGCGTGGACGGTGCCGCCTGCTGGGCCACCTGATGAAGATTCGGCTCGGTGGGTATCCCCGTGCCGATGTCGAGGAATTGCCGGATCCCCTGGGCGGTCAGCCATCGAGTGGCGCGGTGCATGAAGGCCCGGTTCACCTTCGCCATGACCGGAACCCCGGGCTCGACGGCGAGCATCTGCCGGCCCATTGCCTCGTCGACCGGGTAGTTGTCCTTCCCGCCGAGGAACCAGTCGTACATCCTGGCGGGATGGGGTCTGCTCGTGTCGATGGGCAGGGCGGGGGCATCGTTCTCGGGTCGGGACATGACGAACTCCTGGGTGGGCGCGGCAGCGAATGATCAGCTTGCGAACAGAATAGGGAACAGGAGTGCCGAAGATGCCGGCCGGAGCTCAACTCGTCCGCTGAAATGGCGTATATGTGCGGCCTGTTGGAGCCGGAGGGGCAGCGGGTAGGGCCGCCGCCCCCACGGCCGGGTGATGTGCCCGGCGTCAGCCGGTGCTGCAGGAGACGGTCGGCCAGGTCCAGTTGCCGTTGGCCTGGATGGTGGTGCCCCAGTTGTTTCCACTGCCGTTGGATCTGGCGGTCAGTACCTGTGCGCCGGGGTAGGAGGCGGTGGTGTTCCAGGTGGAGAGGACCTTCGCGGGGGAGGGGACGTTCATGGTGACGGTCCAGTTGCTGGAGCCGGAGACGGAGACGGAGACGTCGAGGTTGTAGCGGTCGCTCCACTTGCCGCCCGCGGTGACCGTGGCCGTGCAGCCACCGTTGCCGCCCCCGCCCGTGCCGCCGCCGCTGTCAGGGGCCACCGCGCGGCCGGTCTGCGGGGAGATCATGCCCGCGCACAGCCCTCGGCTCGCCAGGCCCTGCGCGATGCGCGGAACGGCGGCGAGCGTGTTGGCCGACCAGTCGTGCATGAGGATGATCTGGCCGTCGGTGAGCCGGGCGTTGGCCTGCACGATCGCGTCGGTGCTCGCGCCGTTCCAGTCCTGTGAGTCCACGTCCCAGATGATCTGGGTCAGACCGTACTTGGCCGCGGCAGCCTGCACGGTCGCGTTGGACTCGCCGTACGGAGGGCGGAACAGCTTCGGCGTGCCCCCACCGGCGCCGGCGATGGCCTGCTGGGTCCGGGAGAGCTCCGAGTCGACCTGCGCCTGACTCTGCTGGGTCAGGTGCGGGTGGGTGTAGCTGTGGTTGCCGACCCACATGTCGGCGTCGACCTGCGCCCGGACCTGGGCCGGGTGGGATGCCGCGTACTGGCCTTGGTTGAACATCGTGGCCCGAAGCCCGTTCTGTTTCAGGGCGTTGAGCAGGCCGGGGGTGCTGCTCGACGGGCCGTCGTCGAACGTGAGCCCGACGTATCCGTTGCAGGCGGCAGCGGAGGCCGCGTGGGAGGGCGCGGCGTCGACGGCGACGGTGGCGGTCGCCGCCGTCGCGGCCACGGCCAGTGCCGTGATCACGGGCCGTAGGGACAGGCGTGGCGTGATGCGCATGCGGGTGAGCCCTTCTCGTCCTGGTGGATGTGGGGGAGACGGCTGAGTGAGCGCCCCGGCCGGGGCCGGGGTCTGTCGACGGCGAACAGTGTTGATCTGGCTCCAGTGGGTGTCAATGGTTTCGGCAGGAATTACGAAACCGTCGAACTGGGAGGGTGGCGTTCAAAGGGGATGCGTGGCCTGGTCAGTAGGTGTCCTGGGTGAATCGGAGTGGTGTGTAAGTCGTGGACAGGGAAGATCTGATCAAAATTGGACAGCCATCCATTTCGAAAGTTTCGACAACTTTCGGAATGTCTCGCGAGATGCGAGTGATGAGAACAGGCGGTGGTGGTTCCGGAGGGGAACCACCACCGCCTGCAACCGGCCGCCGCTCCGTGTCAGCCCTCGCTCGCCTCCCTGAGCGCGATGTTGAGCTCCAGGACGTTGACCCGGGGCTCGCCCATGAACCCGAGGACGCGGTCCTCGGTGTGCTCGGTCACGAGCTTCGCGACCCGCTGGACGGGGAGGCCGTTCCGCTCGGCGACCCGGTGGACCTGGAGCTTCGCGTACGCCGGGGAGATGTGCGGGTCGAGACCCGAACCGGAGGACGTGACCGCCTCGGCCGGTACGTCCTCGGGACGCACCGTCCAGGACCGGGTCGAGTTGTCCGCGACGACCGCCGCCTTCGCCTCGGTGACCCATGTGATCAGCTCGGCGTTGTCCGCGGAGCGGTTGGTGGCACCGGAGAGGATCAGCGAGTACCGGAGGTTGACGCTGTTGCTGCCCAGACCGTTCGAGGGGCGGGGCTGGAACCACTTCAGGTCCGGCTTCGCCACCTCCTCCGGGTCGTCCGGGTTCCGCTTCGGCAGGTCGTACGTCTGCCCGATGAGGGACGATCCGACCGTGCGGCCACTCCCGTCACCGATCTCGGAGCCGTCGGCCTTTTCGCTGAAGAGCGCCTGGGCGGCGCCGGTGACGGCGAGGGGGTAGAGGACGCCGCAGACGACGCTCAGGACGAGCAGGGCGCGTAGCCCCGCCCCGAGGAGCCGGGCGGTGTTCTTGAGAGAGGTGTTCATGGCTGATCAGCCGTTTCTGGTTCAGGAGAGCCCGGGAACGAGCGAGATGAGCAGGTCGATGATCTTGATGCCGATGAAAGGGGCGATCAGGCCGCCGAGTCCGTAGATCCCGAGGTTGCGGCGGAGCATCCTGTCGGCACCGGCCGGCCGGTACCGGACCCCCTTGAGGGCGAGCGGTACGAGGGCGATGATGATCAGCGCGTTGAAGACGACAGCGGACAGGATCGCGGATTCCGGTGACGCGAGACCCATCACGTTGAGCTTGTCCAGGCCCGGATGGACCCCGGCGAACATGGCCGGGATGATCGCGAAGTACTTCGCCACGTCGTTGGCGATCGAGAAGGTGGTCAGGGCGCCCCGGGTGATCAGGAGCTGCTTGCCGATCTCGACGATCTCGATGAGCTTGGTGGGGTCGGAGTCCAGGTCCACCATGTTCCCGGCCTCCTTGGCGGCCGAGGTGCCGGTGTTCATCGCCACGCCGACATCGGCCTGGGCGAGCGCGGGGGCGTCGTTGGTGCCGTCCCCCGTCATCGCGACGAGCTTGCCGCCCGCCTGCTCCCGCTTGATGAGGGCCATCTTGTCCTCGGGGGTGGCCTCGGCGAGGTAGTCGTCGACTCCCGCCTCCTCGGCGATCGCCTTGGCGGTCAGCGGGTTGTCACCCGTGATCATGACGGTCCTGATGCCCATCCGGCGCAGCTCGTCGAACCGTTCCCGCATCCCGTCCTTGACGACGTCCTTCAGGTGGATGACGCCCAGGATCCGGGCGCCCTTCGCATCCTCGACGGCGACCAGCAGCGGCGTACCGCCGGCCTCCGAGATCCGGTCGGCGAGCCGGCCGGCGTCATCGGTGACGTGACCGCCCCGCTCCCGCACCCAGGCGACGACCGAAC
This sequence comes from Streptomyces sp. NPDC005794, assembly GCF_042871445.1. Classification (NCBI taxonomy): domain Bacteria; kingdom Bacillati; phylum Actinomycetota; class Actinomycetes; order Kitasatosporales; family Streptomycetaceae; genus Streptomyces; species Streptomyces sp. NPDC005794. Next base: position 81,929 of record NZ_JBIAIN010000008.1, read on the forward strand.
CAGCCGCTCCCTTGCGTGCCTTGACGCCGTTCACGTCCACACCCGACATACGGGTCTGAGCCGTGAAGGCGACCCATGTGGCGTGGGCGAGCTCGTCTCGACCGCGATCACGCAGACCGTACTTCTCCTTCGCGAGCACCACGATCGAGCGCCCCTCGGGGGTCTCGTCGGCCAGCGACGACAACTGTGCGGCCTCGGCCAGTTCCGCCTCGGCCACACCCTTCGACGGCAGGAATTCTGCGGCCTGCCGGTTCCCGAGCGTGATCGTGCCGGTCTTGTCGAGCAACAGCGTCGAGACGTCACCCGCCGCCTCCACCGCGCGCCCCGACATGGCCAGGACGTTGCGCTGGACGAGGCGGTCCATGCCCGCGATACCGATAGCGGAGAGCAGCGCGCCGATGGTCGTCGGGATCAGGCAGACCAGGAGTGCGGTGAGCACGGTCATCGACTGCCTGGCGCCGGCGTGGACCGCGAAAGGCTGGAGCGTCACGACGGCGATCAGGAAGACGATGGTCAGCGAAGCGAGCAGGATGTTGAGCGCGATCTCGTTGGGGGTCTTCTGCCTGGCGGCGCCCTCCACCAAGGCGATCATCCGGTCGATGAAGGTATCGCCCGGCTCGGTGGTGATCTCGACGACGATCCGGTCGGAGAGCACCTTCGTACCTCCGGTGACGGCGCTGCGGTCGCCACCGGACTCCCGGATCACCGGGGCGGATTCGCCGGTGATGGCGGACTCGTCGACGGACGCGACCCCCTCGACGACGTCACCGTCGCCGGGGATGATGTCGCCGGCCTCGCAGACGACCAGGTCGCCGACGCGCAGCTGCGCGCCGGGCACCTCCACTTCGTCGCGGCCGTTCAGCCGGCGGGCGACCGTGTCGCTCTTGGCCCTGCGCAGGGTGTCGGCCTGGGCCTTGCCGCGTCCCTCGGCGACCGCCTCGGCGAGGTTGGCGAAGACCGTGGTCAGCCACAGCCAGGCCGCGATGGCCCAGCCGAACCAGTCACCCGGGTCCCGGAGTGCCAGCAGGGTGGTGAGCACCGAGCCGACGAACACCACGAACATGACCGGGGACTTGACCATGACGCGCGGATCGAGCTTTCTCACCGCCTCGGGGAAGGAGGTGAGCAGTTGCTTCGGGTCGAAGAAGCCCCCGCCGACACGGCCTGACGCGGCGGCACCGTCGCCGGGCAGGTCTTCGTGCGGGGCGCGAGTGGGGGTGACGGTGCTCATGAGGCGAGTCCTTCAGCGAGCGGACCCAGCGCCAGGGCCGGGAAGTAGGTCAGGCCGGCGATGACGAGGATGGTGCCGACGAGCAGGCCCGCGTAGAGGGGCTTGTCGGTCCGCAGGGTGCCTGTGGTGGCCGGGACGGGTCGCTGCTCGGCGAGAGAGCCGGCCAGTGCCAGGACGAACACGATCGGCAGGAAGCGGCCGAGCAGCATCGCGATGCCGATGGTGGTGTTGAACCACTGCGTGTCGGCGTTGAGCCCGGCGAACGCGGAGCCGTTGTTGTTGGCGCCGGAGGTATAGGCGTAAAGGATCTCGGAGAACCCGTGGGCGCCGCTGTTGGTCATCGAGTCGGCCGGAGTGGGCAGCGCCATCGCGACGGCGGTGAAGCCGAGGACCAGCGCCGGGGTGATCAGGATGTAGCACGCCGCGAGCTTGATCTGATGGGTGCCGATCTTCTTGCCGAGGTACTCGGGTGTGCGGCCGACCATGAGGCCGGCGATGAACACCGCGATGATCGCCATGATCAGCATGCCGTAGAGGCCGGATCCGACACCCCCGGGGGCGATCTCGCCCAGCTGCATGCCCAGCATGGTGATGCCGCCGCCCAGCCCCGTGTACGAGGAGTGGAAGGAGTTGACCGCACCGGTCGACGTGAGGGTGGTCGCCACGGCGAAGAGCGATGATCCGGCTATGCCGAAGCGGGTCTCCTTGCCCTCCATCGCTCCGCCGGCGATCTCGAGAGCCGTACCGTGGTGGGCGAACTCGGTCCACATCATCAGGGCCGTGAAGCCGATCCAGACGGTGGCCATCGTCGCGAGGATCGCGTAACCCTGCCGCAGGTCGCCGACCATGCGGCCGAACGTGCGGGTCAGCGCGAACGGGATCAGGAGGATCAGGAAGATCTCGAACAGGTTGGAGAGGGGCGTGGGATTCTCGAAGGGGTGGGCGGAGTTGGCGTTGAAGTAGCCGCCGCCGTTCGTCCCCAGCTCCTTGATGACCTCCTGCGAGGCGACCGCGCCGCCGTTCCACTGCCGGCTGCCGCCCGTGAACTGCCCGACCGTGTGGATGCCGGAGAAGTTCTGGATGACGCCGCACGCCACCAGCACGAGCGCGCCGATCACCGAGAGCGGCAGCAGGATGCGCAGGGTGCCGCGTACCAGGTCCGTCCAGAAGTTGCCGAGCTCTCCGGTGCGGGAACGCGAGAACCCGCGTACGAGGGCCACGGCCACCGCCATGCCGACGGCGGCCGAGACGAAGTTCTGTACCGCGAGGCCGCCGGTCTGCACGACGTGACCCATGGCCTGTTCGCCGTAGTACGACTGCCAGTTGGTGTTCGCCACGAAGGACGCCGCGGTGTTGAACGCCTGGTCCGGGTCGATCGACACGAAGCCGAGCGAACCGGGCAGGACCCCCTGCAGGCGCTGGAGCGCATAGAGGAAGAGGACGCTCACCGCGGAGAAAGCGAGTACGCCGCGCACATAGGCGGGCCAGTGCATCGAGGCCGACGGATTGGCTCCGATGGCGCGGTAGATCCACTTCTCCGGCCGGTAATGCTTTTCCGAGGAGTAGACCCGCGCCATGTAGTCACCGAGCGGACGGTATGCCAGGGCAAGCGCGGCAATCAGCGCGAGCAACTGGAGCACACCAGCTGTTACGGGGCTCATATCGAGCTTCAGAACCTCTCCGGGTACACAAGCGCAAGGACGAGGTGGACCAGCAGGGAGACGGCCACGACCAGGCCGGCGATGTTCTCGGCGGTCACAGCTTCGTCACCCCCCTCGCGATGAGAGCCACCAGTGCGAAGACCGCGATCGTGGTGACGACGAAGGCCGAGTCGGCCATCGTGAGCTCCTGTATGAAGTGAACGAGTGGAATCAGCCGGTGCGGCCGACCAGAAGCAGACCTCAGGATCAGTCGTGTGTTGAGCGCCTTTGACGGGCTCCATACGAGCGCTGCTGAATCCTTGACGCGGTCCGTACGCGGAGACGGCGGAATTCTGGGCGGGCTCTCGTCCGTGTCAAATGTCGAACCGGCAGCGATACCAGGAGGCGTACGGCCTCTCCCGGATTCCCGGCTATGCCCTGTCCCGGCTCGCCACGGACGCCGGACACCACGGTCGTCTCTCCGGGCCGTTCGCTCTGCCCATCCTTAGGGTACAAGCGACTTGCCTAAGCCTCCTAGGTAATTACATAATCAAACCCACCGAACAGGAGGCTGGTCATGGTAAGAGCAGGACTGACGGCGGAACGCCTCACGCAGGCCGGGGCCGAGCTGGCCGACGAGGTCGGCTTCGACAAGGTGACCGTCGCGGCACTCGCCCGGCAGTTCGGCGTCAAGGACGCGAGCCTCTACTCGCATCTGAAGAACTCCCAGGACCTCAAGACGAGGATCGCCCTGCTGGCCCTCGCCGAACTCGCCGACCGCGTCGCCGCGGCTCTGGCAGGGCGAGCCGGCAAGGACGCGCTGGAGGCGTTCGCGAACGCCTACCGCGACTACGCCCGGGAGCACCCGGGACGCTACGCCGCGGCGCAGCTCAGACTCGACCCGGAGGCGGCCGCCGCCAGTGCCGGAGTCAGGCACTCCCAGATGACGCGGGCGATCCTGCGCGGCTACGACCTGACGGAGCCGGACCAGACGCACGCGGTCAGACTGCTCGGCAGCGTCTTCCACGGCTACATCAGCCTGGAGTCGGGCGGAAGCTTCAGCCACAGTGCCCCCGGCACTCAGGAGACCTGGTCGCGGGTCCTGGACGCCCTCGACGCCCTCCTGCGTAACTGGCCCGCGCCCTGATCCGGCCGGCCCCTCCCGATCCGACCAGACACGCACACCCGGAAGGCAGTGGACGATGAGCACCCGGCCCCCGCTGATAACGACCCCCCTCACCGAAGACCTCCTGCGCGGCGCTCTGGAGCTGGAGCGCACGGAGCGCGGTCTGCTGCCGCACCGGCTGCCCGCCCGTGCCCGCGCCCAGAACACCGACGGTCAGCTGGCCATGGCGGAGGTTCAGCCTTCCGGCGTACGGCTCGTCCTGCGTACGCGGGCGACCGTCCTGGAGCTGGACACCCTGCCCACCAAGCGGGTGTACGTGGGTGCCCCGCCCAGGCCCGACGGGGTCTACGACCTGCTGGTCGACGGCCGCCTCGCGGGCCAGGCCTGTGCGACCGGTGGCAACACCCTGACCATCGACCTGGCCACCGGATCCTCGGAGGTCCGGCCAGGACCGGCGGATACCCTCCGATTCAGCGGTCTGTCCGCCGATCCGAAGGACGTCGAGATCTGGCTGCCGCACAACGAGACCACCGAACTGGTCGCCCTGCGCACCGATGCCCCCGTCGAGCCGGTGCCGGACCGGGGCCGCAAGGTGTGGCTGCACCACGGCAGTTCGATCAGCCACGGCTCCGACGCCGCGAGCCCCGTCACCACCTGGCCCGCACTGGCCGCCGCCCTCGGCGGTGTGGAACTGGTCAACCTGGGATTCTCCGGCAGCGCCCTGCTCGACCCGTTCACCGCACGCGCCCTGCGCGACACCCCCGCCGACCGGATCAGCGTCAAGATCGGCATCAATCTGGTCAACACCGACCTGATGCGGATGCGCGCCTTCACTCCGGCCGTCCACGGCTTCCTGGACACGATCCGAGAAGGCCACCCCGCCACACCGCTGATGGTCGTCTCGCCCATCCTGTGTCCCATCCACGAGACCACACCTGGCCCCAGCGCACCGGACCACAGCGCCCTGAGCGAGGGGAGACTGAACTTCCGTGCCCAGGGAGACCCGGCGGAGACGGCTGCCGGGAAACTCACCCTGAGCGTCATCAGGGACGAGCTCGCCCGCATCGTCGAGCAGCGGGCGGCCGAGGACCCGAATCTGCACTACCTCGACGGCCGCGGACTCTACGGCGAGGAGGACGCCGCCGAGCTGCCGCTCCCCGACGCACTGCACCCCGACGCCGCCACGCACCGCCGCATCGGTGAACGCTTCGCGGAACTGGCCTTCCACGCGGGTGGCCCGCTCGCCGTCACGGACGTCTGACCACGCGCGCGGCTGAGCCAAACGGCGGTGATGGGGCGGGGGCGGTTGAGAGCCGGGACACACGAGGGCATTCTTGAACAAAGGTCGCGTATACGTGTTCGTGGGCGACCTGCCTAGGCGGTAAGGACGAGTGATGGGCCCATGAGCATGGACGAGACGGGCCGCTCAGACCCGCCTGCGGGCGAGCCCACTCCGTCGGCCGAGGGTGACAGGCGTTCCGCCCGCGTGCCCGACGAGGTGCGCCGTCAGATCCTGGAACAGCTGCCGGTGCCGGTGGCGTACTTCGGCCGGGAGCAGTTGCTCGCCATGGTCAACCGAGCAGCGGCCGCCTCGGTCAGCAGGACCGAGGCGGCGCTGATCGGACTGCGGCCCGGGGAGATCGAGCCCGGGCTGTTCCTGGAGGGCGGAAAAGGGCTGGCCGAAGCCATCCGACGGGTGCTGAGGACAGGTGAGGGCGAGCCGTACGAGACGCACCTCATGCTGGAGGGCGGCGAGCACATCTGGCAGGCGGCGATGTCGCCCGTACTCGACGCCGCCGGCGAGGTCCAGGGAGTGTCCGTCGTGACACTCGACACGACGGACCAGTTCTGGGCGCGGCAACGCCTGGCCATGCTGAACAAGGCCAGCATGCGCATCGGCAGCACCCTTGATGTGGGCCGCACCGCCGAGGAACTGGCGGAACTCGGCATCGAGGGTTTCGCCGACTTCGTGACCGTCGACCTGCTCTCCGAGGTACTGGCGGGTGACGAGGCGCGCTCCGTGCTGCACCGGGACACGTTCTCCTTCCACCGGGTGGCCCAGCGGTCGGTACTCGAAGGATGCCCCGAATCGGTGGTCCCGCTCGGCGAGATCCATGACTACGACCGGGACTCCGTGGTGGGCCGCGCCCTGGTCGCCGGAGAGCCGTCGCTCCACACGGTGGACGAAGAGGCGCTGCGGCGATGGACGGCGGAGAAGCCGGAACGGGGGCTGCGCATGCGTGCCAACAAGGTCCATTCGGTACTGGTCGTCCCGCTGCGGGCGCGCGGCATCACCCTTGGCATCGTGATCTACTCACGCCACCGCACCCCCAAGGCCTTCGGCAGCGCCGATCTGCAACTCGCCACCGAACTGGTCTCGCGCGGCGCCGTCTGCGTCGACAACGCCCGGCGCTACACGCGTGAACGGGCCACGGCTCTCGCCCTGCAGCGCAGCCTGCTGCCCCGCCGGGCCGCCCGCCAGAAGGCCGTCGAGGTCACCGCGCGCTACCTCCCGAACACCAACGGTGCCGGCATCGGAGGGGACTGGTTCGACGTCATCCCGCTGTCCGGCGCCCGGGTCGCCCTGGTCGTAGGAGACGTCGTCGGCCACGGCCTCCACGCCTCGGCGACCATGGGCAGGCTGCGTACCGCCGTGCGGACCCTCGCCGACGTCGACCTCGCCCCGGAGGAACTGCTCACACAGCTCGACGAACTCGTGCTGACTCTCGACCGCGAAGAGCCGGCGGACAGTGCCGTCGGCGCGACGGTCGCCGGCGCGACCTGCCTCTACGCCGTGTACGACCCGACGGCCGGGTGCTGCACGATGGCCAGGGCCGGTCACCCCGAGCCGATGCTGATCCGCCCCGACGGCACCGTCGAGCAGCTGGCACTGCCCGCCGGGCCGCCGCTCGGAGTGGGGGGCCTGACCTTCGAAGCAGTCGAGTACCAGCTGCCTGAGGACAGCCGGCTGGCCCTCTACACGGACGGGCTGATCGAGACGGCGGGCAGGGACATCGATATCGCCCTGGCCGAGCTGCGCGAGCTGCTCGGCCGCCCCGCCCACTCGCTCGACGAGATCTGCGACACGGTCATGGACACACTGGTTCCCGAGCACCCGGACGACGACGTCGCCCTGCTGTTGGCCCGTGCCCGGCGTCTGGACGCGAACCACTACGCCTCGTGGGACCTGGCCGCGGATCCGGCCGTCGTGGCGACCGCCCGTAAACGCGCCGCCGCGCAACTGCTGGAGTGGGGCCTGGGCGACGCCGTGTTCACCACCGAACTGGTCGTCAGTGAACTCGTCACCAACGCCATCCGCTACGGCGGCGATCCGATCCGGCTCCGCCTCATCCGGGACGCCGCGCTCATCTGTGAGGTAATCGACGGCAGCAGCACCGCGCCCCATCTGCGCCGTGCCCGGATCTACGACGAAGGCGGACGCGGCCTGCTGCTCGTCGCGAGTCTCACCGATCGCTGGGGCACCCGCTACACCGCCACGGGCAAGACCATCTGGGCCGAACAGAGGTTGTCGGGCGTGGACGAGGTGAACCTGGCCTGAAGCCGGAGATGCGGCTCTCGGGGGCGAAGTTCGTCGGAGTGGACGGCTGGACGATCTTCGACGACCGTGCCACCAGTACGTACGGGCGCAGGAACTGCGCCACGCGCTGCCGATGCTGACGGCAGCCCTGCGCCGGTGACACCCGGACGGTCCGTGGCCGACGGCTCCCGGTACAGGGAGCCGTCGGCCGGACGGATCAGGCCGCCGGTGCCGGGTAGGTCGGGTACTCGACGCCGGAGACGTGCTGGACGACCCGGACGACCTGGGAGGAGTAGCCGAACTCGTTGTCGTACCAGAGGTAGAGGATGGCGTTGTCGCCCTCGACCTTGGTGGCGCCCGCGTCGACGATCGAGGCGTGGCGCGACCCGATGAAGTCGCTCGAGACCGCGTCGGGAGCGGTGATGAAGTCGATCTGGCGCCTGAGCGGCGAGGTCAGCGACACGCCACGGAGGTAGTCGAGGACTTCCTCCCGGCTGGTGCCGCGTGCGAGCTGCAGGTTGAGGATCGCGATCGAGACGTCCGGCACCGGGACGCGGATCGAGCTGCCGGTGATCTTCGCCTGGAGGTCGGGCAACGCCTTGGTGACGGCGGAAGCGGCGCCCGTCTCGGTGATGACCATGTTGAGCGGAGCCGAGCGGCCGCGACGGTCCGAGTTGTGGTAATTGTCCAGCAGATTCTGGTCGTTGGTGAACGAGTGGACGGTCTCCACGTGGCCGCGCAGCACGCCGTACTCGTCCGCCATCGCCTTCAGCGGCGGGACGATCGCGTTGGTGGTGCAGGAGGCACAGGAGATGATCTGCTCGTCCGGCTTGATCATGTCGTGGTTGACGCCGTGCACGATGTTGGGGACATCGCCCTTGCCGGGTGCGGTCAGGACGACCTTCGCGATGCCGGGCTGAAGGTGCTTGGACAGGCCCTCGCGGTCCCGCCAGCGGCCCGTGTTGTCGATGAGGATGGCGTCCTTGATGCCGTGCGCCGTGTAGTCCACCGATGTCGGGTCGTCGGAGTAGATCACCTGGATCTCGTTGCCGTTGGCGATGATCCTGCTGTTCGCCTCGTCGACGGTGATCGTGCCCTGGAACTGGCCGTGGATCGAGTCACGGCGCAGCAGCGAGGCGCGCTTCACGAGGTCCTGGCCGGCGCCCTGGCGTACGACGATGGCGCGCAGCCGCAGACCGTTGCCGGAGCCGGTCTTCTCGATGAGCAGACGGGCCAGGAGGCGGCCGATGCGGCCGAATCCGTAGAGGACCACGTCGCGCGCCTCGCGGCGCTCCGTCTTGTTGTCGCCCGTCGCACCCGCCACGGCCTCGGCGGTGAAGTCGTCCACCGACAGGCCGCGGTCGTCTGTCCGGTACGTCGCGGCCAGCATGCCGAGGTCGATCTGCGACGGACCGAGGTCGAGCGCGGTGAGAGCGCGCAGGAACGGCAGCGTCTCGGTGACCGAGAGCTCCTCGCCGGCTATCTGGCGGGCGAACCGGTGGGTCTTGAGGATGCTGACCACCGACTTGTTCACCAGGGAGCGGCTGTGGAGCAGGATCGTGACGTCCCGCTCCCGGTGCAGCTTCCCGATGAGCGGGATCATCGACTCCGCGATCTCCTCGCGGGTCTTCCAATTGGTGAACGAGTCCTCGGTGGCAGTCACAAGTCCATCTTTCGAGCTAGGCGGTGCTCATATGTTAACCGCACCCGCTTTTGACCACGCCATCGGTTCCGTGCCCGTGAACCCGGGGCATGGCCCCGGCCGCTGAAACGCCGGAGAATCCGCCGTCCGACTCCCCTCGGTGAGGGCGCGCCCGATGCCCGGCCCGCAACGGCACGGGTCAGGGGGCCCGGCCGAGGTCCCCTGCCGGAGCCGGGTCGTCCAACGCGGCGTCAGCAGCCGGTTCGCAGGACGGTCGACGTGTGGAAAGCGCCACGGCTAGCATGGTCGCCCATGAGCACCCTGCAGACCATTCATGACGTGCCCGTCCTGTTGTGCCCCACCGAGGGTGAGGTCATCAAGGGGGAGCGCGAGGCCCTGGATCTCATTGGCAACGCCGGCTACCAGGGTGCCCGCTGGGTCGTCGTTCCCGTCGAGCGTTTCGACGAGGGCTTCTTCCAACTGGGGACCCGTGTCGCGGGTGACATCGTCCAGAAGTTCGTCCAGTACGGCCTGGGACTGGTGGTGCTCGGCGATGTCTCCCGCCATACCGCGGACAGTTCCTCGCTCCGGGACTTCGTCCGCGAATGCAATCGGGGGAGTCAGACGTGGTTCGTCGCCGATGCGGATGAGCTGGGCGAGCGGCTGAAGGGCTGAAGGCCCTTTGTGATGGCCGGGCTGCCGTGTCGCTCCGGCCCGCTCCTCGTCGGCGTCGAGGATGGAGAGCTCCAGCTCGCGCGGCAGCCGCGCGAGCTGCCGGCGCTCGGAGGGGACAGCCCTCCGAGCGTCCGGCCCTCGTCGTCCGGGTGCTCGGCGAACGCCGTGTCCACCGTGGCCAGGGCCTTCTCCGTCAAGCGGGAGCAGACGACCGCTCATGGACGACGGTCACCCCCGCCGACGACACCGGCCCGGAGCCGGTGAGCCGTCCGGCTCTCAGGCAGGTCGCCGCCCGCCACCGGTGAGTGCGTCGCAGTCCAGCCGCGCAGGTCTCGCCGCGCTCACCGCGCCGGAAAGCCGTCGCGGCCGGGGTCCGCGAGGCGCGGCACCCAGGGGTGAGGTCCGTACGTCCCGGTGAGCGCGCCGGCGAGCCACCGCCGCTGTCGCCCCGTGAGCAGGGGCAGCACCGCTTCGAAGTCCAGTTCGTCCTTCGGCCGAGGCGCCTCGGCCTTGTAGTAGAGCTGGATCTCCGGGGCCAGAAACGGAATTCCCTCGTCCGTGACCGCCCCCAGCTCGCCGACCGGCCGGCGTACCCGGGAGTCGCGCCGCGACACCCAGTCGTCGCCCCGCGACTCGTCCAGCATGATCTGGATCCGCCATGGAGCATCCGGACCGGGCCGGCACCAGACGTCGTGGACCCCCAGGGGCAGCACCTCGCCCGGTGCCCACGGTCGCAGGCACCCGGGCGGATCCGCGGCCCACCACTGCCAGTCCGGCAGGGCGTGCTGCGCACCGAGCTGGTCGCGCCGCAGCAGCAGGACGTCGATGTCACCGTGGTCACGGATCGGGCGGCCCACCGCCAGCTCGACGGCGGTGCCACCGGCCACCCACCAGGGGCATAGCAGGACGGCGAACCGAGCGGCCACTTCACCGGGAGGAGCCGGCTCCCACGCGCCGAAGGGCGCCCGGATGCGTGTCATGCCCGCCATCCTCCCCCGTTCCGTCCGGTTCGGTGACGGCGGAACCGTCGCCCGCCCGCTCCCGTTCGAGGTGGGCGTGAACCCGGCGCAGGAGGGAGGCGAACCGGTCGCGCTCCTCGTGGGTCAGCGGAGTGAGGAGGCCGGCCTCGGTGGCGGACACATCGGAGTCGAGCCGCGCCAGGGCACGCCCGCCCGCAGGTGTGAGGGTGACCTCGATGCGGCGGCGGTCCGAGGGGTCGCGGGCACATTCCACGTAGCCGGCCGTGTCCAGGTCGGTGACGGTCCTGGTCAGATCACTCTGGTTCATGTCCAGTCGCGCGGCGAGGTCCCCCTTGGACAGCGGGCCGGCCTCGTCCAGCATGGCCAGGATGGTCAAGTGCCACAGCCGCAGTCCGTGCGCCGTCAGCGTGTCCGTGAGCCTACGGCGCGCGGCCTTGCCCGTCGCGTACATGAGATAGGCGTTGAGACCCAGCACGCGCGAGGGGGTCGCGCCCCCGGCCCGGGGGGCGTGAACCGTGGCCGGGGTGCTCGGCTGTTGCATGGTTCTTCCTTACGTGGCGACGGCCGGGAGACCGAAGGTCAGGGCCGGCTGGTGAGGTAGCCGCCCATCGAGGTGAAGTACTCGGCCGCGGGCATCTCCTCGCCCTCCTCCGTACGTACCCGGGTGATGGCCAGACCGCGGTTGCGGCCGGTCCTGGCGTCCGCCCCGGCGACGATCACCACGCCCTCGCCCTCGCGGTAGAAGATCCGGCCGGGGGTGCCGCCGTAGCGCCCCTCCGACACGACCGCCGTCACGATCTCCAGGCGCTTGCCCCTGTGGTGGGTGTACGCGCTGGGGTACGGGGCGGACTGGGCGCGCACCAGACGTCCGAGGTCCTCGGCCGGCCAGTTCCAGTCGACGCGGATGTCCTCGTCCGACCGCTTGTGGAAGAAGGTGGCCAGGGACCGGTCCTGCTTGGTGAAGTCCGTACGTCCCGAGGCGATGAGGGCGAGGGCGTCCGTGACGACGGGGGCGATGAGGTCGACGGTCCTGTGGAACAGATCGGTGGCCGTGTCGGCGGGCCCGACCTCCACCGCGCGCTGCGTCACGATGTCGCCCGCGTCGAGTTCGGCGTCCATCAGGTGCGCGGTCACGCCCACTTCACGTTCCCCGTTGATCAGCGCCCAGATCAGGGGGGAGAAGCCCGCGTACTTCGGGAGCAGTGAATCGTGCACGTTCAGCGTGCCGTGCCGGGGGAGTCCGTAGATGTGCGGGGGAATCCACGTACGCCAGTTGTTGGCCACGATGATGTCCGGATCCGCCTCCTTGAGGTGGGCGAGCAGTTCCTCGTCGTCGGGCCTGCTGCGGATGAGGACGGGCAGGCCGTTCGCCTCGGCGAGGTCGGCGACCGAGTCGCTCCAGATCTTCTCGTACGCGTGCTCGCTCCGGGGATGCGTCACCACCGTCACCACGTCATGGCCGGCGTCCAGGAGAGCCCGCAGGGTCCGGTGCCCCCACGTCTGATAGCCGAACATGACAACCCGCATGAATTTCTCCTCGGAACGACGATCGATGATGCTTAGTAAAGCAAGCCTAACCTAAGCATGCAATACCTGTTGCTTCGGTGCGAGTTGATGGGGCGTCAGCTGGAGTCCGTCCGATTTGCCCTGTCGACAGCGCGCCTGGATGAGGTTAGCTTTACCTAAGTTGCTACTCGGCTGCCGCTCCGTCGGTGTGCCTGTTCGTTGTCCCCACGTCCGCCCAGCGGCTGCCCCCCGCACGATGGGAGTCCCATGTCACAGCCTTCACCCGACGATGCACCACTGGTCCACGACCTCATAGGAATCGGCTTCGGGCCGTCCAATGTGGCCATGGCGATCGCGCTCACCGAGCGCAACTCGCACGTCGGCAGGCAGCAGGCCGTCACCGCCCACTTCTTCGAGAAGCAGCCGCGATTCGGCTGGCACCGGGGGATGCTGATCGACGACGCCACGATGCAGGTGTCCTTCCTCAAGGACCTGGTGACGCTGCGGAACCCGTCGAGCGAGTACAGCTTCCTCTGCTACCTGCAGAGCCAGGGGCGCCTGATCGACTTCGTCAACGGCAAGAGCCTCTTCCCTCTGCGGGTCGAGTTCCACGACTACTTCGAATGGGCCGCCGCCAAGGTGGACGACATGGTGTCCTACGGCCACGAGGTCATCGCCGTCCGGCCCGTCGTGTGTGACGGTGTCGTGGAGTACGTGGACGTGACCTCACGATCCGGATCGGAGGTCGTGGTCCACCGGGCGCGCAACCTCGTGATCGGTACGGGCCTGCGGCCCCAGATGCCCGAGGGTGTCAAGCGAACGGACCGGATCTGGCACACCTCCGACCTGCTGGCACGGGTGGAAGGCCTGGACGAGGCCGAGTCCCCGTCCCGCTTCGTCGTGGTCGGGGCCGGTCAGAGCGCTGCCGAGAACGTGGCGTACCTGCACCGCCGCTTCCCGGAGGCAGAGGTCTGCGCCGTCTTCTCCCGCTACGGCTACAGCCCCGCCGATGACAGCGGTTTCGCCAACCGGATCTTCGACCCGGACGCGGTCGACGAGTACTTCACGGCTCCGGACGAGACCAAGCGCAAGCTGATGGGCTACCACGGCAACACCAACTACGCCGTGGTGGACATCGATCTGATCGACGACCTCTACCGCACGGCGTACCAGGAGAAGGTGCTCGGGAAGGAGCGGCTGCGGTTCCTCAACGTCTCCCGGGTGGTCGACGCCCTCGAGACGCCGGACACGGTGCGCACCACGGTCGAGTCGCTGGTCACCGGGGAACGGACCGTGCTCGACGCCGATGTGGTCGTCTACGCCACCGGCTACCGGCCCCCCGACGCCCTCGGCCTCCTCGGCGAGATCGGGGAGCACTGCCGGCTCGACGAGCAGGGGCGCGTCCGCGTCGAGCGCGACTACCGCGTGGCGACCGATCCCGGACTGCGGTGCGGCGTCTATCTGCAAGGCGGCACGGAACACACCCACGGCATCACGTCGTCCCTGCTGTCGAACACCGCGATCAGGGTCGGTGAGATCCTCGACTCGATCGTGGAGCGCGGGCCGAAGGACGCGTCCGGACCCGCTCACGACGCCGTCGGTGAGGTCAGTACATCCCTCTGAGGCGGGCACCCCGGCCCGCTGACACCGTCAGCGGGCCGGGGTGCCCGGCTCCGGGTCAGCCGGGAATCCGCCGCCGGCCCCTGGCCGCCGCCACCAGCTCGGGAAGCGTCGCCAGCTTGATCCGGGGGCGGCCGTCGCGGCGCCCGAGGGCCAGTTCGGCGCGCTCGATCTCCGCCAGGCCGCGGGCGTCCACGGTCCGCGGGTTCCGGCGCCGCACGAGCCGCTGGAACGCCTTCGCCCCGTGCTCCGGCGCCGGCAGCGTGCCGCCCACGGCGTCGTCCAGCAGTGTGCCCACGGTCTCGGCGGCGCAGGTCCGGTTGGCCCCGATACCACCCGAGGGGCCGCGCTTGATCCATCCCACGACGTACGTCCCCCGCAGCCCCGCCACCCGGCCGCCCTCGTGCGGAACGGTCGCCGTCGCCTCGTCGAACGGCAGCCCGGGGACCGGCACTCCGCGCTGTCCGACGGCCCGTAGCAGCAGCCCGGCGGGGATCTCCGGGCCGTCCGCGCTCCCCGCGCCGTCCGTGACCCGTACGGCGCCGAGAGCGTCTTCACCGAGTGCCTCCACCGGTGCCGAGTGGAAGCGGAACACGATGCGGCGTCCCGCCGGTGGCGGCGGGCACGACCAGTCGACCGTCTCCCGGGCCACGCCCTGCAGCAGCGCGGCCCTGTCGCCCGGATCCGCGGCGTCGATCGCGGCACCGGTCCGCGGGTCGTGGTCGTCGACGACCAGCTCCACACCCGCCAGATGCTTGAGCGCGAGCAGCTCGGACCTGGTGTACGACGCGTCCTCGGGCCCGCGCCGCCCCAGGAGCACCACCTCGCGTACCGAGCCGGCGCGCAGTGCCTCCAGCGCGTGGCCGGCGATGTCGCCGGCGGCCAGCGCATCGGGGTCCGAGACCAGGATCCGCGCCGCGTCGAGGGCGACGTTGCCGTTGCCGACCACGACGACGCGCTCCGAGGACAGGTCCACGGCGTCCTGGGCGACCTCGGGGTGGGCGTTGTACCAGGAGACGAACGTCGTCGCGCAGATGCTCCCGGGAAGGTCCTCGCCGGGAATCCCCAGCTGGCGGCCGGCCGACGCACCGACGGCGTAGATCACCGCGTCGTGATGCGCGGCGAGCTCCTCCGGTGTGATGTCCCGGCCCACCTCCAGACCGAGGTGCATACGCACCCTCGGGTGGGTGTGGAACCTGGCGAACGTGTCGCCGGCCTTCTTCGTCGACAGGTGATCGGGCGCCACGCCGTAGCGGATCAGCCCGCCCGCGACGGGCAGCCGGTCGATCAGCGTCACCTCGGCGCTCGTGTGCAGCAGCAGGTCCTCGGCTGCGTACATCCCCGCCGGTCCGGTGCCCACCACCGCGACCCGGAGTGGTGCGAAGTCCGACGGCAGGCTGCGCTTGAAGACCGGCTCTCCCCACACATGGAAGTTCGGCCCCCCGGCGGCGTCCTGCCCGAGCTCCTTGTCCGCGAAGTACGCCGCGTTGAGCGGACCGTACTCCTGCTGTGCGGCAGGGAGGCGGTCCAGCGGGAAGACGGCCTCCACCGGGCAGGCGTCGGCGCAGGCACCGCAGTCGATACAGGACTTCGGATCGATGTACAGCATCTCCGTCCGGCCGAAGTCCGGTTCCTCCGGCGTCGGATGAATGCAGTTGACGGGGCACACCGAGACACAGGTGGCGTCGCTGCAGCATGTCTGGGTGATGGCGTAGGTCATGTCGTCCGCTCAGATCAGATGGGCACGCTTGTAGAACACCAGGGCAGGCTTGGTGAGCAGGCGGGCCGAGGCCAGGAAGTCCATGAGGCCCGAACAGCTCGAGCGCATCATCGACTTGTGGTGCTCATTGGCCTTCGCCTCGCCGAGTGCTCGCTTCTCGTCGAGGCCGGCGTTGGCGTAGACGCCCTTGTTCACCATGCTGGTGACGATGACGTACGAGGCGATCGCGATGACGAGCGCGTTGATCCGCCGCCGCACCGGGCCCGCGCCGCTGAGGTGCTTGCGCGTCTCCGACCGGGCGAACTTCATGTGCCGGGACTCCTCGACGACATGGATGTTGTTGATGGTGCGGACGAAGGGCACGACCCGCTCGTCCCGCATCCAGTCGCGCTGCATGACGTCGAGGACCTCCTCGGCGACGAGGATCGCCGCGTACGCCGCCTCGCCGAACGCGAGTGTCTTGAAGGCCCGCCCCAGTTCCACCGCGAGCCGGTGCGGCCGGTAGGCCGGGGCGCCCAGCTTCTGCGCGCCACGAGCGAACATGATCGAGTGCCGGCACTCCTCGGCTATCTCGGTCAGCGCCCATTGGACGTCCGCACTCGTGGGGTCCTTCGCGTAGACGTCACGCAGGACCATCTGCTGCAGGATCATCTCGAACCAGATACCGGTGCTGGCCACCGAAGCGGCTTCCTGGCGCGTGAGCTCCTTGCGCTGCTCCTCGGTCAGCTCGCCCCAGTACGCTGTGCCGTAGAGGGTGCTCCACTCCGGGCTCGCACCGTGGAACTCCTTGTCCAGCGGCGTGTCCCAGTCGACCTCCGTGGCGGGGTCGTACGCCAGCGTGGCGGCCGATTCGAGCAGGCGGCGAGTGAGGTGGTCCTCGGACGGACGGTCCTCGGCATCCGGTCGAACAGTGCTGCTTGCCATGGTGCGGCTCCTTGGTCGGTCAGCGGTGTCCTTGGCGATTCACATGGATGATGCAGATGACGATGCGTCATATGCCGTGCGGGCGTACGGACATGGCGGCAGCGTCGAGCAGAGGACCGGCGCCGGCCCGTGAGGGCGGCCTTCCGTCCGCTTGTTAGACGGAAGGTATAGCAAGGGTGCGGGGTGGGCCTACCCCCCAGTAAGAAATGTGAGCGCATCCCCGCGATATCTCCTCGCGCGTGTCCATGCGTGTGCGTTCCCGCCGCCGGTCCATGGCGCGAAGAGGGAATGAATGTTCGTGATATCGAACATTGTTCGCAATTTCAGCGCGAGTCATTGACGCCGCGTTTTCCCGCGCCTACGGTCCCGTCCGAAGTGGCGGGCACGCGTCGAGATATCGAACGCGTCGCCTCCTCTTCACGCGTCCCCGCACCCCAGAGACGAGCCGAGACGAGCCGCCATGCAACCACCTCTCCTCAGTCGGCGCCGAGCCCTCGCGGGTGGTGCCGGAGCCCTGGCCGTCGCCGGAGCCCTGGGCTCCCTGTCCGGATGCGCCGCGCCCGCGACCGCCGCGGGTCCGGGGCAGACCCTGCTGCGGTACTGGCATCTGTTCGGCGGCGGTGACGGTGTCAACATGCAGGGCATGCTGGACGACTTCCGGGCCGCGCACCCGGACATCGCTCTGGAGTCCTCGACCCTGCAATGGGGTGCCCCGTACTACACCAAGCTGGGCATGGCCGGCGCCGGCGGCAGGGCCCCCGAGGTCGCCGCCCTGCACCTCGCCCGGCTGGCGGGCTTCGCCCCCGGCAGGCTCCTCGACCCGTTCGACCTCGGTCTGCTGGCCGAACGCGGGGTGCGGGAGCAGGACTTCCCCCCGGAGATCTGGCGCCGTGGCCAGGTGGGAGGCAAGCAGTACGCCGTCCCGCTCGACACCCACCCCTTTGTCCTCTACTACCAGACCGAGATCTGCGAGAAGGCCGGACTCCTGTCCGGCGGCCGGCTCAAGCCGATCAGCGGTGCGGAGGAGTTCGCCGACGCGCTGCGCGCCGCGAAGAAGGCGACCGGACAGCCGGGACTGGTGACCGAGACGCTCGGACCCGACTGCATCACTCCCTGGCGCCTCTTCTCCAGCTTCTACGCGCAGGCCGGCGGCGCGGTGCTCTCCGCCGACGGCAAGCGCCTCGCGCTCGACGACGCCAAGGCGCTGCGGGTGCTGGAGTACCTGGCCCGGCTCATCGAGGAGGGGCTGATGGTGCGCCGCGTCGACTACACCGGATCCGTCGGTGTCTTCAGCGGCGGGAAGACCGCCTTCCACCTCAACGGCGAATGGGAGATCTCCACGTTCAGGGCCACCGGACTCCCGTTCTCCATGACCCGCATCCCCGCGCTGTTCGGGACCGCGGCCACCCAGGCCGACTGCCACGCCTTCGTCCTGCCGCACCAGAGCGACCGCGGCGGCGCCCCGAACGAGGCGGCGCACACTCTCGCCGCGTGGATGCTGAAGAACTCCGTGGCCTGGGCCCAGGGCGGACACGTGCCCGCCTATCTGCCGGTGCTCGACGATCCTGCCTACCTCGCACTCAAGCCGCAGTCCGAGTACCGCTCCGTCATCGACGACGTGGCGCTCGACGAACCCGCGTGGTTCGCCGGCTCCGCCTCCCGGATGTGGATCGAGCTCGGCGCCGTCTTCTCCGGGGTCTTCACCGGGTCCAGGAGCCCGCGCAACGCCCTGACCGAGGCGAAGTCCCGGCTGCGGACACTCCTCGACACCCGCAACCCCCTTCCGGGAGCCGCCTCATGACCTCCACCACCGCGGCGGCGCCGGCGCCCTTGGCGAAGCCCAACGGGGACGCGAACGGGCGGCAGCCCCGCGGTGTGCGCAGGAAGTGGGCCGAACACGGGCTGGTGTTCATCGCACCCTTCTTCCTCGTGTACGCCGCCTTCCTGATCTGGCCGCTGATATCCGGCCTTGGCATGAGCCTGACCAGCGACAACATCACCGGCACCGGAGGTGAGTTCGTAGGCCTGGAAAACTACGCAGAGGCGGTGCGCGACCCCGAGGTCTGGTCCTCGCTGTGGAACACCGTGTGGTTCACGGTCCTGTCCACCGTGCCCCTCGTCGTCGTCGGTCTCGTGCTGGCCCTGCTCGCCCACCAGCTCCAGGTGGTGCAGTGGCTGTGGCGGCTCAGCTGGTTCGCGCCCTTCCTGCTGCCGTCCGGCGTCGTCTGCCTGCTGTTCCTGCACATGATCCTGCCGTCCGACTTCGGTCTCGCCGACCAGATGCTCGCCGCCGTCGGACTGACGCCGGAGATCGGCTGGCTGACCGACGAGCGGTACGCCATGCTCAGCGTCGTGGCGACCACCGTCTGGTGGACCGTCGGCTTCAACTTCCTGCTGTACCTCGCCGCCCTCCAGGCCATCCCGGCGCATCTGTACGAGGCCGCCGAGCTGGACGGTGCCGGCGCCGGGAAGCGTCTCCTGCACATCACCCTGCCGATGCTCCGTCGCACCACGGGAGTGGTCGGGGTCCTCCAGGTGCTGGCCTCGCTGAAGATCTTCGACCAGGTCTACATCATGACCGGCGGCGGCCCCGACGGCTCCACCCGGCCGATCCTCCAGTACGTCTACCAGCAGGGTTTCACGGGCTACCGCGTCGGCTACGCCTCGGCCGTCTCGTACATCTTCTTCGCCCTGATCCTGACCGTCTCCCTGGTGCAGCCGCTGCTGTCCCGGCGCCGAGCTGAGGAGGCCGCGAAGTGAGCGGTTCCACCACCGTCACCAGCCGCCCCACCTCACGGGCGGAGCGGTCCGCCGATGCAGGGGGCCGCCGCCCGCGCTGGACGCGCGGCAGGATCGTCCTGCTCGTCGTCGCCCTGCTCATCACCGCGGCCTGGCTCCTGCCGCTCGCCTGGGCCGTCGCCACCTCCCTGAAACCGGAGGGCGACACGACGAGGACGCCGCTCTCCTGGATCGGCTCGCGCGTCACCTTCGACGCGTACGGCAAGGTCTGGGAGTCGGGCGACTTGATGGTCTGGCTCATGAACTCGGTGTACATCTCCGTCATGACCACCCTGCTGACCGTCGTGACGTGCGCGATGGCAGCGTACGGATTCACCCGCACCGACTTCCGCGGCCGGAGGCCGCTCTACGGGCTGGTGCTCGCCGGCATCATGGTGCCCCCGCAGGTGCTCATCGCCCCCCTCTTCCGCGAGATGGTCACGCTCGGTCTCGTCGACACCTACTGGGGCGTGATCCTGCCCCAGGTCGCCGTGCCCGCCATGGTGTTCATCCTGGTGAAATTCTTCGAAGGCGTGCCACGGGAACTGGAGGAGGCGGCCTTCGTCGACGGCGCCGGCCGCTGGCGGGTCTTCTGGACGATCGTCATCCCGCTGTCCCGGCCCGTGCTGGCGGCCGTCGCGATCTTCACCTTCATCTCCACCTGGAACAACTTCCTGTGGCCGTTCCTCGTGACCACCGACCCGGGCGGCATGACCCTGCCCGTCGGCCTCGTCAACGTCCAGTCGACCTTCGGGGTGCGGTACGCCCAGATCATGGCCTCGCTCGTGATCGCCGGGATGCCGCTCCTGATCGTCTTCGCGTTCTTCCAGCGGCAGATCGTGCGCGGTATCGCGCACACCGGTCTCGCCGGCCAGTAGCGGCACCGCCACACCTGAGGCCTGTACGGATGGCACGGTATCCGTACGGGCCGTCAGGCGATCTCCGTGCCCCGCGCCAGCAGCAGCCCCACATCGGCCGCCGCCACCGCCACCGTCCCCGCGAGCGCCGCCTTGCGCCAGGTCCCCACCGGCCGTGGACAGGCGCATGCCGTCGTCGCAACCACGGCGCAGAGAGCGACCCCGGAGAGGACGACGACACCCCGCCCGCCGGGCACCCCCGCAGGCCCCAGGACCAGTACGGCGGTGCCCGCCACCAGCGGGACGGGCAGCAGGAGCCGGGTGCGGACCGGACCCAGCCGCTGGGGCAGACCGCGGATGCCCGCCCGCAGATCCGCCTCGATGTCAGGCAGCACGTCGCCGAGATGCGCCGCCACGCCGAGCAGCGCGCCCGCCGCCACCGCCCACCACGCGGGCCACGGGCTCCCGGGCAGGCTCAGGGTGACCAGGCACGGAAGGCTGCCGAATCCGATCGCGTACGGCAGCCAGGACAGCACCGTCTCCTTGAGCCTCAGGTTGTACGCCCACGCCGCCACGACCCCGGTCAGATGCGCCGCACCCGCCACGGCACCGCACGCGAGGGACAGCACCGCGCACAGGGACAGCGCGGTGAACGCCGCCCCCCACACCACGCCCGGGCCCACCGCGCCCCGCGCCACCGGTTTCCCCGGGCGCGCGGCCTCGGCGTCGCGGCGGGCGTCGAACGCGTCGTTGCACCAGCCCACCGAGAGCTGCCCGGTCAGCACGGCCCCTGCGACCAGCACCCGACGGCCGCCCCCCGGACCCGAGGTGACGGCCAGTGCGGTGACGAGCACGGTCACGGCCGCGACGGGCCCCGGATGGCAGGACAGCGCCAGCCCCGCCGTCCGGCGCGGCAGGCGCGGGGCGCGGGCGTGTGTCCGTGGCCGTTCCGTGGTGTCCACGGGGCGATCGTAGGGACACCGGCGTGTGCGAACACGGCAGCCGCGCGTCGCATGTGCACGGAATTGCCCGGTTGTGTGGGCAGGATGTGGGTCATGACCTTTCCGAAGCGGTGGCCAGGGTGACCCGGATCGCGGCTGTGCACGGAGTCCTGCCACCGCGCCGCCACCCCCAGCGCGCCGTCACCGACATGGTGGCGCGCACCTGCCTGCCCGCAGGCGCGGACCGCCGGGTGCTGGACAGGATCCACGCGAACGCGGGCGTGCGCACCCGGAACATGGTGCTGCCCCTGGAGCGCTACGGCGAACTGGACGGCTTCGGCGCCGCGAACGACGAGTTCATCCGCGCGGCCGTCGACCTCGGGGCCGAAGCCGTTCGCGGCGCCCTGCGCAAGGCCGGGCTGCGCCCCGCCGACGTGGACCTGTTGATGTTCACCTCGGTCACGGGGATCGCTGCGCCCTCCATCGACGCGCGGCTCGTCGGACGTCTCGGGCTGCGCCCTGATGTGAAGCGGCTCCCCGTCTTCGGCCTGGGCTGCGTCGCAGGAGCCGCCGGGGTGGCACGGCTGCACGACCACCTGCTCGGCCGGCCCGGACAGGTGGCCGTGCTGCTCTCGGTCGAACTCTGCTCCCTGACCTTCCAGCGGGACGACGCCAGCCCCGCCAACCTGGTCGCCACCGCGCTGTTCGGCGACGGCGCCGCGGCCGTGGTCCTCGTCGGCGGTGGCGGGCGCGGGACGCCGGCGGACGGCCCCGAGGTGGTGGACACCCGCAGCCGCCTGTACCCGGACACCGGCCACGTCATGGGCTGGGACATCCGGAGCTCCGGCTTCACCGTGGTGCTCGACCCGGCCGTCCCCGACGTCGTACGCCGGTACCTCGCCGAGGACGTCAGCGGCTTCCTGGAACAGCACGGACTGAAACCGAAGGACATCGCCCGCTGGGTGTGCCACCCCGGCGGACCCAAGGTCCTGGAGGCCGTCACCGACGTCCTGTCCCTGCCCGGGGGCGCTCTCGACGTCACCTGGCGTTCGCTGGCCGAGGTCGGCAACCTGTCGTCGGCCTCGGTCCTGCACGTCCTGCGGGACACGATGGAACAGCGGCGGCCCGAACCCGGCACGCCCGGTCTCATGATGGCCATGGGTCCCGGCTTCTGCTGCGAACTGGTGTTGCTGCGCTGGTAGCCCGGAGGAACTCATGACCTGGTACACGGCCCTCGTCCTGGCCGTCGCCGCCGAACGCCTGGCCGAGCTCGCGGTGGCCCTGCGCAACGCCCGCTGGAGCCTGGCCCGGGGCGGCACCGAAGCCGGTCGCGGGCACCACCCGGTGATGGTGGCCCTGCACACCGCCCTGCTCGCCGCGTGTCTCGCCGAGACATGGCTGGCCGGCCGCCCGTTCGTGCCCTGGCTCGGCTGGGCCATGGTGGCGGTGGTGGCCGCCGCGCAGGCGCTGCGCTGGTGGTGCGTCCGCACACTGGGGCGCCGCTGGAACACCCGGGTCATCGTCGTCCCCGGTCTGCCCCTGGTGACCGGCGGGCCCTACCGGTGGCTGCGCCACCCCAACTACCTCGCGGTCGCGGCCGAAGGGGCAGCCCTGCCGCTGGTCCACGGGGCCTGGGTGACCGCCGTCCTGTTCACCGTGCTCAACGCCGCGCTCATGGCCGTACGCATCCGGTGTGAGGACGTCGCGCTGACCCGCCTCGCCGGAGCGGACGCACACGCGTGATCGACATCCTGGTGGCGGGCGGCGGACCGGCCGGCCTGGCGGCGGCGATCCGGGCCGCCATGACCGGCCTGGAGGCCGTCGTGGTCGAACCCCGCCCCACGCCCGTGGACAAGGCCTGCGGCGAGGGAATCATGCCCAGCGGAGTGGCGGCCCTGCGCACGCTGGGTGTCACCCCGTCCGGCATCGAACTCCGGGGGATCCGGTACATCGAGGGCGCCCGGCAGGCGGAGGCGGCCTTCCAGGGCCACCCCGGACTCGGCGCCCGGCGGACCGCGCTGCACACGGCCCTGCACCGGCGGGCACAGGAGCTCGGAGTACGCGTCGTCGAGGGGCGGGTGGGGGAGGTGCGCCAGGGCTCCGACAGCGTCACGGCGGCGGGGCTGACCGCTCGCTGGCTCATCGCCGCCGACGGCCTGCACTCACCGGTGCGCCGCGCGCTCGGTCTGGAACGTCCTTGCTCCGCACCGCGCCGGTACGGACTGCGCCGTCACTACCGGATCGCGCCCTGGACGGACTTCGTCGAAGTCCACTGGTCGCGCCGAGGTGAGGCGTACGTGACACCGGTGGGGGAGGGGCTGGTGGGTGTCGCCGTACTCAGCCGTCTCCGCGGCTCCCACGAGCAGCACCTCTCCGCCTTCCCCGCGCTGGCCCGCACGCTCCAGGGCCTGGAGGCCGGACCCGTACGCGGCGCGGGCCCCCTGCGCCGGACCGCGGTCACACCGGGAGCCGGGCGGGTCCTGCTGGCCGGTGACGCGGCGGGCTACGTCGACGCCCTCACCGGTGAGGGCGTCGCCATGGCAGCGGCGACCGCGTCGGCGGCGGTCGACTGCCTCGCCGCGGGACGGCCCGAGGACTACCCCGCCAGATGGGCACGGCTGACGCGACGCCACCGGCTGCTCACCAGGGCACTGCTGGGCGCGGCGGGGCATCGGCTGACCGCCGGCCTGATCGTGCCTGCCGCACACCGGCTGCCCCCGTTGTTCAGTGCCGCGGTACGCGCCCTGCAATAGCCGTATGCCGTACCTCATACCGGAGTTGCCGCCCCGTCTGTCATTCTGTCCGGGTGCCGCCCAGACTCCGTACGCCGCAGCCCGTCACTCCCGACCCGCCGCACCCGGCGATGAACCCGCTGATGACTCAGTCCTGGCTGGACCTGACGCTCCCGCACCGGGCGGCCGTGGACGGCGTCACCCACGTCGGACTCGTCCCCTTGCGGACGCACCGCGTCGGACGACCCCTGCGCCGTGCCGGGCTGCTCGAGTGTGACGAGAGCCTGGTGACGGCGGCGGGACTGCCCGCGCCCGTCGGGGAGCCGCTGAGCGTGATGGACTCACCCGGCGTCCAGGTGCGCTTCGGCCGACCGGTCGGCCCTTGAGGACGGCGGGGCGGCGAGCAAGCGGGAAGCCGTGTAGAAAGGGGAACATGGCCGGACGCTACGGCCGCCCGCGTTCGATTCTCCGAATGAGAACCCTCGCTGGTCAGGTCTTCCTCCTGCAAGTGGCGATCGTGGTGCTGCTCGTCGCTGCATCCGTGGTCGCGCTCGTGCTGCAGTCCCGGGCCGGCAGCGAACGCGAAGCCCGTAATCGGTCGGTCGCAGTCGCCGAGACCTTCGCGAACGGCCCCGGCATGGAAGAGGCTCTGCGGAGCCCCGACCCGAGCACCGTGCTCCAGCCGAAGGCCGAGGCGGCACGGAAGGGCTCCGGGGTCGACTTCGTCGTCGTCATGAACCTGGAGTCCGTCCGCTACACCCATCCACTGCCCGACAGGATCGGCAGGAAGTTCGTCGGCAATGTGGCCCCCGCCCTGGACGGCCGAGTCGTCACCGAGAAGATCGAGGGAACGATCGGCCCGCTGGTCCAGGCCGTGGTGCCCGTGACCGCAGCCAACGGCGACGTCGTGGGCCTGGTGTCCGCGGGAATCACCATCAAGAAGGTCAGCGGGGTCGCCGAGGGCCAGTTCCCCCTCCTGTTCGGCTCGGCCGCGGGCATCCTGCTGCTCACCATGGGAGGTACCGCACTCGTCACCAGGCGGCTGAGACGCCAGACACGCGGTCTCGGCCCGACCGAGATGACGCGGATGTACGAGCACCACGACGCCGTTCTGCACGCCGTACGCGAAGGTGTGGTCATCGTCAGCGGCGACAGGCGGCTCCTGCTGGCCAACGACGAGGCGCGAAGACTCCTCGGGCTTCCGGCGGACATCGAGGGGTCACCCGTGACCGGCCTCGGCCTCGACCCCGTGATCACCGGGCTCCTGGAATCGGGGCGCAGCGCGACGGACGAGGTGCACTCCGTGGGCGCGCGGCTCCTGGCCGTCAGCCAGCGGGCCACCGACAGGAACGGCGGGCCGCCCGGCAGCGTGACGACCCTGCGCGACACCACGGAGCTGCAGGCCCTCATGGGCAAGGCCGCCGTGGCGCGCGGCAGGCTGAAACTCCTCTACGACGCGGGCACGGAGATCGGCACCGCCCTGGATGTCGTACGGACGTGTGAGGAACTGGCGGACTTCGCCACGGCCAGGTTCGCCGACTACGCCACCGTCGATATCGCCGCGGGCGTGCTGCGCGGCGAGGAACCCACGGCCGCCCGCGCCACTGCTGAGGGCCTGCGCCGCTCGGCCTTCAGCGGCCCCCGCGACGACACGGGGCTCTATCCCCTGGACTCGGTGATCCGCTTCATGCCGACCACGGTCGTCGGCGCCGGTCTGCTCAGGGGCGAAGCCGTCCTCGACAACGATCTGGCACAGCGCTCCGGCTGGCAGCAGCAGAACCCGGACCGCGCCGAGCGCATCGTTCGGTCCGGATTCCACTCGATGATCGCCGTCCCGATGCGGGCCAGGGGCGTCATCCTGGGCGTGGCCACGTTCTGGCGGGCACAGAAACCCGAGCATTTCGAGGACGAGGACCTGTCCGTCGCGGAGGAACTCGTCGCCCGCGCCGCGGTGAGCGTCGACAACGCGCGCCGCTACACGCGCGAGCACAACGTGGCGGTCACCCTGCAGCGCAGCCTGCTGCCGCAGGGGCTTCCCGACCAGAGCGCCATCGAGGCCGCCTACCGGTACCTCCCCGCGCAGGCAGGGCTCGGAGGGCTGGGCGGCGTCGGCGGCGACTGGTTCGACATCATCCCGCTGCCCGGGGCCCGCGTCGCACTCGTGGTCGGCGACGTGGTCGGCCACGGGCTCCACGCCGCCGCCACCATGGGGCGCCTGCGCACGGCGGTCCACAACTTCTCCACCCTGGACCTGCCCCCCGACGAGCTGCTGTGGCACCTGAACGAGCTGGTGGCGCGTATCGACCTGGACGAGTCGGCCGAGGGCTCGGAGGGAGGCGGCGTCACCGGGGCCACCTGCCTCTACGCGATCTACGACCCGGCGTCCGGCCGCTGCACCATGGCACGGGCGGGCCACCTCCAGCCGGTGATCGTCAGCCCCGACGGCGACGCCGTGTTCGCGGATGTGCCCGGAGGTCCGCCCCTCGGGCTGGGCGGCATGCCCTTCGAGACCCTGGACGTACAACTTCCGCAGGACAGCCGACTGGTGCTCTACACGGACGGGCTCGTCGAGGACCGGCGCCGCGACATCGACGAGGGGCTGGAACTACTGCGCGACACCCTGTCCGGACACCCCGGCCGGACACCGGAGGAGACGTGCGAGGCCGTCATCCGCGTCCTGGTACCCGCCAGGGCGCGCGACGACGTCGCGCTGCTCGTCGGCCGCACCCGCCGTCTCGCCGCAGAGAACGTGGCCGAGTGGGACGTGCCCTCCGACCCCTCGGCGGTCGCCAGGGTCCGCTCCGACGTGTCCCGCAAGCTGACCGACTGGAATCTGGTCGAAGAGGCGTTCACGACCGAGCTGATCCTCAGCGAATTGGTCACCAACTCCATCCGCTACGCCAACGGGCCCATCCGCGTACGGCTGATCCGTGACCGGACGCTGATCTGCGAGGTGTCCGACCGCAGCAGCACCTCGCCCCACCTGCGCCAGGCGGCCAGCACGGACGAGGGCGGCAGGGGACTGTTCCTCGTCGCCCAGCTGGCCGAACGCTGGGGCACCCGCTACACCGACGACGGCGGGAAGGTCATCTGGACGGAACAACTGCTGCAGCCGGAGGCGCACGGTCCGGTGTGACGGAACGCCGTCAGGTCACCGACGGCAGTCCAGGAAGAGGTGGGGTTCGGGCACCGCCCCCGGATGGGACGGCGTGAACACCGTGCCGTCCTCGTGTACGACGGTGAGCCCGGCACCGGTCGCGAGCGCCCTGAACGCCTCCGGGCCGAAGCTGTTCACCCGTACCTCCTGGCCCATGAAGACGGTGCTCACCCCCTCCACGTCCAGCGGAACCGTCGCCAGCACCAGATGACCGCCCGGCCTGAGGGCCGCCGTCAGGCGGCGCACGAGGGAGCGCTGCTCGTCGCGCGACATCTGCAGGAGCGAGAAGTAGACACAGACCGCGTCGAAGCTCTCCCCCTCCAACGGGACCTCACGGATGTCGGCACAGCGGAAGGATGCCTCAGGAACACGGGCGGACGCCAGTTCCACCATGACGGGCGAGACGTCGATCCCCAGCACCTCGTGCCCGGCGGCCGCCAGGGTGCGGGCGGTCGGCCGGCCCGTGCCGCTTCCGACGTCCAGAACCCTGCCGCGCGGTGGCAACCGCTCCAGCAGCCGGTCCAGCGAGGCGTGGTGCGCGGCCGAGCCGGCGAAGGCCGTCTCGTAGTCGGCCCCGATGGCGTCGAACGCCTCGGCTGCCGCGTGCGGGTGGCCTTCGGCCATGGTCACGTCCCCTTCCGGACCGGTGCTACGGGATCCGGGCGACCGCGACGTAGACGCCGCTCATCTCCGGCTGAGGGGCCGGCGTGCCGCGGAACCACTCGGGGGCCGTCACCAGACCCGGCTCGACGATGTCCAGGCCCTCGAAGAAGCCGGCGAACTCGGCGCGGGTGCGCAGCGCGAGCCGGATGCCGCCCTTGCCGTACTCGGCCGCACCCTGTTCGCCGCGCTCGGGGTTCACGTCCGAGGCGCCCTGGGACAGCACGACGTAGCTGCCCGGCCGCAGGGCGTCCGCCAGGGTGCGCACGATGGCCCGCGGGTCCAGGTCGTCGGGGAGGAAGTGGAGGAGCCCCAGGAGCGAGAGAGCGACGGGGCGGTCGAAGTCCAGGACCTTGCGCGCCGCGTCGAGGATGGTGACGGGCTCGAGCACATCCGCGTGCACGTAGTCCGTGGCCCCCTCCGGAGTACTGACCAGGAGGGCCTCCGCGTGCCGCAGCACGATCGGGTCGTTGTCGCAGTAGACGACCCGTGAGCGCGGATTGATCTCCTGGGCGATCTGGTGGAGATTCGGCGCGGTCGGGATGCCCGTGCCGATGTCCAGGAACTGGCTGACCCCCTCGCCGGCCAGCCAGGCCGTCGCGCGGTTCATGAAGGCACGGTTCTGGAACGCGCCCGCCTTCGCCTCGGCCGGCAACTGCCGGGCCACCGCCTCGTCCACCGGGTAGTTGTCCTTGCCGCCGAGCAGTGCGTCGTAGACCCGCGCCGAGTGGGGCCTGCTGGTGTCGATCGGGGGCTGAGGCGTCCCAGGCGTCATGACGAGCTCCGTTGCAGATGAGGTGAACCGCTCCACCTGCGAAGTCTGCCACAGCAACTTGCAGGTGAACGGCCGTCGTTGGCTCGCAGGGCGACTGCCAGGTGAGTGTGTGGAGCTTCCCGCCGCCTTTAAGCACTGAGACCCCTGAGGCATGAGTTGTTGGCTGAAATCAGGCGTTGGGGCGCCCAATCGGGCATTTTCGGGCCGTTTCCGCCGCGATCCGGGAATGCGGCACCGGCCTCCGATGTCTGCGTGACCGATGGCGGGCGTGAAACGGGCGCGATATCCGGCGAAGAAGGCACCGTGCGTGCGCCGTACTGTCAGGAGAACGCCGCCCACCAGCGAGGAGACCTGTGGGGAAACGGGCGTCAACGGGCACAGCCCATGGCGCGAAGAAGCTGGCCGAACAGCCGTTTCTGCTTGTACAAACAATGCGTGGCCCGAACGGACGCCGGGGCCAGGGAAGATTCGCACTAGCGCAGGGATGGTGTCGTGGGCACCGAGGAACGCCGACGAGGAATACTCGAGACGGCTCGCCGGGACGGTTCGGTCGATGTGAACCGGCTGGCCGAACGGTTCGAGGTGGCCAAGGAGACCATCAGGCGCGATCTGCACACGCTTGAGGAACACGGTCTCGTGCGGCGCACGCACGGTGGTGCGTACCCGGTCGAGAGCGCCGGGTTCGAAACCACCCTGGCGATGCGCACCACGCACCACGTGCCGCAGAAGTCACGGATCGCGACGGCTGCCGCCGACCTGCTCGGTGACGCCGAAACGGTCTTCGTGGACGAGGGCTTCACCCCGCAGCTCATCGCCGAAGCCCTTCCCCAGGACCGGCCGCTGACCGTGGTCACCGCCTCCCTGGCCGTCGCGACGGTCCTCGCGGACGTGGAGAAGACCGCCGTGCTCCTGCTCGGCGGGCGCCTGCGCGGCAACACCATGGCGACCGTCGACCACTGGGCCACGCGCATGCTCGCCGACTTCGTCATCGACCTGGCCTACGTCGGTGCGAACGGAATCTCCCGCCAGTACGGGCTGACCACCCCGGACCCGGCGGTCGGCGAGGTCAAGGCGCAGGCCATGCGCAGCGCCCGCCGCCGCGTCTTCGCCGGAGTCCACTCGAAGTTCGGCGCGGTGAGCTTCTGCCGTTTCGCCGACGTCGGAGACTTCGAGGCCGTCGTCACCGACACCGGACTGCCGTCGGCTGAGGCCCAGCGCTACTCCCTGCTCGGCCCGAACGTCATCCGCGTCTGAACCGACCCGACGGCGGTCCCCGGACCACCGTCCCCACCCCCCCCACAGACTCGTCCCCCGCCCGCCTCCCCGTTCCCGTCAGGAGGCCGGAGGACAGGCCCGCCATGCCCGGAAACCGTCAGGAGAACCGGAGGGCGCGGGCAGAGATCCGCGAGCCGCTACGACCGATCAGGAGAATTACTTATGCCCCACCAGCAACGACGCCGTGGGACCCGCGTGCGTGCGGTCGCGGGCACGGCGGTGATGGCCTTCCTCGCCGCCGGGTGCGCCGGAGCAGGCGGCACCGCGTTCGGAGGCGGTGACGCACTGAACGTACTCATGGTGAACAACCCGCAGATGGTCGAGCTTCAGAAGCTCACCGCCGAGCACTTCACCGAGGAGACCGGCATCAAGGTCCACTTCACGGTGCTCCCGGAGAACGACGTCCGCGACAAGATCAGTCAGGACTTCTCCAACCAGGCCGGACAGTACGACGTCGGCACCATCAGCAACTTCGAAGTGCCCTTCTTCGCGAAGAACGACTGGCTGCACCCGCTCGACTCCTACGCGGCGAAGGACACCGCCTTCGACCAGGACGACATCCTCGAACCCCTGAGGGATTCGCTCACCGCCGAGGGCAAGCTCTACGCCGAACCCTTCTACGGCGAGTCCTCCTTCCTCATGTACCGCAAGGACGTCTTCGAGGCGAAGGGGCTGACGATGCCCGAGCGCCCCACCTGGGAAGAGGTGGCCGGGCTCGCGGCGCGGGCGGACGGCGCCGAACCCGGCATGAAGGGCATCTGCCTGCGCGGACTGCCCGGCTGGGGCGAGCTCATCGCACCGCTCACCACCGTCGTCAACACCATGGGCGGCACCTGGTTCACCGAGGACTGGAAACCCCAGCTCACCTCACCCGAGTTCAAGAAGGCCACCCAGTTCTACGTCGACCTCGTGCGCAAGCACGGGGAACGCGGCGCCTCCCAGGCCGGTTACGCCGAGTGCCTCAACAACATGACCCAGGGCAAGACCGCCATGTGGTACGACGCCACGGCCGGCGCCGGCTCCCTGGAAGCGGCAGGCTCCCCGATCAAGGGGAAGATCGGCTACGTACCCGCGCCGGTCGAGGAGACGAAGAGCTCGGGATGGCTCTACACCTGGGCGTGGGGCATCCAGAAGGCCTCCAAGAAGACCGACGACGCATGGAAGTTCGTCTCCTGGGCCTCCAGCAAGGAGTACGAGTCGCTCGTCGGTGAGACCAGCGGCTGGTCCAACGCACCGGCCGGCAAGCGGGCCTCCACCTACGACAACCCCGAATACCGCAAGGCGGCGGGCGCCTTCGCGGACGTCACCGAGCAGGCCATCTCCGGCGCCGACCCGAAGAACCCGGGCACCCAGCCGCGCCCCGTGCCCGGGATCCAGTTCGTAGGCATCCCCGAGTTCACCGATCTCGGCACCAGGGTCGCGCAGGAGATCAGCGCGGCCATCGCCGGCCGCCAGTCCGTCGACAAGGCGCTGGCCACTTCCCAGAAGCTGGCCGAACAGGTCGCCAAGGAGTACCGATGACCACAGCAGTCGGCACCACCCCCCAGTCGCCACCCCGGCCAGCCGCCGCCCCCGCCCGTAAGAAAACCGGCCCCCGGGCCTGGGCCACCAGGGCTCCGCTGCTGCCGGCGCTGGTCTTCCTGATAGTCGTCACCCAGCTGCCGTTCGTGGCGACCCTGGTGATCTCCCTCTTCGACTGGAACTCGCTCAACCCGGACAAACGCGCCTTCAACGGGCTCGGCAACTACGCCTCCGTCTTCACCGACGCGGCGCTCCGCGACTCGGTCCTCACCACGATCCTGCTGACCGCGGGCGTCGTCATCGCCACCGTGGTCGTCGGACTCGCCCTCGCGCTGCTCCTGGACCGTACGTTCTTCGGCCGGGGCATGGTCCGTACCCTGCTCATCACGCCGTTCCTGCTCGTGCCCGTCTCCGCCGCCCTCCTGTGGAAGCACGCGCTCTACAACCCCGAGTACGGCCTCCTCAACGGCGCGCTCAGCTGGCTGGGCGACCTCTTCGGCGACACGAACCCGAGCCAGCCCGACTGGATCGCGGACATGCCGCTGCTCGCGGTCATCGCCGCGCTGGTCTGGCAGTGGACGCCGTTCATGATGCTGATCCTGCTCGCGGGACTCCAGAGCCGCCCCGCCGAAGTCGTCGAGGCCGCGCGCCTCGACGGTGCGAGCGCCTGGCAGACCTTCCGCTACCTGACCCTGCCGCACCTGCGCAGGTACCTCGAACTCGGCATCCTGCTCGGCGCCGTCTACATCGTGCAGAACTTCGACGCGGTGTTCACGATCACCGCAGGCGGACTCGGTACCGCCAACCTTCCCTACACGATCTACCAGACCTTCTACCAGGCCCACGAATACGGACTTGCGTCCGCCGCGGGAGTCGTCGTGGTGATCGGCACGATCATCATCGCGACCTTCGCGCTCCGGACCGTCTCGTCCCTCTTCAGTGAGGAGGCGAACCGCGCATGACCACTGCCACCGTCCCCGCGCCCGCTCCGTCCCCGCAACGGCTCCTGCGGCGGGCCAAACGCCGCTCCACCGTGCTGGGCCTGCTGGCCTGGGCCGCAGGACTCGTCTTCTGCCTGCCCGCGCTGTGGATGCTGCTGACCTCGCTGCACGCGGAGTCCGACGCCGCCACCAACCCGCCGTCCGTCTTCGCGCCGCTCACCCTCGACGGCTACCGGGCCTTCTTCGGCGCCGACACGGGTGTCACCCCGTGGCCGCCCCTGCTCAACTCGCTGGGCGCCTCCTTCTTCTCGACGGTCCTGGTGCTGCTGCTGGCGCTCCCGGCGGCGTACGCCCTCTCCATCCGGCGCGTCCCCAAGTGGACGGACGTGATGTTCTTCTTCCTCTCCACGAAGATGCTGCCGGTCGTCGCGGGGCTCCTCCCCATCTACCTGTTCGCCAAGAACGCCGGGATGCTGGACAACATCTGGCTCCTCGTCCTGCTCTACACCTCGATGAACCTGCCGATC
This sequence comes from Streptomyces sp. NPDC005794, assembly GCF_042871445.1. NCBI lineage: Bacteria > Bacillati > Actinomycetota > Actinomycetes > Kitasatosporales > Streptomycetaceae > Streptomyces > Streptomyces sp. NPDC005794. The sequence continues at coordinate 114,695 of NZ_JBIAIN010000008.1, forward strand.
GCGGTCTGGATGATGCAGTCGTTCCTCGCGGACGTGCCGGTGTCCGTCATCGAGGCCGCTCAGGTCGACGGCGCGAGGCTGCCGACCATCCTCGCCCGGGTGGTCGCACCCATGGCTGCGCCGGGCATCGCGGCCACCGCGCTGATCTGCTTCATCTTCAGCTGGAACGAACTGCTCTTCGCACGGGTGCTCACCGGCGTCGTCGCCCAGACGGCACCCGTCTTCCTCACCGGATTCGTCACCAGCCAGGGCCTCTTCCTCGCCCAGCTGTGCGCCGCGTCCGTCGTCGTATCCCTGCCGGTGCTCGCCGCCGGCTACGCCGCCCAGGACAAACTCGTCCAGGGCCTCTCTCTTGGAGCAGTGAAATAATGCGGGCAGCGATCGTCGAAGCCCCCGGCAAGGTCTCCGTCACCACCGTCCCCGACCCGACGCCCGGCCCCCGTGACGTCGTCGTGTCCGTCGCGTCGTGCGGGCTGTGCGGGACCGATCTCCACATCCTGCAGGGCGAGTTCGCGCCCACCCTGCCGATCGTCCCCGGCCATGAGTTCGCCGGGGAGATCGTGGGCATCGGCCGGGACGTCACGGAGCTGGCCATCGGCGACCGGGTCGCCGTCGACCCCTCCCTGCACTGCCACGAGTGCCGCTATTGCCGCGTCGGACGCGGCAACCTCTGCGAGCGGTGGGCCGCGATCGGCGTCACCGTGGCCGGCGGCGCGGCCGAGTACGCCGTCGCACCCGTGGCCAACTGCGTCAAGCTGCCCGAGCACATCGACGTGAAGGACGCGGCCCTGATCGAGCCGCTGTCCTGCGCGGTCCGCGGCTACGACGTACTGAACAGCACCCTCGGCGCCGAGGTCCTCATCTACGGCTCCGGGACCATGGGCCTGATGATGCTGGAGCTGGCCAAGCGCACCGGTGCCGCCGGCGTGGACGTCCTGGACGTCAACCCCGACCGCCTCGCCACCGCCTCGCTCCTCGGCTGCTCCCGGTCCGCGGCCGCGGCCGACGAGCTGGACCGCCCCGGCGGCTGGGACGTCGTCATCGACGCGACCGGCAACGCGGCCGCAATCCAGGACGGCCTGGGCCGCGTGGCCAAGGGCGGCACCTTCCTTCAGTTCGGGGTCGCCGACTACGCGGCGAGGGCGGTCATCGAGCCGTACCGGATCTACAACCAGGAGATCACCATCACCGGGTCGATGGCGGTCCTGCACAGCTACGAGCGAGCCGCCGCGCTCTTCGCCGCCGGAGTCCTCGACCCCGCCGTCTTCATCAGCGACCGGCTGCCGCTCGACCAGTACCCCCAGGCCATCGACCGCTTCAAGGCGGGCATCGGGCGCAAGATCGTGGTCGAGCCGTGACGGGCGGCCCCGGCGCCGTCCTGGTGCTCGGCGAGGCCCTCGTCGACCTCGTACCCGTGGCCGGGGACGGCGGTGTGCGGTCCGCCCAGTTCGGCGGGGCCCCGGCCAACGTCGCCGTCGGCCTGGCCAGGCTCGGCACCCCGGCCTCGTTCGCCGGGGGCCTGGGCGGCGACGGCTTCGCCCGGATGATCGAGGAACGGCTGGCGGCGGCCGGGGTCGACCTCACCCTCTGCGAACGCTCCGGCCTGCCCACCGCGCTGGCCGTCGCCGAACCGGGCGCCGCGGGAACGGGGTACCACTTCCACCTCCAGGACACGGCTACGTTCCGGCTGCCGGACCTGTCCACGCGGGCCGCAGGGTTCGGGGCCGTGTACGTGGGCGGCCTCGCGGCCCTCGTCGAGCCGGCGGCGTCGGCCGTGCGGGCGACGGCTCTCGCCGCTGCCGAGCACTCCCTCCTCGTCGTGGACCCCAACGTCCGCCAGGACCGCACTCTGGGCGCGGACCACGGCTCGGCGACGCTGCGCGAGCTGTGCGGCCTCGCCCATGTGGTGAAGGCCAGCGACGAGGACCTGGAAAGGCTGTGGCCGGGAACCGATCCGGAGGAGACCTGCCGGAAGCTGGCCGCCGCGGGACGGCTGGTGATCCTCACCAGGGGGGCGCGAGGCAGTACGGCGTACACGGCGACCGCGCCGCCCGTGTCCGTCGCGGCCACACCGGTCGAGGTCGTCAACACGATCGGCGCGGGGGACGCGTTCACCGCGGGTCTGCTGAGCCGGATGGGGGCCCTCGGCTCCTTCACGGCGAATCCGTATCCGGAGGAGGTCAGGGACATGCTGTCGTTCGCCTCCGAGGCGGCCGCCTCGGTGTGCGCGCGGACGGGTACCGAGCCCTCCGTACCCGTCTGAGGCCGGTCTCAGACGCCGAGGCGGCCTCGGGGGCCGCGCCCCTCATCGCCACGGCACCGGTCCGTCCTCCGGCAACCGCAGCCCCGGGGCCGACCGCGACGGCTCAGGACATGCGCACCCGCGCGGGGGTGCGCATCCTGGCTGTGTGACCTGGAGCCCCGAGGGCAGCCGAAAGCCTGACGGATTGTCGCTGGTGCTCGCCCAGGCCGTGGTGAGCGCCGTCGACGCCGTCGGCGGGTACGCGGGCGGCGTCTACCTGCGCTCACCGACCCCGGGCCTGCTGCTGATGGCAGTGGTCGCGGGGCTCCCCGGCCCGTTGCTGCGCCCCTGGTGGCGGATGCATGTGAACCGGCCCTTCCCGGTGGCCGAGGCCTACCGCTCGAACAGGCCGGTGTACCTGTGCGACGCGGAGGACGCCATGCGGCGGTTCCCGCAGCTGATGGCGGGCCTGCCCTTCCCCTTCGGATCGCTATACGCGCCCGTGACGATCGGGACCACACCTGTGGGCGTGCTCCTCGTCCTGCGCTACGCGACCCGGGGGGTGCCGGTCTCCGGAGCCGACCGCCGCCGGATGGAGGCCGTCGCCCGGACGCTCGGCGCGGACCTCACCGCGCAGGACGTGCCGGCCCAGTGGGACGGTGAGCCCCTGCCCGTACGGCTGCCTTCGGACACCGTGCGGCAGATACGCGTCGGGCACTTCGAGTGGGACGTGGGCAGCGGGACCGTCACCGCGGACGACCGCACGCACGAGATGCTGGGCCACGAACCCACGGACGCGCCGGTGCGCTCGATGGAGGCGCTCACCGCCGGGCTCCTCCCCGAGGACGTGTACGGACTGTGGACGCTGGGGAGCGGAGCCGCACGGTCGGAGGAACACCGTGTGCGCCGGATGCCGCTCTGGGGTCCCGACGGCCGCCCGCTCCTGGTCGAGCTCTCCCGTCACGGGGAGCGCGACGGCCACGCGAGCCGCCTGACCGGTGTCCTGTTCGACCCCGGCGACGGCGCGGCCGTCCCGGACGCGGCCGAACGGATCCCGCGCGGGCTGCTCTCCCACGACCGGCTCGGCCGGATCACCTACGTCAACCACGCCGCGGAGAAGATCCTCGGCCACACCCGGGCCGAGCTGTCGAGCCGGGTTCTGGGGGAGGCGCTGCCCTGGCTCGCGAATCCCGCCTACGAGGACCACCACCGGGCAGCCCTGTTCTCCGACGACCCCGTCCACTTCCTCGCCCGGCGTACCCCTGCCCAGTGGCTCTCCGTGGCGATGTTCCCCGGCCGCGACGGGGTCACGATCGCCTTCAGCCCCTCCGGGCGGCCCGCCCGCGCACCGGACTCCGGCGTCACCCCGGCCGGTGAGCTCGTCGCATCCGCCGGCCGCTCCGCAGTCCTCTACCGGCCGGTCGCCCTGGCCATCGCGCTGACGGAGGCCGTCACGGCGCGTCAGGTCTCGGCGGTGGTCACGGAGGAACTGCTGCCCGCCTTCGGAGGCAGACAACTGGCCATCTACCTGCAGAACGAGCGGCGCCTCTACCTGGCCTGGGAGACAGGCTTCCCCAAGGGGTTCCTGGACCCGTTCGAAGGGGTCGGTCTCGATGAGCAGATCCCCGGTGTGCAGACGCTGACGACCGGCCGGCCGCTGTTCTTCGAATCCATGGAACAACTCAGCGACGCCTACCCGGGCCTCCCCATGGACGCCAGTGTGGGCGCCCGCGCCTTCCTGCCGCTCATCGCCTCGGGCCGCCCGGTCGGTTCGTGCATCCTCGGCTTCGACCAGCCCCGCGGTTTCAGCCCCGAGGAGCGCACCGTGCTCACGGCACTGGCCGGGCTCATCGCCCAGGCACTCCAGCGGGCCCAGCGCTACGACACCGAGGCCGCGCTCGCCCGGGGGCTCCAGGGCGCCCTGTTGCCCCACCGGCTGCCCGTCCTCGACGACGTCGAGACCGTCGGACGTTATCTCTCGGGCACCCAGGACATCGAGATCGGAGGCGACTGGTACGACGTCATCGAGACCGGCAGCGGACTCGCCCTGGTCATCGGGGACGTCCAGGGGCACGGTGTCGCCGCAGCCGCCACCATGGGTCAACTGCGCAGCGCCGTAAGGGCCTTCGCGCTCATCGGGCATGAACCGCAGGAGATCATGAGTGCCACCAACCGGCTGCTCATCGGCCTCGACCCCGGACAGTTCGCAAGCTGCTGCTACGTGCTGCTCGACCCCGCGACCGGAGCCACCCGGGCCGTGCGCGCCGGGCACCCACAGCCCGTCCTGCGGCATCCCGACGGCAGGACCGAGGTCCTGGACCTCCCCGGGGGTGTGGTGCTCGGCGTCGACCCGGATGCCTCGTACCCCGTCACGGAACTGCGGCTCGGCCCGGGGGCCGTCCTGGCCCTGTTCACGGACGGGCTCGTGGAGAAGGCGGGCACGGACATCGACGAGGGCATCGAGCGACTGCGCGCCACCCTGGCCGCCGTGGGCCGCATGCCGCTCGCCGAGACCGCGGACCGCGTCATCGGGCAGGCCCGGCAGGACGAGGACCGGCCCGACGACATCGCGCTCCTCATGGCCGCCCGCCGGGCACCGCCCCGCTGATTCCCGCCGGTCACAGCCGGACGCGGTGTCCGTCATACGGAACGCGCGCGGTGCGGACTGCGCTCGTGGCGCGCGGGTGAGGCATTCTCTGCTGGTCGGGCAGAACGGGTCCGTGGCGGTGGGTGGATCTTCCGCCGCGGTCTGTGAGCGAGAAGGATTCGGAACCAGATGGCAGACAACTCGGACCTGTTGGCCTTCGTGCGGGCACGCCTCGCCGAGGAGGAGAGCATCGCGCGGGAAGCGGGCGGCGACGGCTGGCGGACGCCGGCCGAGGCACCCGGTGAGGTGCACGACCGCACCAGCGGTATCGCGTTCGTCGTACGGTCGCGTGGCTACGACCGGCACATCGCCTTCCAGGACCCGGCGCGCACGCTGCGCCGCATCGAGACCACCAGGGTTCTCCTGGACGAGTACGAGGAGATCGCGGTCCTGGACACCGACCGCCCGGCCCAGGACTTCACCTCGGGACGCGCCGTCGGGCTGGGGTTCGTCGTCCGGCAGATGGCCGCGGAACACGCGGGGCATCCGGGCTACCGGGTGAAGTGGCTGCCCCGCTTCTCCCACTGGGGCCCGCCCTCCCCTCCGACGTAGGGCCTGCCGGGGCGCCGTCCGCGCCTGTTCACCTCGCGGGACGGCCGCCCACGAGGAATGCTGGGGTGGAGACGCCGTCCGGGTGCGAGCCGACGGAACGGAGCACCGTGGCGGCCGGCCCCGAGGAGGCGCGGATGACGGGCACAGCCGGCCCTCTGCACGGCCGTGTCGCCGTCGTGACCGGCGCGGCGCGGGGCGTCGGTGCGGCGATCGCACGGGATCTGGGGAGACGTGGCGCCACGGTCGCACTGATCGGCCGGGAGGAAGCGGGCCTCGCAGCCGTACGGGATTCGCTGCCCGGCCGGGCGCAGTGCTGGGAGGCCGATGTCACCGACGACGCCGCCATGGCGGAGACGGCTGACGACGTCCGGAAGCAGCTCGGGCCCGTCTCTGTCGTGGTCGCCAACGCGGGACTGGCCGAGGGCGGCCCCTTCGCCGAATCCGACCCGGCGACCTGGCGGCGCGTGATCGAGGTGAACCTGATCGGCAGCGCGATCACCGCCCGGGTCTTCCTGCCCCACCTGCGCGCCACGCGTGGTTACTACCTGCAGATCGCCTCGCTGGCCTCCATCGGCGCGGCGCCCATGATGAGCGCCTACTGCGCCTCCAAGGCCGGTGTGGAGTCCTTCGCGCACGCGCTGCGCGCCGAGCTCGCCCATGAGCACGTCGGGGTCGGTATCGGCTACCTGAACTGGACCGACACCGACATGATCCGCGACGCCGACCAGCACGCCGTGCTCCGTGAGCTACGGGGACACATGCCCCGGCCCGCGCGCAAGGTCTACCCGGTGGAGACCGTGGCGCGCCGCATGGGGCGGGCGGTCGAGCGGCGCAGCGCCGCCGCGTACGTGCCCACGTGGCTCCGCGCCACGCAGGCGGTGCGCGCCGCGATGCCGCCGGTCGTCACGGCGATCTCGAAGCGCGAGCTGCCCGAACTGGAGCGGAGGGCCCCGTTCGAGGCCACAGGGCTGCTGGGGGCCGGCGGCCGGGCCGACGCCGTAGGCCGCGGGGAGCCGGACGGCTGACTCGCGCTCCGCCCGGAGCGGACACCAACCGGGGACGGGGCCCGGACTGAGTACGGGGGAGCGGTTCTCCTGAGTACGTGACCCGATGGCGCCACGGGTACCCGCTGATCGAATGGGGACCATGGTCCCCGACGCGCCGACGCGCCCCCGCATCCAGAACCTGACCACCGCCGGAACGGCGCTGGCCGTCACCCTGCTCCCGCTGGCCGTGGGCGTCCTGATGGCCAGGACGATGGCACTGGATCCGATGGCACCCGTGAACGCGATGGTCACCAGCGGCGGCCAGCGTGTCCGTCTCGCCCCTTCGCGATGGATGCTGAAAGCTCGAACACAGGAGCTCCTTTCCCGGCGGTAATGGAACCGCTGTCCAGGTAAGTGCTGTCGCTTTTGTCACCTGGATCCGTGCGCGACCGGGAGCCGGACCCGGGTGGGCGAGGGGGCATGGCCATGCGTGCCGCCCCCCGGAAGGGTCGGTGCAACGATCAACGGTTGACAGGTCTACGACTGTGGGGATCCGTGCCGGATGCAGTCGTGCATGACGGAAATGTCCGCATTTCGTCGCGCGGATCAGGGCACCTTTCGGCCACCTCGAAAGCGGGACAATGTTTGTGTTCCCGGCACGACGCCGGGTCGGAAGAACGCCCGGCGCTCCATCCGGGCCCGCATGATCAGGGGTTTCCACATCCCGTTCCGCACGACGGATCACCGCCACCGTTCTCGCCTCAGGTGCCCTGCTCGCCGCAGCGGCCCTGCCGGCCACGGCTGATGGGCCGGGACCACGGTCACCACCGGCCGGCGCAGCGCTCGGCAGTCGTCCCTGGGCGAGATCCAGCACAACAGCCCCGGTCGCGACAGCGGCTCCAACCGCAGCCTGAACGCCGAGTGGGTGACCGTCACCAGCACCGGTCGTCACGCCGTCAACCTTCGGGGGTGGACGCTCACCGACGAGAGCCGCCGCTCGTACACCTTCGACCTGCGGCTGCCCGGCCGCTCCTCCGTCCGCGTCCACACCGGTGTCGGCCGTGACACCCGGCACGACGTGTACCAGGACCGCCGCCACTACGGGTGGGACAGCCGGGACACCGCCACGCTCCCCGACAACCGCGGGCACAGGGTCGACTCCGAGTCCTGGGGCCGGGGCACCGCGACGGCGGTCACCGCGGCAACCGCTGAACCGCGCCGGCAGAGGGAAGCGACGTTTCTCCCTGACCGACTTCCGCCTGGCCGACTGACCGAAACGGCATACCACGGATCAACCCCCGTGGTACGCCGTTGCCCGTGCGGTTCGCAGCTCCGTGGGTGGGGTCTGTGCATCGGGAGGCGGTGAGTGATGTCAGGATGGGCTCATGACCATCAAGGCGTATTTCGACATCACCATCGACGACCAGCCCGCAGGGCGGATCGTGTTCAACCTTTTCGACGACGTTGCCCCCAAGACCGCGGAGAACTTCCGTGCGCTGGCCACCGGCGAGCAGGGCTTCGGCTACGCGGGCTCGCCGTTCCACCGGGTCATCCCGGACTTCATGCTCCAGGGCGGTGACTTCACCAACGGCAACGGCACCGGCGGCAAGAGCATCTACGGCGAGAAGTTCGCCGACGAGAACTTCACCCTGAAGCACAACAAGCCCGGCCTGCTCTCGATGGCCAACGCCGGCCCGAACAGCAACGGCTCGCAGTTCTTCATCACCACCGTCGTCACCCCGTGGCTGGACGGCAAGCACGTGGTCTTCGGCGAGGTCGCCGACGAGTCCGGCATGGAGCTCGTCCGTAAGATCGAGTCGTACGGCTCTTCGAACGGCAAGACCAAGGCGAAGATCGCCGTCTCCGGGTCCGGCGTTCTCTGACGCACTCGACGGGGCTCCCGGCTGGTTTCACGGGCCGGGAGCCCCGAGCCGCGTCCGACACCTGCCCGTCCGCCCGGCCACCCGGTGGGCGAGGCAGTCAGGTCCAGCTGCCGGATCCGGGTTCAGACCGGCCCGACGGTGTCGTCGCTGACGACAGGGATCACGGACCGCACCACCCGCCCGGTGACGCACCGGCTGCGGAGAGGGCGACCAGCACGCTGCCGACGACCTGGCCGACCTGCCGGTCCAATGTGCTCCAAGGGCCGCTGGGCAACGTGACTTCGGGCAGTCGGTAGGCGTCCCGGGCCGCGGAGTGCCAGGGTGGAGACCCCGCACACCGTGGGCATGGGACGAAGGGATTGCACACGTGCGTATCGATGTTTCCGGCAGGACCGCGATCGTGACCGGATCCTCGCAAGGTATCGGGCTCGCCATCGCCACCGGGCTGGCCGGTGCGGGAGCACGTGTCGTGCTGACCGGGCGCGGCCAGGACCGCCTCGACTCGGCGGCGGACGCGCTGCGGGGCGCCGAGCCCGACGCCGACGTCCTGACGGTCGCCTGTGACCTCGGAACGGAACAGGGTGCCGCAGAGCTCCAGGAAGCCGTGCCCGCCGCGGACATCCTCGTCAACAACCTGGGCATCTTCGGCCCTCGGCCGCCGCTCGAGATCACCGACGAGGAGTGGCGTGCCTACTTCGACACCAACGTCCTCAGCGCGGTGCGCCTGATCCGCCGCTATCTGCCCGGCATGACCGAGCGGGGGTGGGGCCGGGTGCAGAACATCGCGAGCGACTCCGCGATCGTCATCCCCGCCGAGATGATCCACTACGGCATGTCGAAGACCGCGCTGCTCGCCGTCTCCCGTGGCTTCGCCAAGGAGGCCGCGGGCACCGGGGTGACCGTGAACTCGGTGCTCGCCGGGCCCACACACACCGGCGGCGTCGAGAACTTCGTCCACGAGATGGTGGGCGGGGACCTTCCGTGGGACGAGGCCCAGCGCACGTTCATGCGCCTGCACCGCCCGCAGTCCCTGCTCCAGCGCCTGATCGAACCCGAGGAGATCGCGAACCTCGTCGTCTACCTCAGCTCCCCGCAGGCGTCGGCCACGACGGGCGCCGCCGTGCGGGTGGACGGCGGGTACATCGACTCGATCGTGCCCTGACCTTCCGGGCTGGCATGATCGGGGCATGAACGAGCGCATCATCGCCGCGTGTGACGGGGCATCGAAGGGCAATCCGGGACCTGCCGCCTGGGCGTGGGTCGTGGCCGATGGCCTGGGGAACCCCCAGCGGTGGGAGGCGGGTCCGCTGGGTACCGCCACGAACAACGTCGCCGAACTCACCGCCCTGCTGGAACTGCTGAAGTCGACCGATCCCGCCGTGCCCGTCGAGGTGCGCATGGACTCGCAGTACGCGATGAACGCGGTGACCAAGTGGCTGCCGGGGTGGAAGCGCAACGGCTGGAAGACGTCGGCGGGCAAGCCGGTGGCCAACCGGGAGCTGGTGGTCGGCATCGACGAGCTGCTGAGCAGCCGCAGCGTGACCTTCCGCTACGTTCCGGCGCACCAGGTGGACGGCGACCCGCTCAACGCGGTGGCCGACCAGGCGGCGAGTGAGGTGGCCGTCTCGCAGCAGGCGGCGGGTACCGCGTACGGCACCGCGGACATGCCGGTGCCGGCACCCGCCCGCTCGACGAAGAGCCGGGCGGCAGGTGGGGGAGCCGCCAAGAGCGGGTCTGCGGATGGGGCCACAGGGCGGCCGCGCTCCGGCACGATCCGGGCGAAGTTCGCGGGCCGGTGCCACTGCGGAAAGCCGTACGCGGCCAAGGACATGATCGCCAAGAATCCGAACGGCTGGGGTCACCCGGAGTGCCGGGCGGCGCTCGCCTGAGCCGTCACGGGGCTTTCAGATATCGGCCCAGACCAGCCGGCCGGACACGCTGGTGCGTGTGCCCCATCGCGTCGCCAGCGCGTCCACGAGCAGCAGACCACGGCCGTCCTCGGCCACCGACACGAGGCTGAAGCCGTCGTCCGCGCCGTCCGGCGCGCCGAAGGCCCCCGGGCCGGGGCCCTCCGTGCCGTGCGACCCGTCCGCCGGAGCTCCGTACAGCTGAGGCTTCCGTGGGCCGGGCAGGTCGGGTGCGTGGCGCCGGCCGCGGTTCCACACGCAGACGCGCACCCTGCCGGGGGTTCGCAGCACGCGGCACCGGATCCGCCGGCCCGCGGTGTGCTCCACCGCGTTGGTGACCAGTTCGGTCATGACCAGGGCCGCCGTCTCGGCGCGCTCGCCGGGCTCACCCCAGCCTCGCATGGCTTCCTGCACGCGATGCCTGGCCACGGGGGTCGGCATCGAGTCCTCCGCCGCACTCATCCGGACCTGGCACCCCGCTCTCGTCCCCGAGCTCCTGCGCACCCCTGCCTACGAGGCGGTCCTGTGCCGGGCCCTGACCGGCGATTCCGCGCTGCGGCGGGATCGGCACCTCGAACTGCTGGCGGAGCGGCAGCGCCGGCTGGCGGAGCGCGGCGCCACCTTGTGGGCCCTGATCCCGGCCGCCGCCTTCCACACGGACGTCGGCGGCCCCGCCGTGATGGCCGAACAGCGGGCGGCGCTGGAGGAGGCCGCCCACCAGCAGCACCTCACGGTGCAGGTGGTGCCGCTCGACTCAGCTCCGCACCCCCTGACCGGCGTCCCGGCGCTGCACCTGCTCCGCGTCCCGGTCGCGGAGATCGGCGACCGCGTGATCCTGGAGATCCCCGGGGCCCGGGTGGACGTCATCGACGGACCTGCCGCTGTCATGGACTACCGCATCCGGCTGGACGGCGCCGGCGCGGCCGCCCCGCACCCGGGTTCACCCCTGCCGGAGGGCGGCCGGAGCGCCGGAAACCCCTGAAGCCCGGGCCAGTTGTGGTTTCGAACGCCGGATGACGGTCACGCGCACAGTGCGGATCCGGAACGAAACGGAACCCGGCGAAGCTCAACGGGCCGTTCCCTGCGAGAAGGAGTGAGAGACATGGACAACTGGCGCACGCACGCGGCATGCCGCGAGGAGGACCCGGACCTGTTCTTCCCCATCGGCAGCAGCGGCCCCGCGCTCGTACAGGCCGAGGAGGCCAAGGCCGTCTGCGGGACCTGTCCCGTGCGGGAACGGTGCCTGGAATGGGCCCTGGAGAACGGACAGGACGCGGGCGTATGGGGAGGCATGGACGAGAACGACCGCCGCGCCCTGAAGCGCCGGCGCGCCCGGCAGCAGGCCAGGAGCCACGGGTGACACCTCTGGTCCCCTGCCGCCCCGCCGGGAGACGATGAGGCATGGACATCTCGGTCTGGCTCCCCATCGGCGTGCTGGTACTCCTGCTCATGGCGGGTGCAGCCGGCGTCCTCCTGGTGCGCGTGATCCGGGCCAGGAGGCTGCTCGCCGACGCCGGCGTTCCCCTGCGTAACAAGGCACTCGTGTGGGCGGCGGTGATCTACACCGTGTCGCCGGTCGACCTCTTGCCGGATCCCGTCTACCTCGACGACATCGGCTTCCTGCTGCTCGCCCTGCGCTCTCTGCATGCTGCGGCGCACGCGGCCCGCGCGGGGCGGGGGTGCGTGACACGCCCGGGTGGAAAGCAGCCGGCCGCGACACCAACGGAATCCGGCGGCAACCTTTCGGCGTCCGGCAGCAACTGAGGGGGCGTAAGCCGTCCCCTGCCAGAAGGTGCCTCTCGTGGAGCCTCTGCTTCCCCACCCCGATTCCCGCCCCCGTCGCAGACGCCGTATCACCCGCACCCGCGCGCTGATCGGCGCCCTGGCGGCCGGGCTGCTCGCCGCCGGCGGGCTCGTAGCGCTCGGCCCGACCTCGCAGGCCGCCACCGCGCGGCAGGCCGAGGCGCTCGACCGCGGCGTCGTGAGCGTGCACACCGACAGCGGGAACCTCGTCAGCTGGCGCTGGCTGGGTACCGACCCGGACAACGTCTCCTTCAACGTCTACCGGGCCGGCACCAAGGTCAACGCCTCGCCGGTCACCGCGTCCACGAACTACTTCCACTCCGGGGCGCCCGCCACCGCCGACTACACGGTGCGCGCGGTCGTCGACGGCGTGGAACAGGGCGACTCCGTGCACGCGATCCAGTTCCGCGCCGGATACAAGGACGTGCCCATCAGCCCGCCCGCAGGCGGGACGACACCCGACGGAGTCGCCTACACCTACGAGGCCAACGACGCGTCCGTCGGCGACCTGGACGGCGACGGCGCTCTCGACTTCGTACTGAAGTGGCAGCCCACCAACGCCAAGGACAACTCCCAGTCCGGCTACACGGGCAACACGATCGTCGACGGGATCCGCCTCGACGGCACCCGCCTCTGGCGGATCGACCTCGGGCGCAACATCCGCTCCGGCGCGCACTACACCCAGTTCCAGGTGTACGACTACGACGGTGACGGCCAGGCCGAGGTGGCGATGAAGACCGCCGACGGCAGCGTCGACGGTGCCGGGAAGGTGATCGGCAGTTCCTCCGCCGACCACCGCAACTCCTCCGGCTACATCCTGTCCGGCCCCGAGTTCCTGACGATGTTCAACGGGAAGAGCGGCGCGGCGATGGGCACCGTCGACTACGTCCCCGCGCGCGGCACTGTCTCGTCCTGGGGCGACTCCTACGGCAACCGCGTCGACCGCTTCCTCGCCGGGACCGCCTACCTGGACGGCGCGAGGCCGTCCCTGATCATGGCGCGCGGCTACTACACGCGCAGCGTCATCGCCGCCTGGGACTGGAGGGGCGGCGCCTTCACCCGGCGCTGGACCTTCGACACGAACAGCTCGACCAACTCCGGCAAGGGATACGACGGCCAGGGCAACCACCAGCTGTCCGTCGCGGACGCCGACGGTGACGGCAAGGACGAGATCATGTACGGCGCCATGGCGGTGGACGACAACGGCAGCGGACTGTGGACGACGAAGAACGGCCACGGCGACGCCATGCACGTAGGGGATCTCGACCCCTCCCGCGCGGGTCTCGAGGAGTTCAAGGTCGACGAGGACAGCTCGAAGCCGTCCTCCTGGATGGCGGACGCCAGGACCGGCCAGATCCTCTGGTCCACCCCGGCGAGCGGGGACAACGGACGTGGCGTCTCCGGGGACATCTGGTCCGGCAGCGCCGGCGCCGAGTCCTGGTCCTCCGCCGTCTCGGGGGTGCGCGACCCGAAGGGCGCCGTGGTCACCAGCCGCAAGCCGTCCAGCTCCAACTTCCTGTCCTGGTGGGACGGCGACACCACCCGTGAACTCCTCGACGGCACCCACATCGACAAGTACGGCACGTCGGCCGACACCCGGCTGCTGACGGGGTCCTCGGTCCACTCGGGCAACGGCACCAAGGCCACGCCCGCGATTTCCGGAGACCTGTTCGGCGACTGGCGAGAGGAAGTCGTCTGGCCGACCACCAACAACACGGCCCTGCGGATCTACTCGACGCCGCACGAGACCGGCACGAAGATCACCACCTTGCTGCACGACACCATGTACCGGACGGCGCTGGCCTGGCAGAACACCGCGTACAACCAGCCGCCGCATCCCAGCTTCGCCATCGGCAGCGGGATGGCGACCGCGCCCCGGCCGAGCATCACCACGCCGTAGCGCGCCTGCGGGCCGTGCCCCTTCATCCGGGGCACGGCCGGCCCGGCGTCGTGGTTCCTGAGCCGGCCTACTCGCCGGTCAGAGGGTCGCGCCCCGTGAGGCAGTAGACGCCCCCCGCCGGGTCCCGCATCACCGTCCATCCGTCGCCGTCGCGCACGAACCGGGCGCCGTGCTCCTCGTGCCGGATCCGTCCGGCGGCCGGGTCGGAACAGGCCAGATCGAGATGTGCGGAGGCGGCACGAGGCACGTCCAGGCGCTGGATGAGCAGACGGACCGGCAGATCCAGGGGCGGGCGGAGCACATGGAACTCCCGGTGGTCGCCCGGGCGCGCGTCCCAGCCGCCGGTCAGTGCCGCCCAGAACGCGACCTATGCGTCGAATACCGCCGGTGACACGTCGAGGCAGATCTGGTCCAGCCGGCTCGTGGTGCCTCCGGGATCGGTCAGGACCGGGGCCGTCGTGTCCGGCCACGCCAAGGCGCGACGCAGAACGACTGGCCGGCGGGGGGAGCGAAGCACGTCAGCTAGTTCCTCTGCTGTGGGTCCGGCGCGTCCCCCCGGAAGCCTTCATCGTGCCAGGGGCGCGGTTTCCGGAGGCCCGTTCATCACCCGTTCACCGGTGGGATCCGTCCGTGGCATTCCCTCGCACGTCACGGGGACCTACGCTCGGCGCGAATCGATCAACGCCGTCCGTGCCGTGGTCCGGCGGTTTCGATAACGTTGTCCGCCTTTACCGGAGGTATCCGAGAACATGCCCTCCAGACCGTCCGCGGCCCGGCGTCTCGCCGCACGGGCCGCCGCGATCGTCCTCACCGGCGCGCTCGCCGGTGCCGTCACGCCGCCGGCCGCCCAGGCCGAGGTGCTCGTCACGCGTCCCACCGCCTATGTGGACCCGATGATCGGCACGGCGAACGGCGGCAACACCTACCCCGGCGCGGTCCGCCCCTACGGCATGATCGCCTGGTCGCCGACCAGCACCACGGGAGACCAGACGAGCACCGGGGCGGCCAACGGTTACGAGTACGGGGTGACCCGGATGCGCGGACTGAGCCTCACCCACGTCAACGGAGCGGGGTGCAACCCCGGCGCCGCGGGTGACGTGCCCATCATGCCGTTCGTCGGCGACGTCACCTCGTCCCCGTCCGCCGACACCAAGGACGCCGTCTACGCGTCCGGCTTCTCGCACGACAACGAGCGTGCCGTACCCGGTCGTTACACCGTCGGGCTGGACTCCGGCGCGACAGCTGACCTGGCGGTCAGCGAACGCGCGGGTGTGGCCGACTTCAGCTTCCCGGCGGACAAGCCCGCCAACCTGCTCTTCCGGGTGTCGAACTCCCTCAACGGCAGCGAGGACGCCGAGGTCGACATCGACACCGCGCACCGCAAGGTGACCGGCTCGGTGCTCACCGGGGCGTTCTGCGGGCGGCGCGCCAACGGCGGTACCAACAACCGCAAGAGCTACTACCGGCTCTACTTCAGCGCCTCCTTCGACCGTGACTTCGCCTCCACGGGTACCTGGCGCGACGGTGCCCTCACGCCGGGCGCGACCAGCGGAAGCGGTGGCGAGGGATACGCCACCGGAGCGGACCGCGCCGGGCGCGGATCCGGCGGCTGGGTCGGTTTCGACACCGCGGAGGATGACGACGTACGGATGCGGATCGGGATCTCCTACGTCAGCCAGGCCGGCGCCGAGGCCAACCTCCGCAAGGAGATCGCGCCGAGGGCGAGCGTCGACGACGTGGCCCGGGCGGGGTCCGCCGCCTGGGACCGCGAACTCGCCTCCGTGCGTACCGGTGGCGGCAGCGATGCGCAGCGCACCGCGTTCTACACCGCGCTGTACCACTCGCTGATGCAGCCGAACCTGATCAGCGACACCGACGGCCGCTACCCCGGCATGGACGGGAAGCCGCACCGCGTCACGCGCGGTCAGAAGGCGCAGTACAGCAACTTCTCCGGCTGGGACCAGTACCGCGCCCAGATCCAGCTCCTCGCCCTCCTGAAGCCGAAGATCGCGGGTGACTTCGCCCAGTCGCTGTACAACTTCGCCCGCCAGAACGGCGGCGTCTGGGATCGCTGGGTGCATGTCAACGGCGCCACGCATGTGATGACCGGCGACCCCACGGCCGCCACCCTCGCCACGTTCTACGCGATGGGCGTACGCAACTTCGACTACGAAGGCGCGTTCGAGTCCCTGGCCCGCCAGGCCACGGTGCCCCACCCGGACGGGCTCTCCGACGCGGGGTGCCCCGGCCAGTGCACCGGCCAGCGGCCCAACCTCGCCCAGTACCTGGAATCCCGTTACGCGGCCCAGGACGTCTGCCACTGCTGGGGCGGCGCGGCCGAGACCCTGGAGGACGCGGTCGCCGACGCGGCGCTCGGCCGATGGGCCCGGCTGCTCGGACGTGATGAGGAGGCCGACGCCTTCGAGGAGCGCGGCACCTGGTGGCGCAACGTGTTCAACCCCGAGGCCGGCGACGGAGCCGGGACCACCGGCTACATCCAGGCGCGCAACCTCGACGGCTCCTGGGTGACCCCCTTCAGCCCCGGCAGCGACCGCGGCTTCGCCCAGGGCACCAGCGCCACCTACACCTGGATGGTCCCGCAGGACGTGCAGGGTCTGGCCGAGGCCATGGGCGGACGCGGCATCGCGGCGAAGCGGCTGGACGACTTCTTCCACAAGGCGGACGGCTCCTGGTCGGTCAAGGGCGGTGACGCGCTGCGCTACGACCCGACCAACGAGCCGGGAATCCATGCCCCGTGGCTCTACAACGCGCTGGGTCAGCCCTGGAAGACCCAGGAGACGGTACGCGAGATCGTGAACACGGTCTACGGGACCGGCCCGCGCGGCCTGCCCGGCAACGACGACCTCGGCACGATGTCGGCCTGGTACGTCTTCTCGGCGCTCGGCATCTACCCGCAGACGCCGGGTAGCGCCACCATGCTGCTCGGAGCGCCGCTCTTCCCGTCGGCGGTGCTGGACCGGCCGCAGGGCGGGGACATCCGCATCAGTGCCCCACAGGCCGATGCCACACATCCGTACATCGACGCGGTGAGCGTCAACGGACGGGCGAGTGACAGGTCCTGGACGGACGCCCGGCTGGTCACCCGGGGCGGGTCGCTCACCTACCGCCTCGCCGACCGGCCGAACACCTCCTGGGCCACGGGACCTGCGGGCCTTCCGCAGTAGCTCACCGGTCGGCCCTGTTCCGGAACCCGGTGGGCGGCGCGATGCCGCCCATCGGGTCTCGCACGCCCGGCGGGGAGGGCGGGAGGGCCTCAATTTTCTATCGTTGAAAATTCTGTGTGCACGACCGTTGTCAGGTGTTTGAGGCTGTGGCTCAATGTTCGACTATGTGCAGTGCTCCGCGGTCCGGGGCACTCCGGCTTCTTCGACGAGGACGACGCCTTGATACGACAACTAGCCCGCCCCCGCACGCTTTTCAGATCACTCGCCTGTACGGCGGCGCTGCTGCTCCCCGTGGGAGCCACCCTGGTCCCGGCCGCTGCCGCAGCCCCCGCCGCAGGCACCGCCTCCGCCTCGGCGGAGGTTCCCTCCACCGAGGTGCACGGCCTCAAGGGTGAGTACTTCGCCATGTCCGCCCCGGGCGCCCGCGACTTCGCGAAGCTCGGCGCCGTGGCACTCGACCCGGAGATCAACTTCCCCGGACTGACCGGTGCCTTCGAGTCGGCCACCGGCAGGACCGAGCACACCACCGCCCGCTGGACGGGGCACATCGAGGCCCCGGAGACCGGCGACTACACCTTCGCCGCCATCGGTGACAACGGCTTCCGGCTCTTCATCGACGACAAGGCCGTCATCGACCACTGGGAGCCGGACTGGGACAAGGAGCAGACCAGCGCGCCGGTCGCGCTGAAGGCCGGTGAACCGCACACGTTCCGGCTGGAGATGTTCCAGGACACCGGCGGAGCGAACATGTTCCTGCGCTGGTCGAGCGCGACGCTCGCCAAACAGCTCGTTCCCGAGTCCGCCTTCACCCCGCCCGCCGACTTCGAGGTCTACCCGGTCGGGCTGAGCGTCGCCGAGAACGGTCTGGAACTGCAGGCCGCCTTCGACCACGACATCAGTGGCATCGAGGGCGTGAAGGACCACCTCGACCTCGAGGCGGACACCACGCCGATGCCCGTCAAGTCGGTCGCCAGGGTCCCGGGCAACCGCAAGGCGCTCGTCGTCACCCTGGACGCGGCCGTCCAGAAGGGCCAGCAGGTCAAGTTCGCGTACGACGGTGAGGGCGGCCTGAAGGCCGGCGACGAGACCGTCCCGGAGATCAACCGCAGGGCGAAGAACCTCTCCACGCACCGGCTGCTCACCCCGTGGGGCGAGAAGGTCGACCGCAAGAACCCGCTGCCCGAGTACCCTCGCCCGCAGCAGGTGCGCGACGACTGGAAGAACCTCAACGGACCGTGGGAGTTCGCCGGGGCCGAGGCGGGCGAGCAGCCCGTCTTCGGCAAGAAGCTCGACGAGCGCATCACGGTGCCGTACCCGGTCGAGTCACAGCTCTCCGGACTCGAGCGCCACGAAGACCACATGTTCTACCGCAAGCTCGTCACGGTGCCCAAGAGCTGGTCGGTCGGCAAGCGGAGCAGTGACGACCGGCTGAAGCTCAACTTCGGCGCCGTCGACTACCAGGCGCGGGTCTGGGTCAACGGCAAGCAGGTCGCCGAGCACACCGGCGGCTACACCGCCTTCAGCGCCGACATCACGGACGCCCTCAAGGGAAGCGGCCCCCAGGAGATCGTGGTCGCGGTCACCGACACCACGGGAGCCGACCAGCCCACGGGCAAGCAGTCCCCCAACCCCAGCGGCATCTTCTACACCGCCTCCTCCGGCATCTGGCAGACCGTCTGGATGGAGCCCGTCGCGCCCGCAGCCGTCGACTCCCTGAAGACGACGCCCGACATCGACAAGGGCCGCCTCGCCCTGACGGTCAACTCCGAGGACGCCTCGAAGTCCGCCCGTGTCACCGCAGTCGCCCGCGACACGAAGGGCAAGGTCGTCGGCACCGTCACCGGCCCCGCCAACAGCGAGCTCAGCCTGCCCGTCGCCAAGCAGCACCTGTGGACACCGGACGACCCGTACCTGTACGACCTCGAGGTCACCCTCAAGGACGGCCGCTCCAAGGACACCGTCGACAGTTACTTCGGTATGCGTTCCTTCGGTGTCGCCGAGGTCGGCGGCTATCAGAAGCTGGTGCTCAACGGGAAGCCGTTCTTCTCCCTCGCCCAGCTCGACCAGGGCTTCTACCCCGACGGCCTGAACACCGCGCCCAGCGACGATGCCCTGGTCTTCGACCTGAAGGCGCAGAAGGACCTCGGCTTCAACTCCGTTCGCAAGCACATCAAGGTCGAGCCCGCCCGCTGGTACTACCATGCGGACCAGCTCGGTCTCCTGGTGTGGCAGGACTTCGTCTCCGGCAACCTCACCGGCGAGAAGGGCCAGAAGGCCTTCCTCGACCAGGGCGCCGAGATGATGGAACAGCTGCACAACTACCCCTCCATCGGAGCCTGGATCGTCTTCAACGAGGGCTGGGGCGAGTGGGACCGCACCGAGACCGGAAAGATCACCGAGAAGGTCCAGGCCGCGGACCCCTCGCGCGTCGTCAGCGCCCACAGCGGTGTCAACTGCTGCAACTCCAAGGGTGACTCCGGCAAGGGCGACATCATCGACCACCACGACTACAACAACACCGACCCGGCCTTCCCCGACGAGACGCGTGCCGCGATCGACGGCGAGCACGGTGGCTTCACCCTGCGGATCCCCGGCCGTATGTGGCCTGGCGCGCCCACCGCGATCTACAGCGGTGTCGCGGACAAGGACGCCCTGACCGCCAAGTACGTCGACAACACCCGCACGTACTACCTGGAGGCGGCCGGCGCCGAACTCTCCGGCTCCATCTACACCCAGGTGACCGACCTGGAGAACGAGCTCAACGGGCTCTGGACGTACGACCGCCGCGAGATCAAGGTCGACGCCGCCAAGGTGCGGAAGATCAACGAGGAGGTCATCGCCGCCGGCGCGGCCGCGGGCGAGCGGGACGAGGTCAAGGGCGGCGGCGCCTGGTCGCTCGACGAGAACGAGGGCACCAAGGCGGCCGACAGCGGCCCGAACCACAAGGACCTCGCCCTCACCGAGGGCACGTCCTGGACCTCCGGAGTGCAGGGCTCTGCCCTGAAGTTCAACGGCGAGGGCCAGTACGCGCAGACCGTCGGCCCGGTCGTCGACACCACCGGTGACTACACCGTGTCGGCCTGGGCATCGCTCGACGCGCTCCCGGGCAACTACGCGACCGTCCTCAGCCAGGACGGCCGCCGCCAGGAGAACCCGTTCTACCTCCAGTACGGGCAGGGCGGGTTCGCCTTCTCCACCCCGGGCGCCCACCGGGCCCGGCTGGAGATCGAGCCCGAGCTCGGCCAGTGGTACCACCTCGTCGGCGTACGCAGCGGTGACGAGATCAAGCTGTACGTCGACGGCGAGCTCGCCTCCACCGCGGCGGCGGGGGCCGCCGATGTCAGCACCGGCGCGCTGGCCGTGGGCCGCGCCAAGTGGTCGGGCGGTAACACCGACTTCTGGAACGGCTCCGTCGACCAGGTGAAGGTGTACGACAAGGCGCTCACCGACCAGGAGGTGACCGCACTCCACGACGGCGAACAGCCGTAGGTCCGCACCCGCAGGACCGCTCCCGGCGGCGCGCGCACGAGCCCGCGCCGCCGGGAGCCGCGCGTGATGACGCGAAGATCACCGCACCGACGGGCGCCGGTGCGTGGCCCAGTATTCGGCGGCGGTGATGCCGAGCAGCACGACGTCGTGATGGCTGCCGGCGAAGAACTCATGCTGGCGAAGCCGCCCCTCCTCGACGAAGCCCAGCCTGCGGTAGAGGGCGAGGGAGGCGTCGTTGAAGGCGTAGACCTCCACCTCGCACTTGTTGTGGCGCTGTTCGGCGAACATGTAGGTGAGGACGAGTTCGGTCGCCTCGGCCGCGTATCCCATGCGGCGGTGATCGCGGTGGATCGCGACACCCGTCCTGAACCGTCCTGCACGGCTGTCGGTCTCTCCGACCGTCACGGACCCGGCGAACGCGTGGTCGGCCAGCACCTCGATCACCAGGCGAAACGCTTCGCCCCCCGGCGTACGCCCGGCCCGCTCATCCGTCCATGAACGGAAACTCGTCGCGGAGCGCGGAGGGTCGACCAGGTCGGCGTCGCGGACATCGAGGCTGTTCCGGGCGAGGTCGCGAAAGCCCTCCCAGTCCTCGGGCTCGACGCCCCGAAGACGTACCTTCTCACCAGCCCACATATCACTCATGGCGCCTACCACTTCGCTGTCGGTTGCCGACGCTGACGGCCGTTCAGTGCGAGCACGACACACTAGTGCCAGGCGACTGGAAGTGAGACACGGCCGCGTCCCGAGCAGGCGCAGCCGGGACGTCGCTCCTGATGCACAGGAGTTCCGGCCTCACACCGGGGCGACCGCGGCTCCCGTGCTCTCCCGGGCCAGCACGCGGTGCGGGACCACGATCCGGCGGGCGGGCAGCGCCTCCAGCCGGCCGAGGACGCGCTCGGCCAGACACTGCACCGCGCGTTCGGCGATCTGCTCGCGGTCCGGGGCGATCGTGGTGAGAGAAGGGACGGCGAACCGGCCGTCCTCGATGTCGTCGAAGCCCATCAGCGCCAGGTCCTCCGGCACCCGCACGCCCTGTTCGGCGGCGGCACGCAGGGCACCGAGGGCGAGTTCGTCGCTGAAGCAGAAGACGGCGTCGACGGAGCCGGGCGCCCTCAGCAGCTCACGCAGAGCCCGCGCCCCTTCCGCCCGGTGCAGATCGGCCACCTCCACCTCGGCCACCGGACTCATACCGGCCTCCCGCAGCCCCTGCCGGAAACCCTCGGCGCGCAGCTCGGCCGTGCCGTGGCCCAGCCTGGACTGCAGGCCGATCGCGGCGACACGCCGACGGCCCAGCGCGGCCAGGTGGGCCGCTGCTGCCCGAGCGGCCGCAACGTTGTCCAGGGCGACGTGGTCGATCGATCCGAGCGGATCCAGTTCCCCGAGGACGACCAGAGGCAGACCGCCCGCGAGCGAGGCGAGTTCGGCCGGCGGCGTCGACCACGGACTGATGATCATTCCGTCGACCTGGTGGCCCTCCGATCCGTCGAGGAGCCGCCGCTCCAGGTCCGCCCGCCCGCCGGTCCGCTCCAGGAGCACCGTCCAACCGCGCGCCTGCGCGGCGTCGATGAGATGACCGGTCAGCGCCCCGAAGTAAGGGGAGTGGATCTCGGGGACGACGACCCCGATGAGCCCGGTGCGTCCCTGCCGGAGGTTACGGGCGGCGAGGTTGGGGCGGTAGCCCAGTTCCTCCACCGCCGCCATGACCCGCGCACGCGTGTCCGGGGCGACGGCCGCCGCATTGCTCACGACGTTGGAGACGGTCCGGACGGACACGCCCGCGAGCGAGGCGACGTCCTTGAGTCTCGCTGCCACGGCCGGTGTTCCTGCCCCTCTGCGTGCGGGGGGCGGCGGACCGCGCCCTCTGAGCTGTGCACCGTAACAGGTCACGCCGCACACGAGGGTCCCACCCTCTTGCCACGTTATTTGCAACGTTGCAGCATGGGGGCGGCGCACGGTGGATCCAGGCCAGGGTCCCCTTGGAACATGCCTGTTGCGCCCCCTTCCACCGATGAGAGGACCACCGCCATGCAAGAGTCCGCGACGTCCGCCGCCGCTCCGCACCCGCACCCCGACGCGGCAGTCCAGGACCTGTACACGGCCGGTATCACCGGGCACCGGGGCGCCTTCACCCCGCAGTGGGCCGACGCGATGCGCGAGGACATCGAGACGGCCTTCGCCGAGGCGCGCGGCCGGGAGGGTGGAGCGGTGGGCCGGGGACCGAACCGCTTCTACGTGGAGATCCACCCCGAGCAGCTGCGGGGTTTCGTGGACCTGGTCGACCATCCGTGGGTACGGGCGGTGTCCGAGGCCGTCCTGGGGCCCGACTACCGCATCGTCGAGCTGGGGTTCGACATACCGCTCGCCGGAGCGGTGAATCAGCCCTGGCACCGGGACTTCCCCATGCCGGAGGCCACCAGGCACCGGCGCCGGCTGACGTCTCTCGCCTTCAACCTCACGGCCGTGGACACGCGCGACGACATGGGCCCGTTCGAGATCGCGCCCGGCACCCAGTGGGACGACGACGCGCGCTTCGGCCACGGGATGTTCCCGCCCCGCGAGGACCACCCGCGCTACGCCACGCTCGCCGAACGGAAGTACCCGCGGCGAGGCGACGTCTCGGTCCGCTCCGCCCTGACGATCCACCGGGGCACGGCCAACCGGTCGCCCGACCCACGCCCCGTCCTGGTGCTGGGCGTCGACGCCCCGGGCGCGGGCAACGACGCGCGGCACGACATGACGGTCACCCGGGAGTACTGGGCGTCCCTGCCCGGCCGGGTGCGGGCACACCTGCAGTGCCCGGTCGTGGAGAAACTGGCCCCCATCGTTCAGAAGCACACCATCGAGGGCCTGGTCATGGGCGACGCCTGACGGGGCGGGATGTGCGCGGCCCAGGGGTGGCGGAACAGACGGTCGCCGCCGGGCGTGTCCGTAAGTGGTTCCGCCGGCCGGGGGCTGGGGCGGTAGTTCCGGGGTGGCGGTCAGGCCCGTGAGCACGCCCCGAGAGGTGCGTGGGGTCTGCCGACCCGACCCGACCCGACCCGAGCCGACCCGGTCAACGCTGGGATCCCGGATGGGTGGACATGGCTGCGGCAGGTGCCCGCCAGGGCACCGACCGCGGGCCTCCCGAACGGCCAGCTGCTGCCGCGGCGCCCCTCCTGCCGCCCTCTCGCTCTACGCCGCCTTCGAACCCACGGTGTCAGGGGAGTGGGCGGGCCGGCGCCCCGCCCCTGATGGATCCGGCGAGCGGTTTTCCACTGCCCGCTGGACGCGGCCTCCGTGCGACGGTGGCAGAAGCCTCATATGTACTCCTGGCAGAAGACGGTCCACTGGAGCCAGGCCAACTTCGTCGGGCATCCGGCCCGGGCCGGGCCGGCACATGGCGAAGGTGGCCGTCGCGTCCGGACCTGGCGGCACGACAACGTGTCCGCACCGCCGGAAAATTGCTGTCGGCGGTATGACAGCACGCGATCAAGCGCGTGTCCAGGGGTGGCGCAGCACCTGGTGCGGAAGCCCGCCGAAGGCGACGACGAGCAAGACCGTGCCCCACGGCGACACATTTTGGAAACGCGTCGACAACTCTCTTGCCGCCTGCGGCGCCTCGCCTATATAACGTTGTAAACCGAGCCGCCGAGAGGCCGAACAAGCCCTCACGCCCCCCGTTTCCGCAGCTCGCAGCGGGATCGTGAGGGATACCGCGTCATCTGCCGCCGAGCGGCCGATGCACCGTCCCGCCATGCCCGACCGCATGCCGAAGGGTGTGCCGTCACCTCGCCAAGGAGCGTCCCGCGCATGATGACCCAGCGTCGATCCCGTACCCTCGCCGCGGCCTGCCTGATCGCCGCCACCGCCACGCTGGCCGTTTCCGGCTGCTCCAAGTCGGAGACCTCGGACAGCGCGGGCGGTGACAGCGGCCAGGGAGCCCAGGCGGCCAAGTCCCCGGAGGCCGCTTCTGGTCCCGGCTGTTCGCTGCAGAGGTACGGCGCGCCCAAGATCGACCTCAAGGACGCGGTGGTCGGCTTCTCCCAGTCGGAGAAGGAGGCCAACCCGTTCCGCATCGCCGAGACCCAGTCCATCAAGGACGAGGCCGCAAAGATCGGCGTCAAGAAGCTGCTCACCACCAACGCGCAGTCGCAGCTGTCCAAGCAGATCAGCGACATCCAGGACATGCTCTCCCAGGGCGCGCAGTTCCTCATCATCGCGCCGCTGAACTCCGACGGTCTGGAGCCCGCGCTCAAGGCCGCGGCGGCGAAGAAGGTGCCCGTCCTCACCATCGACCGCAAGGTCAACTCCACGGCCTGCAAGGACTATGTGGCCTTCCTGGGCTCCGACTTCGTCGAGCAGGGCAAGCGGGCCGCCGACGCGATGATCAAGGCGACCGACGGCAAGGGCAAGGTGGCGATCCTCCTCGGTGCCTCCGGCAACAACGTGACCACCGACCGGACCAAGGGCTTCGTCGACCAGATCAAGGCCGAGGCGCCCGGGATCGAGATCGTCGCCCAGCAGACCGGCGAGTTCGCCCGTGACAAGGGCCAGCAGGTGATGGAACAGCTCATCCAGTCCAAGCCCGACATCACCGCCGTCTACGCGGAGAACGACGAGATGGGCCTCGGCGCCGTCACCGCGCTGAAGGCGGCCGGCAAGAAGCCCGGCAAGGACGTCAAGATCGTCTCGGTCGACGGCACCCGCAACGCCGTGCAGGCCCTGGTCAACGGCGAGTACAACGCCGTCATCGAGTCCAACCCGCGCTTCGGGCCGCTGGCCTTCGCGACCGCCCAGAAGTTCTACGGCGGCGAGGAGATCCCCGAGAACGTCATCATCACCGACCGCGCCTACGACGAGACCAACGCCAAGGAATCGCTCGGCGGGGCGTACTGATCCGCTCCTGACACCAGCGGCCCCGGCCGCCGTGGTGCCCGCACCGGGCCACGGCGGCCTCCGGGCCCCTCCCTCTTGGACAGCGGAAGGCCGAGAACACCCATGGCACCACCCGAAGCACTACCTCAGGCACCGGAAGCGGCCGCGCCCACGGCCTCCGCCGTGCTCGAAGCCCGCTCGGTGAGCAAACGGTTCCCCGGCGTCGTCGCACTCGACGACGTCTCGTTCTCCCTGCGCGCGGGGGAGACCCACGCGCTCGTCGGGGAGAACGGCGCCGGTAAGTCCACCCTCATCAAGGTGCTGACCGGCGTGTACCGGCCCGACGGGGGCGAACTGCGGATGGCCGGTGAACCGGTCAGGTTCACCCGGCCGTTCGAAGCCCAGCAAGCCGGAATCTCCACGATCTACCAGGAAGTCAACCTCGTCCCGCTGATGAGCGTGGCGCGCAACATCTTCCTGGGCCGCGAACCCAGGAACCGCTTCGGGCTCATCGATTTCGCCCGCATGCACCGGGAGACGAGCGAACTGCTCGACGGATTCGGCGTACGCGTCGATCCGCGCCGTCCCCTGCACACCCTCGGCATCGGCACGCAGCAGATGGTCGCCCTCGCCCGTGCGGTGTCCGTCAACGCCCAGGTCGTCATCATGGACGAGCCCACCTCCTCGCTCGAACCGCGTGAGGTGGAAACCCTCTTCCGGGTCATCGGGAACCTGCGGGACCAGGGCATCGCCGTTCTCTACGTCAGCCACCGCATGGACGAGCTCTACCGGATCTGCGACCGTGTCACCGTCCTGCGCGACGGCCGCCACATCCACACCGGCGATCTCGCGGACCTCGACCGGATGCAGCTCGTGTCGATGATGCTCGGCCGCGACCTGTCCGAGGTGCGCCGCTCCGGCGTCACCAGTTTCGCCGCGGAAGGGCACGAGGCGGCCCGTACGCCCGTCCTCACCGCGACCGGGCTCACCAGCCGTCTCCAGCTCCACGACATATCCGTGTCCCTGTACGCGGGCGAAGTGCTCGGCCTCGGCGGGCTCCTGGGCTCGGGCCGCAGCGAGACGGCGAAGGCCCTGTCCGGTGCGCTGCCCCTGGACGCGGGCGAACTCACCGTCGACGGCACCGTCTTGAAGCGCCTCACTCCGGCCGCCGCCATCCGGGCCGGCATCAGCCTGCTGCCCGAGGACCGCAAGGCCGAAGGCATCGTGCCCGGTCTCTCCGTCCGCGAGAACATCGTGCTGGCCGCCATGCCGCGCCTCTCCCGGGCCGGTGTCGTCTCCCGCGCCAAGCAGGACCGGATCGTCGAGATCTTCATGAAGCGTCTGCGTATCAAGGCGTCGAGCCCCGAGCAGAAGGTCGGGGAACTCTCCGGCGGCAACCAGCAGAAGGTCCTGCTGGCCCGCTGGCTCTGTCTGGAACCCAAGGTCCTGCTGCTTGACGAACCCACCCGCGGCATCGACGTCGGAGCCAAGGCCGAGGTCCAGAGCCTCATCGACGACCTCGCCCGCGAGGGCCTCGCCGTCCTGCTCATCTCCTCGGACATCGAGGAGCTCATCGAGGGCGCCGACCGGATCGTCGTCCTGCGCGGCGGAGCCGTCGCCGGTGAACTGTCGGGCGACGACGTGGCCGAGGACCGGCTGCTCGAAGTACTCGCCGACCACGCGCCACAGCCGG
The DNA here is from genome assembly GCF_042871445.1 of Streptomyces sp. NPDC005794. Taxonomy (NCBI): domain Bacteria; kingdom Bacillati; phylum Actinomycetota; class Actinomycetes; order Kitasatosporales; family Streptomycetaceae; genus Streptomyces; species Streptomyces sp. NPDC005794. The sequence continues at coordinate 141,839 of NZ_JBIAIN010000008.1, forward strand.
CGGACAGGGCCCCGGCCGCCCAGGAGGACCCCCGATGACCCAGACAGCCGTCGCCCCGCCCACGAAGGGCGACACCCCCCGGAAGTCCGAGAACCCCCTGGCCAGGCTGCGAGATCCCGCCTGGTACCAGAAATACGGCGTCTACGTGGCCGTGGCGGTGGTACTGCTCTTCAACGCCCTGTTCACCGAACACTTCATGACCGCCGACAACTTCCGCACCCAGCTCGTCCAGGTCGCCCCCATCGTCATCGTCGCCCTGGGCATGGCCCTGGTCATCGGCACCGAGGGCGTCGACCTGTCCGTCGGCTCGACGATGGCGCTCGCCGCCGCGTTCCTGCCGCTCTACCTCGGATACGGGCTCGTCCCCGCACTGGTCGTCGCCCTGCTGGCCGGCGCCGTCGTCGGAGCGGTCAACGGCGCCCTGGTCTCCCTCGTCGGGCTCCAGCCCATCGTGGCCACGCTCGCCCTCTTCGTCGGAGGCCGCGGCCTGGCCCTGGTCATGGCCGACGGACAGCTCAAGCAGATCGTCAACCCCGAGCTGCTGTCGCTGGGCACCGGTTCCTTCCTCGGTGTTCCGCTGGTCGTCCTGATCGCCGCGGTGCTGGCCGTCGCCGTCGCCTTCCTGGTGCAGCGCACCACCTTCGGCCGGCAGGTCGTCGCCATCGGCGGCAACCGCTCCGCCGCCGCACTCGCCGGGCTGCCCGTCAAGCGGGTCCTCATCGGCGTGTACGTCCTCTGCGGAGTGCTCGCCGCGCTCGCCGGAATCCTCGCCACGGCCAGGCTCACCGCGAGCGACCCGTCCTCGCTCGGCACCCTCATGGAACTCTCCGCCATCACGGCGGTCGTGGTCGGCGGCACCCCCCTCAACGGAGGCTCCGTCCGGGTCCTCGGCACCGTGGCGGGCGCCCTGCTCATGCAGCTCCTGCGCGCCACGCTCGTCAAACACGACCTGCCCGACTCCACCGCACAGATCGCCCAGGCGGCCATCATCATCGCCGCCGTCTACGTCGCCCGGGAGCGTCGGTCCCGATGAACGAAACCAAGCCCGTCACCGCCTCCCCGGCCCCGGTGCCGACGAAGACGCCCGCCGCCCGCCCCACCGCGGGCGCCGAGCAGACCGGCCGGCAGCGCGCCGCCGAACTCCTGCAACGCCAGGGCGTCCTCGCGGTCCTGCTGGCCGTCGTGATCGCCGCCTCGTTCATCTACCCGACCTTCGCGTCCCTGGACAACGCCCGCGGTGTGACCATCCAGGCGTCCTTCCTCGCCGTGGTCGCGCTCGGTATGACGATGGTCATCATCACCGGTGGCATCGACCTGTCCGTCGGATCCGTCTTCGCCCTCGGGGGAGTCCTCGCCGCCTGGGCCTCGCAGTACGGATTCCTCGCCGCGCTGCTGCTTCCCCTCGTGGTGTGCGGCGGGATCGGCCTGCTCAACGGACTCCTGATCGCCCGGGGCAACATGGCCCCGTTCATCGTCACCCTGGCGACCCTGCTGGGCGCCCGGGGCCTGCTGCTCGCCCTCACCGACGAGGGCGCCACCACCTATCTGGTGCCCAAGGGCTCCGCCTTCGCCGAGCTCGGCCAGGGCAGTGTCTGGGGCTTCGGCCACCCGATCCTCATCGCGTTGGTGCTCTTCGGTGCCGGCGGACTCGTCCTGCAGCGCACCTCGTTCGGGCAGACGCTCTTCGCCGTCGGCGGCAGCAGCGACGCGGCCACCCTGATGGGCCTCCCCGTCGCTCGTACGAAGATCCTCGTCTACACACTCAGCGGCCTGCTCGCCGGACTCGCCGGCGCCCTCAACGCCGCCAGGCTCTCCTCCGGCGTCACCATCGTCGGGGTCGGCATGGAACTCGACGCGATCTCCGCCGTCGTCATCGGCGGCACCCTGCTCATCGGCGGCGCCGGGTCCATCAGCGGCACCCTCTGGGGTGTCCTGCTGCTGGCCGTCATCCAGAACCTCATCAACCAGATCGGCTCGCTCAACTCCTCCTACCAGTCGGTGGTCAGCGGCGGCTTCCTTATCGTTGTGGTGGTGGCCCAGCGCTATCTGGCGCGCAGTCGCAGACGTACCTGACGACAAGCCGCCGGTCGAGGGCCGGACCACAGACCAAGTCGAGCCGAGCCGAACCAAGGAGTGCCGTGGGCGTCAGCCTCAAGGACGTTGCGCAACGGGCGGGTGTGTCCATCAAGACCGTGTCGAACGTGGTGAACAACTATCAGCACGTCACACCCGCGATGCGCGCCAAGGTGCAACAGGCGATCGACGAGCTCGGCTACCGGCCGAACCTCACCGCCCGCCATCTGCGCAAGGGCCGCACCGGCATCATCGCCCTCGCCGTCCCCGAATTCGGCAACCCGTACTTCGCGGAACTCGCCGGAGCGGTCATCGACGCCGCCGCCCGGCACGACTACACCGTCCTGGTCGATCACACCGCCGGCCTCCGGGAGAAGGAACTCCTGGTCAGCCAGGGATTCCGCTCGCATGTGATCGACGGTCTCATCCTCAGTCCCATCCATCTGGAGACCGAGGACCTCATGGCGCGCACCGAGACGGCGCCCCTGGTCCTGCTGGGAGAACGCGAGTACGAGGCCCCGTACGACCACATCGCCATCGACAACGTGGCGGCGGCCCGCGCGGCCGTCCGTCACCTCATCGGCCAGGGAAACCGAAGGATCGCCTTCCTCGGCTCGCGTACCGGACGCGAACGCCAGCCCGCCCACCTGCGGTTGCGGGGCTGGCGCGAGGAACTCGCCGCCGCCGGGCTGACACCGGACGAATCCCTCGTCGTGGTCACCGACGGCTACGGCCGCGAGGACGGCGCCGCCGGAATGGCGGCACTCCTGGACCGGGGTGAGCGCCCCGACGCCGTCTTCGCCTACAACGACCTCATCGCCATCGGCGCGATGCGGACCATCGGCGAACGCGGACTGCGCGTCCCGGACGACATCGCCGTCGTCGGCTTCGACGACATCGAGGAGTGCCGCTACACCTCCACCACCCTCACCACCATCGCCCCGGACAAGGAGGCCATCGCCCGCCTCGCCGTCGACAGCCTCGTCGAACGGCTCTCGGGCGAAGCCGTCGCCGAACCGCGCAGGCCACGCCCCGGCTACCGCCTCGTCGTCCGCGAATCCACCACGCCCGGGCCCCGCTCCGGCCCCACAGAGGACCTCTGATGCCACGCCCCACCGTGCACAGCACCCCCTTCGGCTCCGTCCAGGGCACCCCGGTCCACCGGTGGACCCTCGACAGCGGTACCGGAGTCCAGGCCGACATACTCACCTACGGGGCCTCCCTGCACCGCCTCGACGTACCCGACACCACGGGTGCCACCGCCTCCGTCGTCCGGTCGCTCGCGACTCTCGACGACTACACGGCCAAGCATCCCTACTTCGGCGCCGTCGTCGGCCGTTACGCCAACCGCATCGCCCACGGCCGCTTCACACTGGACGGGGACGAGCACCACATCCCCGCCAACGACCGCGGCCACGCCCTGCACGGCGGCCCCGACGGCTTCCACACCAAGGTGTGGGACGCGAGTGCCGACCGCACCGACGACAGCGCGTCCGTCCGGCTCACCCTGCACAGCCCCGACGGTGACATGGGCTTCCCCGGTGCACTGGACAGCACAGTCGCGTACACCCTCGACACCACCGGCACGCTGGCCATCGAGTACGCCTGTACCACCGACCGGCCCACAGTCGTCAACCTCACCAACCACGCCTACTTCGACCTGGCCGGCCACGAGGACGTCCTCGGCCACCGCCTGGAGGTCGACGCCGACACCTATCTTCCGGTGGACGGTGCGGGCATCCCCCTCGGGCCCCCGGCCGAGGTCCGGGGCACCCCCTTCGACCTCACCGGTTCCCGCGTCCTCGGGGAACGGCTCGGCCACGACGACGAACAGCTGCGTGGCGCGGGCGGGTTCGACCACTGCTGGGTGCTGCGGGACGCCGGCGGAGGCCTGCGCCGCGCCGGACGCCTCACCGCACCCGGCGCCGCCCGCGTCCTGGAAATATGGACCACGGAACCCGGCATCCAGGTCTACACCGCCAACCAGCTCGACGGCTCCTTCACCGACGCCACCGGCCGCCGCCACGAACGGCACGGCTCGGTCTGCCTGGAGACGCAGCACCTGCCCGACTCACCCAACCGGCCGGACCTGCCCAGCACCGTGCTTCGCCCCGGCGACACCGCGCGCAGCCGCACCGAACTGCGCTTCACACACCTGCGGAATTAATCGGTTGCCGCCGGGCGCGGCAGACTGCTTCTGGTGACCGTCGTCACCCCGTGCCGGCACCAGGCAGGACGTACACCCGCAGGTTGCCCTGGCCCGGCGCTATGAGCGCCGTGGTGCGGCAGCTCCGTGAAGAGGGTGAGCCCTCGGCCGTGGAGAGGAATGCGGGACCGGGAGGGGGTGTTCAGGCGCACATGACCTACTTCGTCGATGTCACGGTGCGCGGCTACGAGCTCGACACCCAGGGCCACCTCAACCAGGCCGTCTATCTCCAGTACGCGGAACACGCCCGGTGGGAGCTTCTGCGGGAGGCGGGGCTGGCTCAGGAGAAGCTGCTGGCCCATGGAATCGGGCCGGTGCAGCTGGAGGTGACGGTGAAGTACCTGCGGGAACTGCGGGGAGGGGAGAGGCTGCGCGTCAGCTGCGAGCTCCTCCTCGGCGTGGGGAAGACCTTCGAGATCCGGCAGCAGATCCTCAAGGAGGACGGCACCGTGGCCGCGGAGATCCAGGGAGTGGGAGGCATCCTCGACCTGACGGCCCGCCGGCTGGTCGCTGATCCGGCCGGACGGTTCGCGTCACTGGCTGAGAAGCCTGAGCTCCTGGGCGTCAGGACGGGCTGACGGGCGGTTGCCCGACATCCGCCGGGTATCCGGGAGACACCCCCGGCCGGTCAGCGGACCGGTTCTCCCGCCGCCAGTCTCGCCGTCATCCGCGCGAGGCGGGCGGCCCTCACCTCAGGGGTCCTCGCCGTCATCAGCTGAAGGAGTACGAGGTAACGGTTGGCCCGGGTGAGCTGCTCGAAGCGCTCGCCGGCTCCGCGGTCCGCGGCCAGTGCGGCAGCCAGGTCGTCGGGCACGGTGGCTTCCCTCTGGGAGGGGTACGCCGCCGCCCATCTGCCGTCGGCCTGCGCCGCCCGGACCTCGGCCAGACCGGACTCCCGCATCCGGCCGGCTGCGGTCAGCGCCTCGACCTTGCCCACGTTGACGAGGGACCAGTTGCTGCCACGGCGGCGGGGCGAAATCCGCTGCAGGTAGAACACCTCGTCCAGGGACCTGCGCTGGCCGTCGATCCACCCGTGGCAGAGGACGACGTCGATGACCTCCGCGGCGGTGACCGAGGCGATGCCCGAGCCCTTCTTCGCGATCTTCAGCCACAGCCCCGTCCGCTCCGCGTGACGCCGCTCCAGCCAGGCCTCGAGCAGGTCGGCCCGTTCGAAGAGCAGCGGCTCCGGATCCGCTCGGCCGTCGCTCGCTTCCCGTTTCTGTGCCATCACTGTGCCCGTCCCTCTTCGGTGCCGACGTCCTGACGGCCACGCTAAGGGGTCCACAGGACAGGTTCTGTCCTGTACCCGGCGGACCCGGCGCGGCGTCGGCGGCACCGACCGGCGCGCGGTCACCCGTGAGGCGGCGGGGCCGTACTGGCCCGGACGACCAGCCGGGTCGGGACCAGGGTGGTCCCCCGCTCGGTCGTCTCGTTGCGGATCTGCCGCAGGACGCCGTCCACGCACTGCCGCCCTATCTCGGCGAAGTCCTGGTGGACGGTGGTCAGAGGCGGAAGGAAGGAGGCGGAGTCCGCGATGTCGTCGAACCCGACGACGCTGACGTCCTCCGGCACGCGTCTGCCCCGTTCCTGCAGGGCGCGCAGAACGCCCAGCGCCATCTGGTCGTTGGCCGCGAAGACCGCCGTGCATGCGGGGTCGGCGGCCAGGGCGAGGCCCGCTTCGTACCCTGAGGCAGCCGTCCAGTCACCGTCCACCGGCGGCGGGACGGGGCGTCCCGCTTCCTCCAGGGTCTGCCGCCAGGCGTGAGCGCGACGCTGGGCGGCGAACGACTCCGCCGGACCAGCCACATGTGCCACGGTGTGGTGCCCGAGGCCGAGCAGATGCCGCACCGCCGTCCTGGCACCTCCGGACTGGTCGGTGTCCACGACGCTGTAGCGGTCGCCGGCGTCGGAGTCGGCCACCACCACGTGCGTGTGCGGCGGGAGGGAGATGGCGGCGTCCAGGAGACGGACTTCCATGATCACGATGATGCCGTCCACGACCTGTTCGCCGAGCACGGTCACGGCCCCCCTGACCCCCGTGCTGGTGGGCGTCGCGACGGGGAGCAGGGTGATCGCGTAGCCCTCGTCCGCCGCGGAGGCGGAAATGGCCTCCAGCGTGCGGACGTTGCCCGTCGTGGCCAGGGTGAACAGGATGACGCCCAGAGTGCGGAACTTCCCGCTCTTGAGGGCGCGCGCGGCGCTGTTGGGGCGATAGTTCAGCTCCCTCATGGCCGTCAGGACACGTTCGCGTGTCTCCTCGGAAACCACCGTGTGTCCGTTGGAGACACGGGAGACCGTCTGGGAGGAGACTCCCGCCCGGCGCGCGACGTCGGCCATCGAAGCCTCCTTGCGAGGCGGCCGGTCCATGGCCTGTCCCTGTCCGTGCACTTCGTCCGCCTCCGTCGTGGTCGTGTGAGCCTTTCGCCGTAAGGGCACGCCGTTCTGGCCGCGGGGCCGTCTTCTCACCGCGCGCTATGAGGGTGTTCCGATCGGGGCCCACCCTGTCTCTGCTGCGCGTGTGGCTCGTATCGCGTGCGGACCGAGGGCTCGGGCCACCGGCATTTCTACCACTTCGGACGGGGTGTGCCGACACACGGGCACGCACGGAGGCGGACGCTCGGAGGTGCGGTGCGGATACTGAGTACCAACTCGTCCGCCCAGCGGGGAAACCGAGTCTTGACCATGAGGTGTGGGACGTGTAGACATCACTTCACCGATAAATGTTTACGTAAACATCAGTACAGGTGTTCACGTGGGCATCGGCCTCCTCAAGCACAGCGCCTCCACGATGTCCGGTGTCTCCATCCGGCCGGGGCCATGCTCAACGCCGGACCAACAGGAGTACCCATGACGGCCGTTACGCCGCTCACCACTGGACGCCGCCCACCAGCCGGAGGTGGCTCCCGCGCGCGTCGGAAACGGGTCGGGTGGCTCTTCGTAGGGCCGTTCATGGCCGTGTTCACCCTCGTGTTCCTCGCCCCCATAGCCTACTCGCTGTATCTGAGTTTCTTCCGGGACCAGTTGGTGGGCGGTACGTCGTTCGTCGGCCTGGACAACTTCCAGCGGGCGTTCGAGGACGAGCAGTTCTGGGCGGCAGTGGGCCGGGTGACTCTGTTCCTCGTGGTGCAGGTGCCCGTCATGCTTGGCCTCGCCCTGCTCATAGCCCTGGCGCTCGACAGCGGCAGGATCTACGGGAAGAGCTTCTTCCGGATCGCCGTCTTCCTGCCCTACGCCGTACCCGCCGTCGTCGCCTCGCTGATGTGGGGCTTCATCTACGGCACCCGCTTCGGACTGGTCGGGAACTTCAACGACGCCTTCGGCGTCACGCTGCCCGACCCGCTCTCGCCCTCCCTGATACTGGCCAGCATCGGCAACATCGTCACCTGGGAGTTCATCGGCTACAACATGCTGATCTTCTACTCCGCGCTGCGCGTCATCCCCAAGTCCCTCTACGAGGCGGCCGAGATCGACGGAGCGGGACAGTGGCGGATCATCACCGCGGTCAAGATTCCCGCGATCCGCGGGGCACTGGTGATCGCGACGATCTTCTCCGTGATCGGCAGCTTCCAGCTGTTCAACGAGCCGAGTATCCTGCAGGACCTGGCGCCCAACGCGATCACCACCTACTTCACGCCCAACTTCTACACCTTCACGCTGTCCTTCTCGGGCCGGCAGCAGAACTACGCGGCCACGGTCTCCCTCGTCATGGGCGTCGTCACAATGATCATCGCCTACGCGGTCCAGCTGCGCGGCATGCGAAAGGAGGCGTGAGCGATGAGCGCCCCTTCCTTCACCGCCGAGCAGACGCCCCGGCGAACCACCCACCGTGCCCCGGCAATCCGCCACGCCACGCGCCGGCCCCATTCGGCCGACCGGCCGCGCCGCAGCGTGCTGCTCACGGTGCTCATGGGCGTGACCGCGCTCTACGCGCTCATGCCGCTGGCGTGGCTCGTCATCAACGCCACCAAGACGCAGAGGGGCCTGCTCGGCTCCTTCGGCCTCTGGTTCAGCGGCGACTTCGCGCTCTGGGACAACATCTCGCAGACGCTCACCTACAACGACGGCATCTTCGTCCGCTGGTTCCTCAACACCCTGCTGTACGTCGTCGTGGGGGCGGGCGGGGCCACCTTCCTCGCGGTCCTCGGCGGTTACGGCCTCGCCAAGTTCGACTTCGCGGGCAAGCGCGCCGTCTTCGCCACCGTCATCGGCGCGGTGGCGGTGCCGGCGACCGCGCTTGCGGTCCCCACCTTCCTCATGTTCAGCAAGATGGGACTCACCAATACGCCGTGGGCCGTCATCATCCCGTCCCTGATCTCACCGTTCGGGCTCTACCTCATGTGGGTGTTCGCCGCCGAGGCCGTCCCCACCGAGCTGCTGGAAGCCGCCAGGATGGACGGCTCCGGCGAGCTGCGGACGTTCTTCCGCGTCGCCCTCCCGCTGCTCACCCCGGGCATCGTGACGGTTCTGCTGTTCACCATGGTGCAGACCTGGAACAACTACTTCCTGCCCCTCATCATGATCAAGAATCCGGACTGGTACCCGCTGACACTGGGGCTGAACGCCTGGAACGAGCAGGCTTCCACCGCCGGCGGCCAGCCGGTCTTCAACCTGGTCATCACGGGCTCACTGCTGACCATCGTGCCGCTGATCATCGCCTTCCTGCTGCTCCAGCGTTACTGGCAGTCCGGACTGGCGGCGGGCAGCGTCAAGGGGTGACCCGCTCCCCGGCCTCCCCGGCCACCGAATCTCCGTGCTCCGAGACCGGATCCCCCCGGGCCCCGGCAGGCGCGGCGTCCCACCCCTGTCCAGCCCCGCACCCCCGTGCGGACGTTCGACGGTTTCTGCACCACCCTGACCACAACGGAGTGAAGCAATTATGAGAACCATGACCAGACGCGCGATGCGTGGCGTCGGCCTGCTGTGCGCGGCCGCGCTGAGCCTCACCGCGTGCGGGTCTTCCGAGGATGCCGGTTCGTCGGACAAGACCGTGTCCGGAGGTGACCTCCGCGCAGCCCTCAAGGAGGGCGGCTCCATCACGGTGTGGGCGTGGGAACCGACGCTGAAGCAGGTGGTCAGCGACTTCCAGAAGGAGTACCCCAAGGTCAAGGTGAAGCTGGTCAACGCCGGTACGGGCAACGACCAGTACACCGCCCTGCAGAACGCCGTACAGGCCGGATCCGGGGTGCCGGACGTCGCGCAGGTCGAGTACTACGCCCTCGGCCAGTTCGCCCTCGGCGAGTCCCTCGAGGACCTGAGCCGTTACGGTGCCGGGGAGTTCAAGGACGACTACTCGCCGGGACCGTGGAACTCGGTCGCCGTCGACGAGGCCGTGTACGCCCTGCCCATGGACTCGGGCCCGATGGCGCTCTTCTACAACAAGAAGGTGCTGGACAAGTACCAGATCGCCACGCCCACCACCTGGGACGAGTACCTGGAGGCCGCGCGCGCCCTGCACGCCGCCGACCCCAAGGCCTACATCACCAACGACACCGGTGACGCCGGGTTCGCGACCAGCATGATCTGGCAGGCCGGCGGAACCCCCTTCAAGACCAGCGGCACCGATGTGACGGTCGACCTCGCCGCCGACAAGGGCGTCGTCGCCTTCACTGAGGTCTGGCAGAAGCTCCTCGACGAGAAGCTCCTGGCGCCCGTCACCTCCTGGAGCGACGAGTGGTACAAGGGCCTGGCGGACGGCACCATCGCCACCCTCGCCACCGGCGCCTGGATGCCCGCCAACTTCGTCTCCGGTGTCGAGTCGGCCTCGGGCGACTGGCGCGCGGCCGCGCTCCCGCAGTGGGAGAAGGGCGGTGAGGTCAGCTCCGAGAACGGCGGCAGCTCCCTCGCGGTGATGAAGGCGGGCAAGAACAAGGACCTGGCGTACGCGTTCAACGAGTACGCCAACCACTCGGAGGGCGTCCAGGCCCGCATCGAGGCCGGCGCCTTCCCCGCCACCACGGCAGACCTGTCCTCGCCGTCGTTCCTCGACACCACCTTCCCGTACTTCGGCGGCCAGAAGGCGAACGAGATCTTCGCCCGGTCCGCCAGCCAGGTGCCCGAGGACTGGTCCTACCTGCCCTTCCAGGTGTACGCGAACTCGATCTTCAACGACTCCGTCGGCAAGGCATACGTCTCCGACACCACGCTCGCCGACGGGCTGAAGGAATGGCAGAAAGCCTCCGTCGCCTACGGCAACGACCAGGGCTTCAACGTCAACAAGTGACGTCCTGCAGCTGAACAGGTACAGGGCGGTCGCCCGACGGGCGGCCGCCCTGTGCCGTACTCGCACCTCGTACGTATCCGAAAGGATCATCATGACCCCCGCATCCGAGCGCCACTGGCTGCGCCTCCCCTCCGACGACCGCCCGGCACGCTTCGCCTACGGCGCCGACTACAACCCGGAGCAGTGGCCGCGCGAGGTGTGGAAGGAAGACGTCCGGCTGATGCGCGAGGCCGGGGTCACCATCGTCTCCGTCGCCATCTTCTCCTGGGCGCGCCTGCAACCTGCCGAGGACCGGTGGGACTTCGCCTGGCTGGACGAGATTCTCGATCTGCTCCACGACAACGGGATCGCGGTGGACCTCGCCACCGCCACCGCCTCGCCGCCGCCCTGGCTCACCACCCTGCACCCGGAGATCCTGCCGGTCACCCGCACCGGTGAGACCCTCTCCCAAGGAGCGCGGCAGCACTGGCGGCCCACCTCACCCGTCTTCCGCAGGTATGCCCTGCGGCTGGTGGAGGCCATGGCCACCCGCTACGCGGACCATCCCGCCGTGGTCGCCTGGCACATCTCCAACGAGCTCGGCTGCCACAACATCTACGACTACTCCGACGACGCCGCCCAGGCCTTCCGCGACTGGCTGCGCGCCCGCTACGTCACGCTGGACGAGCTCAACCGGGCCTGGGCGACCTCCTTCTGGTCGCAGTACTACGGGGACTGGGAGCAGATTCAGCCGCCGCGACTGGCCGCGAGCCACGCCAACCCGACGCAGCAGCTCGACTTCAAGCGGTTCTCCTCCGACGCGCTGAAGGACTACCTCCGGGCCGAACGCGACGTCCTGCGCCGTATCACCCCCGAGATCCCCGCCACCACCAACTTCATGGTGATGGGGGACACCAAGGGCATGAACTACCCCGAGTGGGCGGAGGAGATCGACTTCGTCTCCAACGATCACTACGCCCACCCCGGCCCACAGCGCCTGGACGAACTCTCGTTCTCCGCCGCCCTCACGCACTCCATCGCCCAGGGCAGGCCCTGGTTCCTGATGGAGCACTCGACCAGCGCGGTCAACTGGCAGCCCGTCAACGTGGCCAAGAGCCCGGGCGAGCTCGCCCGTGACTCCCTGGTCCACGTCGCCCACGGGGCCGACGCGGTCTGCTTCTTCCAGTGGCGCCAGTCCGCCGCCGGTGCCGAGAAGCACCACTCCGCGATGGTGCCCCACGCCGGCCCGGACAGCGAGGTGTTCCGCGCGGTGACCGCACTCGGCCGGACGCTGGAGACGCTCACCCCGGTCACCGGCTCCGTACGGGAGCCGGCTCGTGCGGCACTGGTGTACGACTGGGAATCCTGGTGGGCCGTCGAACGCGACTCCCAGCCGTCCTCCCTGCTGCGCTACCGCCAAGAGGCGCTCGACTGGTACTCGGCCTTCCTGGCGCTGGGCGTCCGGGTGGACGTCGTCACCACGGCCACCGATCTCACCGGGTACGACTTCGTCGCGGCCCCCGTCCTGCACGTCGTGCCCCAGGCGCTCGCCGGCCGGCTGGACGCTTATGTGCGCGGTGGCGGCCACCTCGCGACCACCTACTACTCAGGTGTCGTCGACGAGAACGACCACGTCCACCTCGGCGGATACCCCGGTGCGCTGCGCGGTCTGCTGGGCATCCGCATCGAGGAGTTCGCCCCCCTGGAAGAGGGCGTGGAGGTACGACTCGACAACGGCCTGACCGGCACCCTGTGGACCGACCGGATCGACCTGACCGATCCCGAGGTCACGGTGCTGGCGAGCTACGGGACCGGGGACCTGGCAGGGCGACCCGCCATCACCCGGCGCGCCCTGGAGGACGGCGGTTCCGCCTCCTACGTCTCCACCCGGCTGGGCACCCACGGGCTGCCCGACGTGCTGCGGACCCTGCTGTCGGGCGCCGGTGTGCGGAGCGAACTGCCCGCCGATGCGCGGGGGCGGGTGGAGCTGACCGTACGGACCGACGGCTCCCACGCGTACTGGTTCCTCGTCAACCGTACGGACGAGCCCGTCGCGTTCGGCTCGGTGGCCGGAGAGATCCTCTCCGGCCCCTCGCCGACGGCCGAAGGCGGCCTGGTCCTTCCTTCGCGGGGAGTCGCGGTGCTCCGCCTGGCATCCGGGGCCACGCCCTTCCCCGCCGGTCAGCCCGGGCACGCCGTCGGCTAGCGGCTGTCACCCCGCGGGCCCCGGGCGACGGAACGTCCCCCGGGGCCCGCGGGCGATCCGTCAGGCGGAGGCCGTGAACCGATGGGTGCCCGACCGTACGGCGAAGACCGCGCACCCGTCGTCCTGCCGCAGGAAGGACGCGGAGCCCCGGCCGGCGCTGCGCCTGTCGCCGCCCGGTACCCACACCTCGGCGGTCGTGTTGGCGGGCAGTACGACCCGGAGCGCGAAGCCGTCCGCGTCCTTCTTCCAGCGCGTGGTGACCGGTCCGTACCGTGAGTCGAACCGTCCCTCGGCCTGCGTCACCCCGCCCCCCGGCCGCGGCCGCACGAGGACCTTCCGGAAGCCGGGGGCGCCGGGTGCGATGCCCGCGATGTTCGCGTACATCCACTCGCCGACCGAGCCGTACGCGTAGTGGTTGAAGGAGTTCATCCCGGCGTCCTGGAAGCTGCCGTCCGGCCGGATCGAGTCCCAGCGCTCCCACATCGTGGTGGCGCCGCGGTCGATCTGGTAGCCCCAGCTCGGAAAGGTCCTCTGCATGAGCAGCCGGTAGGCGACATCCGTGTGGCCGGTGTCCGTGAGCACGGGCAGCAGACGGGGGGTGCCGAGGAACCCCGTCGACAGATGCCAGCCCTTGGCCTCGATGAGCGCCACCAGCCGGTCCGCCGCCGGCCCGCGGTCTCCCTCCGCCAGCAGATCCATGGACAGGGCCAGCACGTAGGCCGTCTGCGTATCGCCCTTCACCCGCCCGCCGGCCGTGACGTACGCGGCGCGGAACGCGTCGCGTACCCGGCCGAAGAGCGTCCGGTACGGTGCCGGATCCTTGCCCAGGACCTCGGCGGTGCGGGCCACCAGATCGGCGCTGTGCGCGAAGTAGGCCGTGGCGATGACGTCCTTGGGCGTCTCCTCCTCGACGTTCAGCCAGTCCCCGAACCCGTCGGCGGGCCGCAGCAGCCCGGTGCTGTGCGCTTCCAGATACCTCAGCCAGCCGAGCATCGAGGACCAGGACTGCTCCAGGACCCGTACATCGCCGTACGCCTGGTACAGGGCCCACGGCACGGTCACCCCGGCGTCACCCCAGCCCGCCGCGCCGTTGCCGACGTCCGGCAGGTCAGGGGCGACATGGGTGAAGGCGCCCTCCGGGGTCTGCGCGTCGCGCAGGTCCTGCAGCCATTTGGTGAGGAAGCGCGCGGACTCCATCATGTACGTGGCGGTGGGCGCGAAGACATTGATGTCACCGGTCCAGCCGAGACGCTCGTCGCGTGCCGGTGTGTCCGTCGGAATGGACAGGAAGTTCCCGCGCTGCCCCCAGGCGATGTTGCTGTGGAGCTGGTTCAGCATGGGCACATCGGTCGTGAAGTCCATGGTGAACGGTGCCGAGGTGTGGATGACACGGCCCACGATCGCGTCGCGTCCCGGCGTGCCGGGATATCCCGTCACCTCGACGTAGCGGAAACCGTGGAACGTGAAGCGGGGCTCGTAGGTCTCCCGGCCACCCCCCCTGAGCGTGTACGTGTCCGTGGCGCGGGCGGTGCGCAGGTTGGCCGTGTAGATCGTGCCGTCCGGGTTCAGAACCTCGGCATGCCGCAGCCGCACCGTCGTCCCGGCCGGACCGGACACCGTGAGACGTGCGGCGCCCACCATGTTCTGGCCGAGGTCGAACACGAACACACCGGGCTTCGGCTCGGTCACCTCACGGACGGTCAGCTCACGCTCGACACGGCAGGCGCCGTCCACTTCCGCCACGAGCGCAGCCGTGACCCCGTCGACGCGGTCGGCCGCGAGCCAGCCGGACGCGTCGAAACCCGCGCGTGTCCATCCTTCGGTCTCCCGCCGGGCGTCGTAGTCCTCGCCCGCCACGAGGTCCGCCCCGGTGACCGGCCCGGCCGCGGTGAGCCAGTCGGCCCCGGACACCACGCGGTCGGTCGAGCCGTCGGTGTAGGTCACCTCCAACTGGGCCAGGGCGGCGGGCTGTTCGCCGTACTGATGCGGCCCGAACCAGGCGATGTTCCCCGCGTACCACCCCGTCGCCAGCGTGATTCCGAGCGCGTTGTCGCCGGGCTCCAGCAGCCCCGTCACGTCGTAGGTCTGGTACTGGACCCGCTGGTTGTAGTCCGTCCAGCCCGGGGCGAGCCGGTCCTCACCGACGCGCTCGCCGTTGAGGGACACCTCGTACAGGCCGAGGGCCGTCGAGTAGAGACGGGCCCGTGCGACGCGTTTGCCGCCCAGCCGGAACTCCCGGCGCAGCTGGGTCGCGGGGGAGTACGCCACCCGCACCTGTCCCCAGGGGCCGGAGCCCCAGCGGGCGAGGACCTTGGCGGCCGGCCAGGCGGTGTCGTCGTAGCTGACGGAATGCCAGTCTCCGGACGGCTCCGCGTCGGTGGCCCGCCAGCCGGCGTCGGTGGCGACCGTGGTCGTTCCGTCCGCGGTGGTCAGCTCCAGCGCTCCGAGAAGCCCGGCAGGCCCTGAGGCGGCGTTCGTCGCCGACACGGCGATCACCTGGACGCCGGGGGAGAGGCGGGCCGTCACATCCACGAGGACGGGACGCTTCCAGTTCTGGGCGGGGCCGTCCGCCTCCGTGTGTGCCACCTCCGTGCCGTTCACCCGCGCGGTGAACCCGTCATCGGCGCTCATGACCAGACGGGCGCGGGTGACACCTTCCGGAACCTCCACCCTGCCGCGGAACCACCGTGTGGCCGCCGGTGCCTCGACAGCGGGGTCCCCTTCGGGGAACCAGATCCACGAGGCGTCGTCCAGAGCGGGAGCGCCGGTCAGCGCCGCCGACGCGGCGATCCACTCGGCGGACCAGTCCGAGGCCTCCAGGAGCCCGGTCTCCCACCAGGACGGTTCGCTCCACGCGGACGCCCGGCCGTCCGCGTCCCAGACCCGTACGGACCAGAAGTAGCGTGTGCGGGACGCCGGTTCGGGGCCCGCGTACGGAACCAGTACGGACTGCGCGGACTCGACCCTGCCGCTGTCCCAGACGTCGGGCTTCCCGAGGCGGTCGGGGGCGGTGGCCACGCGCACCTGGTAGGCGGTCTGGCTCAGGCCCGGACCGTCCGACGCGACGGGCCAGCTCAGTCGTGGACGTGGGGTGTCCAGGCCCAGTGGATGGCGTACGTACTCGACGGTCGGCTCGGTGACCCGGGCCCGGCCGGCGGCCGCCTGCCCCGGACCGGACGCACCGGCGGCGGGTGCGGACACCGCGGCGAGCGCGGCGGTGGCTGCGGTGGTGCTGAGCAGTCGTCTTCTGCTGATCACAACGCGGCTCCGTAACGATGCAGAGGGTGAATCGTTTCAGTTGGTGTGAAGCTAGAGTTGTGACCAGTCCCTGTCAAGGATTCTTTCGTGATGATGCCATTTCTGGCTTGATGGTTGAAAGTCTGCTGCATGTGGCATTGACGCTCTCGCCGGGGCGGGTCTATCTTCCCTTGCGGGAGAAGTTGAAACCTTTCACGCGATCGGCCGAATGGGCCTGCCCCGGTACCGATTGTTGCGCTGTCCGGCTGACGTGGCTCAGGCCCGCCGGGGATATGGACGAAAGGTCAGGTGTTCACACTTCGCGGGCCTGACGGGTCCGCGAACCGCTCCTCCATCCCAAGGGAGAACGCATGCGCCTGCGCGCCCGCTGGGCACCAGCCGCTCTACTGCTGATCACGCCCCTGATCGGCACCACCACGGCGACGGCCGACACCGGCGAGACTCTTGTGCCGGTGCAGAGGTCGGCCCGGGCCGTGCCCGGTCAGTACATCGTCACTCTCTCCCCCGAGCAGAAGCCTTCCGCCATGGCCGGGCGGCTCGGGGTCACCACCCTCTTCACGTACAGCAAGGTCCTGCACGGTTTCGCCGCCTCGCTCACGGCCGCGCAGCTCGAGCAGGTGCGCGGTGCGGTGGGCGTCCAGGCCGTGGAGGAGAACAGTGAGGCCTCCGTCTCGCCCCCGCCCGCCAGTACTGCGGCAGGGAACCGGGCGGTGGCCGGGAGTTGGGGGCAGGACCGCATCGACCAGCGGAATCTGCCGCTGGACGGCACGTACGACGTGGACGGCACGGGGCAGGGTGTGACCGCGTACATCCTCGACACCGGCATCGAAAGCGCGCACAGTGAATTCGGCGGCCGGGTGGGCGCCGGGTACGACGCGATCGGCGACGGCCGCAACGGTGAGGACTGCAACGGCCACGGCACGCACGTGGCCGGGACCGTGGCCGGTGCGACGTACGGTGTGGCCCCCGCCGCCTCTCTCGTGCCGGTTCGCGTGCTCAACTGCCAGGGCTCGGGTACCTGGGCCGGGATCATCGCCGGTCTCGACTGGATCGCCCAGAACGCCGAGCAGCCGGCCGTGGTCAACGCCTCGCTCGGCGGTCCCGCGTCCTCGGCCGTCGACGACGCGTTCGACGCGCTCGCGGCGCAGGGCACGCTGCCCGTGGTCGCGGCGGGCAACGAGAACCAGGACGCCTGTGACGTGTCCCCGGCGCGTGCCGACGGCGTGCTCGCCGTGGGCGCCAGTGACGACCAGGACCGGCAGGCGACGTTCAGCAACTGGGGTACCTGCGTGTGGCTGTACGCACCGGGCGTGGACATCGTGTCCGCGAACCTCGGCGGCGGTTCCACGACGCTGAGCGGCACGTCCATGGCCAGTCCGCACGTCGCGGGTGCCGCGGCTCTGTACAAGGAGCAGAACCCCGACGCGGCGCCGCAGGAGGTCTCCGACTGGCTCGCCGCGGAGGCGACCCCGGGCGTCCTGACGGGTCTGGGCTCCGGCTCTCCCGACAAGCTCCTCCACACCGGCGGTCTCTGACCTCCGGCCAGCCCGACCGGAGCGGGGTCCGCGTCCTGCGGGCCCCGCTCGTCGTCGCGCCGTGGAGCAGGCGCTTGCGAGCGGCTCATCCGGCTGCTCTCGGCCTCCAAGGTCTTCCAGGGGCATCCGGATCTCGCACGTGGACATCGTCGGCCCGACGTACAGCGGGATCATGGTCCAGACGAATCGCCTGGGAGGGCAGCCAGCAGTCCCGTCCACCTTCGACATCAACATGAATCCGTAAGGGGGCGCGGCGGGGTGTTTCCCGGGTTCCGGAACGGTCCCCAGAGGCACCCTGCCCCTGCGTAACGTCTTGCAGTCAGAAGTCTGTCTCTTGCGCGCACACCGCTGGACGCCTCCGGTCTGCTGCCGGACGACACGGCGGCCTGGCCGCGCGGGAAGCGATAGCGGGGGAGCGGGGGCTGCGGCACAGTGGTCGTATGGATGATCTCAACGCTCTCGCCGACGAGCACCTGGCCGCGGCCCGCGCCAACGCGCACGGGCGCAGCGCACATCTGCTGCTGCGCCAGGAGCCACTGCGGCAGACGGTGATCGCGCTCACCGCCGGATCCGCGCTGGACGAGCACAACGCGCCGCCCGCCGCGTCGCTCCAGGTGCTGCGCGGCGCGGTCCGGCTCACCGCGGGGTCCGGGGACGTGGACCTCGCGGCGGGCGGGCTGCACCCCATTCCTCAGGAGCGGCACGGGCTGCTGGCACTGGAGGACGCGGTGGTGCTGCTCACCGCCGTCAACGACTGAACCCACCTGGAGTACACCCGCGGGACCGAGGCATGAGAGAAAGGGGGACAGCCGGGACGCCGGGCACACCGGTGACGGCGTCCCGTCCGTCCGCCTTTCCTACCTCCCCCGGAGTAATCGCGTGCCCAGCAGGACCGACGACCCCGTCGCGGAACGAACCACGCCCCCGGCAGGGCGCACCGCGCGGAGGCGCTGGCGCACCGCACTGCGCAGGACCCCCGTATCGCTGTGGAAGGACGACCTCTCCGACTGGGCGGCGGCCCTCACCTACTACGCCATTCTGGCGTTGCTCCCCGCACTCCTCGTCACCGTGTCCGTCATCGGCCTGGCCAACCCCGGCGCCACCACGGCCCTGATCGCCGACATCACGGCCTTCGCGCCGGCCGAGTCCGGAGCGGCGCTGCGCCGGCCCCTGGAGGCGGCCACCCACGAGCGCACCGCCGTCTGGCTGCTCGTCGCCACCGGCAGCGTGAGCGCCGTGTGGTCCGCCTCCAGCTATCTGGCCGTGTTCCGCAGGGCGATGCACGCCATGCACCGGGTGAAGGACACCAGGCCCGCCCTGCGCCAGGCACACATCATCGTGGCCTCCGCCGTCGGGCTGCTCGTCCTGCTGATGGCCAGTGCCTTCGCCCTCGTGCTCACCGGACCCCTGGCACGCTGGCTCGGCCGCCGGCTGGGCCTGGCTCAGGCCGGCGAGACACTGTGGGAGGGGCTCAAATGGCCTGTGCTGCTCTGTCTGGTCGCCTGTCTCATCGTGGTCCTCTTCAGCACCGGCCCGCGTTCCGCGCGGAGCGTGCGGCAGGCGCTGCCGGGCGGAGTCCTCGCCGCGTTCCTGTGGCTGATCGCCTCGGCCGGCTTCGCGCTCTACGCGACCCACATCGGGAGCTACAGCCGGCTGTACGGTTCGCTGGCCGGCCTGGTCGTCTTCCTGATCTGGATCTGGTTCACCAACCTGGCACTCGTGACCGGCGCCCAGTTCAACGTCGAACTGGCCCGCACGGAAGACCTTCAGGAGGACGAGGTCCCCTGACGCCCTCAGGGCCTTGTGGGAGCGCTCCCAGGGATGAAGGATGAGGCGATGACCCGGACCGCGTACGTACGCCCCTACCGATCCGCCGACCAGGAGGCCCTCGCGGACATCTGTATCCGCACGGCTGACAACGGGGGTGACAGCACGCATCTGTATCCCGATCCCGCGCTGATGCCCGCGCTGTTCGCCCAGCCGTACGCCCACCTCGAACCCGAGCTGACCTTCGTCCTGGACGACGGCTCGGGGCGCGCGGTCGGCTACGTCCTGGGGACCTCGGACACGCGGCGGTTCGTGGACGCCTTCCGCGAGATCTGGCTCCCCCGGGTGACGGGCCGCTTCCCCGAGCCCGAACGTGAACCCCGGACGCTCACCGAGGCGATGACGGCGCTCCTGTACCGCCCGGAGCGGATGATCCTTCCCGAACTGGACGGGCACCCCGCGCACCTGCACATCGACCTGCTGCCGCCGTGGCAGCGCAAGGGCCACGGCAGGGAGCTGATGGGGGCGTTCCTGGACGCGCTGCACCGGAAGGGCGTCCGGGCCGCGCATCTGTCCATGCTGACGGCGAACACCCCGGCCAGGGCTTTCTACGACCGGCTCGGGTTCCGGGTGATCGACGTACCCGACCCCGGGCCGCTCACCTATCTGGGGCGTTCCACGGAGGGTGTGGAGACGTCGGGCTGGGCAGGTAGTGGGTGGCGAGCCCGGGAGAGGGCCGAGGCCGCAGGTTCAAAGGGGTGAAAGGCATGACGTGGAGT
This sequence comes from Streptomyces sp. NPDC005794, assembly GCF_042871445.1. Taxonomy (NCBI): domain Bacteria; kingdom Bacillati; phylum Actinomycetota; class Actinomycetes; order Kitasatosporales; family Streptomycetaceae; genus Streptomyces; species Streptomyces sp. NPDC005794. The sequence continues at coordinate 161,862 of NZ_JBIAIN010000008.1, forward strand.
TTCGCGGACGACCGCGGCCAACGGGCGGTGGCGGACCGCAGGCCGTCCCGGGTACTCGCGTACGTCCAGGCGGGCGCGACGCTGTGGGACCACGGGATACGCCCGGAGGGGATCTTCGGCTCCGGGCACGACGGGGCGGAGCCCGACCGGGCGAAGACCGGCACGCTCCCGCTGGAGGCCGTGGACTACCGGGGCGCGGGTGACCAGCTGGACGTGGACACCCTGTTACGCGGCAGGCCCGAGCTGGTCGTCGCGGTCAGCTATGGCCACGGCCAGCTCTACGGACTGGACCCGGACATCGCCAAGCAGCTGGAGGAGCGTGTTCCTGTCGTCGTGATCGACGTCGGCCAGGCGCGCACCCTCGACCGGGTCGCCGAGCGGTTCGCCGAGCTCGCTCGGTCGCTCGGCGGCGCTCCGGACCCGGCTGCCGCGGATGAACTGCGGGCCGCCCGCGAGCGGCTCCGCGAGGCCGCCAGGGCCGCGTTCCAAGGGGCAAGGGTGCTGGCGCTCTCCCCCGCGAGCCAGGAGCAGGCGTATGCCGGCCGCCCGCAGATGTGGCCCGAGCTGCGCGTCCTGGCCGAGCTGGGAGTCGACCTCGTGTCCCCGCCTGTGGGGGCCGGCGTCAACTGGGCCACCCTGGACTGGGCGGACGTGGCAGCGCTGGAACCCCGCATCCTCCTGACGGACATCCGGTCCAACGCGGTCCCGTTCGAGGAGATCGCCGCCCCCGCCCGGGAGGCGGCCGGGCGAGGCGCGCGGATCGTGCCGTGGAATCCGGAACCCCTGTGCAGCCCGCAGGCCCACGCGCGTTTCCTTGGGCTCGTCGCGGACGCGGTGGAGGGGGTGACGGGCGACTGAGCAGGTTGCCCAAAATATTTCTGCAAAAACTATTTGGCAAAGTGTCGATGCGCTCTAAGCTCCCGCCATGGACAGCGACACGACGCACCGTGTGCTCGATCCCGAGCGTGACCCGGCGGCACTGAAGGCGCTCACCCACCCTCTGCGCCTGAGGCTGCTCGGCCTGCTGCGGCTGCACGGTCCCGCCACCGCGAGCGAGCTGGCGGTCAGGACGGGGGAGTCGTCCGCCTCGACCAGTTATCACCTGCGGGTGCTCGCCAAGTACGCCTTCGTCGGGGAGGCGGAGCACCGTGACGGACGTGAGCGCCGCTGGCAGGCCGTGCATTCCGTCACCTCTGCGGACAACGCGGCCATGCTCGCCGACCCGGCCGGCCGGGCCATGCTGGTGCTGGGCAGGCGCCGCCAGGTCGAGCATCTGCAGCAGACGATGGAGCAGCACGAGGCGGACATCGACGCGGGCCGCCTCGGCGAGGAGTGGCACGACGCCTCGGGGGTCGACGACCTGATGCCGCGGCTGACGCCGGAGTCCCTCCGCGAACTCCGCGACACGGTCACGGCCAGGCTCGCGGAGCTGACCGCACGCGACGAGCACGACCCCCGGGCCGAGCGGGTCGTCCTGCTCACCGCCTGGCTCCCGGTGGCCGGGAGCGAGCCGGGCGCACCCGCCGACGACGCGGCACCGGACGACGCACCCGCCGCCGATGGCGGCCCCGACGCCGGAAGCTCCTCGTGACCCCAGCGCCCGGGGCCGGCCCCGCCGTAGTCACCGGCCCCGACGAACGCACCGCGCGCCGCCGGTTCGTCACCGTGTCCTTCCTCTTCTGGCTGCCCGCGGGCCTGACCTCCGCGCCCATGGTGCTGCTCCTCACCGAGCGCGGCCTGACGCTCGCCGCCGTCGCCGCGGTCTTCGCCGCACACGCCCTGACCGCCGCCGCTCTGGAGCTCCCCACCGGGGGCCTCTCCGACGTCGTCGGCCGCCGCGCCGTCCTGGCCTGCGCCGGTGTGCTCAACGCCTGCGCCCTCACGCTCATAGCCCTCGGCACGACCCCATGGGTGCTCGCCCTCGGGATGGCCCTCATGGGCGCGGGCCGTGCCCTGTCCAGCGGGCCGGCCGAAGCCTGGTACGTCGACACCGTGCACGCCCACGCGGGCCCCGACGCCGAGATCCGCACGGGGCTGGCGCGCGCGGGTGCCGCGTCGTCCGCCGCCCTCGCGCTCGGCATGGTGCTGGGCGGCGCGCTGCCCTGGACGCTCGGCCTCGGACCGGGCCTGGGGGCCGAGCTGCGGACGCTGAGCTCGGATCTCGTCCTTCCGCTCTCCGTCCCCGTGCTCCTCGGCGTGGTGGTCGAGATCGTCTTCGTCCTCCACGTCCTGACCGCCCTGACCGAACCACCCCGCCCCCCGGCCACCCTGCGAACCGCCCTGCGGGGCGTCCCCGGTGCCATCGCCGCGGGGCTGCGGCTCGGCGCCAGGGACACGCTGGTCCGCCGCATCCTGATGACCGCCGGAGCAACGGGCACGGCGTTCGCGGCCCTCGAACTGCTCACTCCGGGCCGCGCCGCCGACCTGACCGGTTCGGCCGAGTCCGGTGCGGTGCTCTTCGCCGGACTGGCCGCCACCGGATACGTCTGTTCGGCGCTCGGCAGCCGGCTGGCACCGCTCGTCGCCCGGCTCGCCGGAGGCAGCGAACGCGCGGTTCTGACGAGCCTCGGCGCGAGCACCGCCGGTCTCCTGGCGCTCGGAGCCACGGTGTCCTTGGACGGGGCGCCTGCGCTGACCGTGGCCGCCACCGGTTACGGCCTGATCTACCTGGGCCTCGGCGCAGCCGGACCCAGCGAGAACGACCTCCTGCACCGCCGCGTCGACGCCACCGGCCGGGCGACCGCCCTCTCGGTGCAGTCGCTCTCCCTGCAACTGGTCGGGGCGGCCGGCGGGCTGACCGTCGGCGCGCTGCCGGCCGGGCCCCTCCCCTGGCTGCTCGGCGCCGTGGTGATGCTGACGGGAGCCCTGCTGTGGTCCGGCCGCGAAGCCGCCGTCCCGCCGGCCGCCGCCGTCACCGGGAACGGCGGCGGCTGACACCCCTCTGCTCCGTACGGACGCCCCGGTTCGCGCGGGGCCCCGCCCTTGGCGAGGCTGGCCCGGAGCCGGGACGCGAGATCCCGTACACCCAGGAGCAGACATGCAGCAGGACAAGCACCCTTCGTACCGTCCCGTGGTCTTCCGTGACCGCTCCGCCGGGTACGCCTTCCTGACCCGGTCCACCGCGTCGAGCGAGCAGACGATCGACTGGGACGACGGCAACAGCTACCCGGTCATCGATGTGGAGATCTCCGCCGAGAGCCACCCGTTCTTCACCGGCAAGGCACGAGTGGTCGACACCGAGGGCCAGGTCGCCAAGTTCGAGCGGCGCTACGGCGACGAAGGGCGTGGCGACGCCCCCTGAGCCCCGGGCCTCCACGGGTCCCCGCACACGGGGCAGAATCGGCGCAGCGTGTCCCGTGACAGCCGTGCCCCACCCGGGGCACCCGCCCGCGTACTCCCAGGAGACCCACCCCCATGCCCGACAGCCCCGCCCTGCTGGTCATTGGAGAATGCGTCGCCGACATCGTCCGGCTGCCGGGCGTGCCGGACCGGATCCATCCCGGCGGCAGTCCCGCGAACGTCGCGTACGGTCTGGCCAGACTGGGCCGCAGCACCACTCTGGTCACCCAGCTCGGCCCGGACCCGGTGGGGCGGCTGATCGGGGACCACCTGGCTTCGGCCGGGGTGCGGGTCCTCACGGACGGGAGCGGTGCGCCCACCCCGGCCGCCACGGTCGACCTCGACGACGCGGGCCGGGCCACGTACACCTTCGAGATCACTTGGACGCTGGGCCCGGTGGAGCGGCCCGGGGAGATGCCCCAGCATGTTCACACCGGCTCCGTCGCCACCGCCTTGGAGCCCGGCGCGGACACCGTCCTGGACCTCGTCCGGTCACTCCGGACGGAGGCGACCATCAGTTACGACCCCAATGTGAGGCCCGCGCTGATGGGTGACCACGCCCGTGCCGTACACCGGGCGGAGCGCTGTGCGGCACTGAGCGATGTCGTCAAGGCCAGCGACGAGGACCTGCTATGGCTGTATCCGGACGAGCTCCCGGAGGAGGCCGCCGGGCGGTGGCTGCGCTCCGGGCCGGCGGTCGTCCTGCTCACCCGTGGCGCAGGAGGGGCAACAGCGTTCCTGCCGGGCGCGACGGTGAGCACCGGAGCTCCGCCGGTGCCGATCACGGACACGGTGGGGGCGGGCGACGCCTTTATGTCCGGCACCCTGCACGCCCTCGCCGCCCACGGCCTGCTCGGAGCGCGGGGTCGCGCCCGGCTGCGTGCCCTGGACACCGCCGTACTGCGCGATGTACTGCGCCACGCCGTGGCCTCGGCCGCCGTGACCGTCGCACGGGCCGGCGCCCTGCCTCCCGACGAGGAGGAGCTGGCAGTGGCTCTGACCAGCGTGCCCGCCCCGGAACACTAGAGCGTCCAGGGTGTCCTCGCCCGTACCGCGGTCGTTGATTTCGTTATGACCATGACTCTTGTCCCCACCGTCCCACCGTCCACCACCGAACAGCTGACCGGCGTCCTCCTCGGTCCGGAATTCCGCCGCGAACACGGGTTCTGGCAGCGGCTGATCAGCACAGAACCGTTCCGCCGTCCCCCCGGCGGAACGTCCGAAGAGCGACTGGAACTCGCCTACGACCGTTTGCGGATCCTCAACCTCTCCCTCGACAGCGGAGCACGCCTCGCCGCCGACCCGCGCGCACTGGCCGCCCTGCACGCCTGGCTCGGCCCGGTGGACCCCGCGCTGACCACCGTGGCGGGCATTCACTACAACCTCTTCCTCGGCAGCCTCCTCGACCACGCCTGCGTGGGCCGCCGCGATCTCTCCGACTACCTCACGATGCGGCGCATCGGCACCTTCCTCTGCACGGAGGTGGCGCACGGCAACAACGCGTCGGCCATGGAGACCACCGCGACGTACGACCGTGAGCGGGACGGCTTCGTCCTGCACACCCCGAACGCGGGCGCGCAGAAGTTCATGCCCAACACCAGCCCGGCGGGCGGAGCCAAGTCCGGTCTGGTCGCCGCACGCCTGGTGGCCGACGGGTCCGACCACGGGGTACGCCTCTTCCTGGTGCCGCTCACCGACGACGAACAGCCGCTGCCGGGCATCCGGGTGCGGCGCCTCCCCGCCCGGATGGGCAGCCCGGTGGACCACTGCCTGACCTCGTTCGACCGGCTCTTCGTGGCGCGGGACGCCCTGCTGGGATCCGACGAGGAAGGGCACCCCCCCGGCGAGTTCAGGACCGGACCGGGCGACAGGCGGCGGCGTTTCCTGACCTCGATCGGGCGGGTCGTCCCCGGCCGGATCTCGATGAGCGCCTGCGCGGCGGGCTCGGCCCGCGCGACCCTCGCCGTCGCCGTGCGCTACGGCGGGCACCGGCTGATCTCCGGGACCCGGGGCGCGCCCCCGGTGCCCGTCAACGCGCACCGGACCCACCACGGACCGCTCGCCTCGGCCATGGCCACGGTCTTCGCCATGAGCCTGCTCCACCGCAGGGCACAGGAGCGGTGGGAAGCCAGTACGGAGAAGGACGGCCGGAGGGACGCGGGCAGGCTCGTCGACGTCGCCAAGGCATGGATCACCTGGCGGGCCCGTGACGTCATCGTCGAGAGCCGTGAACGCTGTGGCGCGCAGGCCCTGCTGGAGAACAACGGCATGACCGAGCTCGTCACGGGAGTGGAGGGAGCCATCACCGCGGAGGGCGACAACATCGCCTTGTACGCCAAGGCGGCGACCGACATGCTCTTCGCCGCCGAGCCCGGCCGGGCGGACGTCCCGGACCGGGGCCCGCACCCCGGTGACCTGGCCGAACCGCGTTTTCTCGGCGAACTCCTCGGCGCGGTCCAGGACATCTGGTTCGCCCGGGCGAGAGACCGCGCGCAGCGGGCGCCCGGCACCGACCTCCTCGAGCGGTGGAATGCGGCCTCGGGCCCCGCCCTGCGCGGGGTCGAGGCCTATGCGTACCGCGAGGCCGCCGCGGCCTACGCCGAGGCCCGCGCGGCGCTGCCCGAGGGGGGCGCCAGGGACCGGCTGGGAGAGTTGGAACGGCTGTTCGCCGTCGAATGGGTGGCCCGCAACAGCGGCGATCTGCTCGCCGCAGGCCTCCTGAGCGCCGGTCAGGTCGAAGCCCTCGCGGAGAACGCCGAGCAGCTGATCACGGCCGTCGCCGCGCACGCCCCGCAACTGGCCGAATCCTTCGCCCTGCCCGAGAAGCTGCTCGCCGACTGGCCGATCGCCGGACCCGGCTACGCGAAGGCGTACGACGATCCCCTCGGACCCTGGAACGCCGGCCCGGAGAACGCCCGATGAACGCCATGGCCAAGGGGCGGGCCGCGTGCGGACGCCTCGGGGAGAGCCTGGAGATCCTGGGCCTGCGCGTCGTTCTGCTGGCCTACTGGGGCACGGTGTCCATGATCGCCCGCCGGGGCGGACAGCCGCAGGCGCAAGGCGGCGAATCGGTTCACCCCAAGGGCTGACCCGCCCGAAGGCCGGTACGGAGGGGTGCCCGCGCCGTACCGGCCGTCAAGCCCCCGAAACCCGCGACGCGCCGCGTGATAGCTTGCAGACGCCAGTCACACTCCACGTGGAGTCAGGGAATCCGGTGCGAATCCGGAGCTGACGCGCAGCGGTGAGGGGGACGGGCGGGGCCACTGCCACTGGGACACCCTCGGGTGCACCGGGAAGGCGTCCCGTCCGGACGAACCCGAGTCCGAAGACCTGCTGGCACCCGCTTCCGTACCGGGGGCGGAACACCGTAGCGGGCTTCGCGCATGAGCCCAGAGACGCCGAGGGACTCCGTGCCGCCCATAGCCAGCACCGTACGCCGAACCGCCCTGCTCGTCGCGGGACTCGTCCTGCTGACCGCCTGCGACGGGGGCGGGAGCACGTCCGACGGCGAGGCACGGGAAGGCGCCGCCGCCGGCTTCCCCGTGACGCTGAAGAACTGCGGTCGCACGGTGACCGTCGACGCGGCACCGCGTCACGCCGTCTCCCTCAACCAGGGATCGACGGAGATCCTGCTCGCCCTGGGCCTCGCCGGCCGGCTCGCCGCCACCGCGACGTGGACGGACCCGGTGATGAAGGGGCTGGAGAAGGACGAAGCCACCGTGCCGCGTATCGCCGAGAACCAGCCCTCCTCCGAGAAGGTCCTCGCCGAGGAACCCGACTTCGTCAGCGCCTCGTTCGAATCCACTCTCGGCAAGGGCGGTGTGGCATCCCGCGACCAGTTCGAGGAACTGGGCGTACCGACGTACCTCTCGCCCACCGACTGCGCGGGCAAGGACCACACAGGCAGCAGCGACGGCTCCCGTACCGAGCCTCTGACCATGGACCGCGTGTACGGCGAAGTACGCGACCTGGCCGAGGTGTTCGGCGTCCCGGAGCGGGGTGAGGAGCTGGTCACCAGCCTCCGGGACCGCGTCGACAAGGCGACCGAGGGCATCGACGCCTCCGGTACCACGATGCTCTACTGGTTCGCCGACGCCGAGGCCCCGTACCTGGCGGGCTGCTGCGGAGCCCCCGGCATCATCACCGAGGAACTCGGCGCGGAGAACGTCTTCGACGACACCCACGAGGAATGGCCCCAGATCAACTGGGAGACCGTCGCCGACCGCAACCCCGACGTGCTGGTCATCGGCGACCTGACCCGTAAGTCGCAGACGGCCGAGAGCGCCGCGAAGAAGATCGAGTTCCTGGAGTCCAACCCCGCCACGAAAAACCTGGACGCCGTGCGGCACAAGCGGTACGTCCTGCTCAGCGGCCAGGCCATGAACCCGACCATCCGGACCGTGGAGGGCGTGGAGCGCGTCGCGGCGGGGCTGCGTTCGTTCGGACTCGCGGGGTGACGAGGACCGAACACGCTCCGGACACACACGTGGAGCAGCCACCCGCGGTCCGTACGGCCGCAGGAGCCCGGCGCCTGCGCGACGGCGTGCTGTGGGGCGCCGGGATCGCCCTGCTGCTCCTGTCCGTCGCGGTCGCCGTCACCATCGGACCCGCCCGCGTCTCCGTCCCCGACGTCTGGTCCGTGGTGGCCTCCCACCTCGGCCTCGCCGACGCGCGGCTGACCCCCATACGCGACGGCATCATCTGGAATCTGCGCATGCCCCGCACCCTGCTCGCCGCGGTGTGCGGAGCCGGGCTCGCGGTGTGCGGCACCGTGATGCAGTCGCTGCTGCGCAACCCGCTCGCCGACCCGTTCGTCCTCGGCGTCTCCTCCGGGGCGTCCACCGGGGCGGTCGTGGTCGTCATCCTGGGCGTCGGCGGGGGAGCGGTGTCGATCTCGGGCGGCGCCTTCGTCGGAGCCCTGTGCTCGTTCGCCCTCGTCCTGCTGCTCAGTCATTCCCTCGGCGGTTCCACCGACCGGGTGGTCCTCTCCGGGGTCGCGGCCATGCAGCTCTTCTCCGCGCTCACCTCCTTCGTCGTGATGACCGCGGCCGACGCCGAACAGACCCGCGGCGTGCTGTTCTGGCTGCTCGGCTCGCTGAGCGGGGTCGGCTGGGGCGATGTGTGGATGTGCTCCGCCGTGCTGGGCGTGACCCTGCTGATCTGCCTCGGCCATGCCCGTACCCTCGACGCCTTCGCCTTCGGGCAGGACGCCGCGGCCGCCCTCGGGGTGCACGTGGCCCGCACCCGGATCGTGCTGCTCTGCACCACCTCGCTGCTCACCGCAGCACTCGTCAGCTCGGCCGGAGCCATCGGGTTCGTGGGCCTCGTCCTGCCGCACGCCGCCCGGGCACTCACCGGATCCGGGCACCGGAGGCTGCTGCCGGTGACCGCGCTCGCAGGAGCCGTGTTCCTGGTCTGGGTCGACACCCTGGCCAGGACCGTCCTCGACCCGCAGGAGGTCCCGGTCGGAGTCGTCACCTCCCTCATCGGGGTGCCCGCCTTCGTTCTGGTCCTCTACCGCACGAGGAGAAACGCATGACCCGGGCGGGCCCGTCCGGCGACGGTCTGCGGGCAGCACGGGTCGGCAGGGAGGCCGGCGGCAGGATCGTCCTCGACGACGTGAGCATCGCGCCGCCACCGGGCAGCACGGTCGGGCTCCTGGGACCGAACGGCTCCGGCAAGACCACGCTGCTGCGGGTGATGGCGGGCGTACTCACCCCCGGCGCGGGCGTCGTCACCCTCGACGCCCGCACCCTCGCGGAGACCGGCCGGCGAGGCGTGGCCCGCCGCGTGGCCGTCGTCGACCAGCACGCGGTCACCCAGGTCGACCTGAGCGTGCTGGACGTCGTACGCCTCGGCCGCATCCCGCACCGGCGCGCCTGGTCAGGGCCCGGCCCCGAGGACGAGGCCGCCGTACGGGAGGCTCTGGCCCGCACCGGGCTCGCCGACCGCGCCGGGCAGTCCTGGCACACCCTGTCCGGCGGTGAGCGCCAACGCGTCCAGATCGCCCGTGCCCTGGCCCAGCAGCCGCGTGAACTGCTGCTGGACGAACCCACGAACCACCTGGACATCCAGCACCAGCTGGAACTCCTGTCCCTGGTCGCCGCACTGCCGGTCACCGCGGTGGTGGCGCTGCACGACCTCAATCTGGCCGCGATGTTCTGCGACCGGGTCACGGTCATGAAGGAAGGCCGAGTGGTGGCCGGCGGAACGCCCTCGGAGGTGATCACCGAGGAACTCATCGCCGATGTCTACCGCGTACGGGCGGTGGTGACGCCGGAAGGGCCCGACGGGCGCCCGTCGGTGCGGTTCTTGCCGGGAGAAGCCGTCCACGGACGGCGGAAGTGCGACGAGAGGGCGGGCCCGTGAACCGCCCGGGTCCGCCCCTCGCTGGTGTCGTGCGGCCTTTCGCCGCTGTGTGTGAGGGGTCAGCGACGACGTCCCTGGCCGAACTCGCCGCCCATGTCCTTGCCGCTGCCCGCGTCCTTGCCGTCCGCGTAGTCGATCTTCTCCTTGCGGAGTTCGGCGGAGACTTCCTTCTGCTCGGTGACCCTGCTGGTTTCGAGGTGGACCCGCTCCACGGGGACCGCCTCCTTGCGGACGGTGGCTCGTTCGGCGTGCAGGGTGACTTCGACGTCCTGCTCTCCGAGTTCGCGCCCCTTCATGCCTGTTCCCTTCTCGCCAGGCTGCAGAGGCTCACGCACCACGCGTACCTCCTCATGGGACACGGGCACCGTCCGGGTGACGTTCTCGGTCACGACGTACTTGTGCAGCCGTGCCCTTCCGCTCTCGTACTCCTCCGTACCGATCTGGAGCTGCTCCTCGGACCGGATCATGTCTTCCCGGCCTCCGGCGCCCGTGGCGGACCGTTCGGCTCCGGCTCCTGCGAGCGGGCGCGACGTGGAGGAGGTGTCCATGTCGCGGTGCCTGCCCGCGCCGGCTGTGGTGCCGGTGGCCTTCGCCTGGCCGGCCGACGTGGTACGAGCGGTTCCGGCAGCACCGGCAGCACCGGCGGCTCCCATCGCTCCCGTTCCGGTCCCGGAGGTCGTGCGTGCGTCACCGCGCGCCCCGCCGGTACCGGTGCCCTTCCTGGTCATGCCGTAGTGCCGGTACAGCTCCTCCTCCTCCGACACGGAGAGGTGTGCGTCCGCATCCACCCGGGGGGCGTCCTTGACGCGGTCCTTCGGATGCGAGACGTGCAGGTCGGAGCCCACGCGGCGGGCTCCTGACAGCGGTACGAAGCTTTCCTTCATGCCGAACAGGCCGGTCTTGACGGTGATCCAGTCGGGCTTGCCGGTGTCGTCGTCGACGTACACCCGCCCCACTGTGCCGACCTTTTCTCCGTCGCTGTCATAGACGGTCAGACCGTCGAGTTCTCCGGAATCCGTGAAACCGTCAGCGGCTCCCATGGCCGATTCCTCCTCGCCCGGGCGCGTCCTGTGGGTGGGTCCAGCAGGGGAGGCGCGTCCGGATTCCATCGCGCCTCACCCAGTTGGACGGTGCAACTTCCCGGCCCGGGCGCTGAGCGGCCCAGAACACCGGGAAGGGGCGGTGGCCCCGTTCCACGCGGATATCGGCCCACTGCAAGCGTTACGCCATTCGAGTGAGCACTCTCCTGGGTGCGCCAGATGTGCGGCCCCCGCCCGCCCGTATGATCGACGCGCTGTCGCCGACCGTCGGCCCGGCCTGTCGCGGGAGGTGCGCCATGGGATCCGCAGGCACCCTTCTGCCCCGGCAGCGCGGCGAACTGCTGGCCCGGCGGGAGGACGGTCTCGGACTCCACCACCTGGTCTGGCGGCTGGGGCCCGGCTGGCGGGTGTGCAGCAGCGCCGTGCTCGGCGGCGGGCTCGGCCCACGTGCCTGGATCCTGAACGCCCAGGTGCCCGGCGGCTACCCACGGCTCGACCCCGACCGGCACCTCGCGGAGATCGCGGTGGCCGAGGCGCTCGACGGCCCGGGTGCCGGACTGATGACGGCCGCCGACGTCACCGCGTACGCCGTCGCCGACGACGGAGGCGTGACAGCGACCGTCACCAGTGGCCTCGGCGTACGGGGATGGGCCGCGGCCCCGGCCGAAGGCACCGACGGCCCGCCGCCACCGGGAACCGTCAACATCGTCGTCACCCTCCCCGTGGCGCTCTCCGACGCCGCCCTGGTCAACGCGGTGGCCACGGCCACCGAGGCGAAGGTCCAAGCGCTCGTGGACGCCGGACTCGACTGCTCCGGGACGCCGACGGACGCGGTCTGCGTCGCCGCCCCCGATCCGGGAGGCGGGCCCGGTGAACCGTTCGCAGGACCGCGTTCGCGCTGGGGCGCGCGACTCGCCAGAGCCGTGCACCGCGCCGTTCTGGACAGCGCCCGGCGGCATTCTTGAGCTCCACCGGTCCCCGGGACACCGCGCCGTGGCCGTCCCGGGACCGGGTCCCGAGACCGTCCCGCACCGACGAAGGGAATCTCCCCATGACCACCGCACCCCCCGCCGACGCCCTCCCCGGCACACCTACCGTCGCGGTCCTCGGCACCGGCATCATGGGATCCGGGATGGTCCGCAGCCTGCTCAGGGACCGGCTACCCGTCAGGGTCTGGAACCGCACGCGGTCCAGGGCCGAGCCGCTGGCCGCCCACGGCGCCACCGTGACGGACACGGCCGAGGAAGCGGTACGCGGGGCCGACGTCGTCCTGACCGCCCTGAACGACGGCCGGTCCGTGGCGGAAACCCTCACCGCCGCGACGCCGGGTCTGCGGCAGGGGCAGATCTGGCTTCAGAGCTCCACCGTCGGGCTCGACGCGACGACCGACCTCGTCCACCGGGCCGCCGGACTGGGGCTGGTCTACCTCGACGCCCCGGTCTCCGGCACGAAACAGCCCGCAGAGCAGGGCGCCCTCACGGTGTTCGTCTCCGGCCCGTCCAGCGCCCGCGCGACGGCGCTGCCCGTCCTGGACGCGATCGGGCAGCGCACCGTATGGGTCGGGGAGGAACCGGGGGCCGCCACCCGGCTCAAGCTCGTCGCCAACACCTGGGTGATCAACATGGTCAACAGCGTGGCGGAATGCCTCAACCTCTCCGAGGGACTCGGTCTCGACCCGCAGCTCTTCCTGGACGCGATGAAGGGCGGCCCGCTCGACACGCCGTACCTCCAGGGCAAGTCCGCGGCGGTCCTCTCCGGCGATCTCAGCCCGAGCTTCGCACTCTCCACCGCGCTCAAGGACTCCCGGCTGATCCTGGACGCGGCCGAGGCGTCCGGGGTGAAGCTCGACCTGGTCGCCGCCTCCGCCGAGCGGTTCACCCGGGCGGAGGCGGCCGGACACGGGGGCCAGGACATGATCGCCACCTACTACGCAGGCCGCCCCGAATAGCCGCTCAGACCACGGTCACCGGATGCCGCACCACCGCGTCGAACAGATAGCCCTGCGTGTTGTGCGCGGTCGTCGCCGGCTGGGTGCGGCCCGAACGGTCCGTCGCCCGCGCGAGCAGCACGCCGGGCCCGGTCTCCTCCGGAACCCAGTCCGCGGTCCAGCGCACCCAGCTGCCGGGCCTCGGCTCGTCGCGCAGCCGCGCGGGGCGCCACCGGACGCCGCCGTCGGTGCTGACCTCGACCGAGCGCACCGGCGCGCCGCCCGACCAGGACCGGCCGGTGAGCAGATGCCTGCGGTGGGCGGCGAACGAGGCACCCGGGGCGAGCTCGAACGCGCTCTTGAGCGTCTGGCGGGCCAGCGGTGCGCTGCCCTCGGGCGGGTATCCGGGGCCGAAGAGCCGGTACAGGCCGGTGTTCCACGGGCTCAGCAGCGGCTCCGCGCTCACCTCGATGTCGCCCACCCACTTGATGTTCGCGATGCCCACCCAGGACGGCACGATCAGCCGGACCGGAGCGCCGTGATCGGGCGGCAGCGGCTCACCGTTCATCTCGTACGCGAGGAGCACGTCGTCCAGGGCCTTCGCCACCGGCAGGGGCCTGCGCACCCGGCCCAGATTCGTCCCGTCGCTGATGACTTCCGCGTCCAGGCCGCGCGGCAGCACGTCGACCGCGTTCCCGCCGATGCCCGCCCGGCGCAGGACCTCCGCGAGCCGCACCCCGCGCCAGCGCGCCGTCCCGATCGCGCCCAGGGTCCACGCGGTACCGCTGACCTGCTGACCCTGCTGCGAGGTGAAGAAGCTCCGGCCGTTGCCCGCGCACTCGACGAACGCGGTGCGGGTGACGGACGGCAGGGCGCGCAGTGCCTCGTACGAGAAGTCCACCGGACCGCCGGTCAGCCCGCTGCCCCAGAGCGTCAGCTTCCAGTCCGCAGCGTCGAGGACGGGTGTCGCGGTGTGGTTGCGGACGAAGAAACGGTCGGCGGGAGTCAGCAGCCCGGTGTCGCGCAGCGCCGCGAGGTTCGTCTCGGCGTTGGTGCCACGCACCGTGAACAGCTCCGGCGGCAAGGGCTTCACCACCCCGGGGAGCGACGGCCCCGCGTGTGCGGGGGACGCGGCGGCCGGGATCAGCGGAGCCGCCACCGAGGCGGCGGCGACCAGCTTCAGCAGATCACGGCGGTCGATCCCCGCCGATCTCGCACGGCCACGGGTCCATTGACGAACCCTCAGCCGGTCGTACGCGGCTTCGGACGGTGGTACAGCACTCATGGGCGCTCCAGGGGAAGAGATCTGCGGTCAGGACCGGTTCGGAGAGGACAGCGGGCCGGGGCCGGCGGGCCGGGGCAGCAATTCCCGTACGAGAGCGCCCACCTGGTCCGTCTCGATGAGGAACCCGTCGTGCCCGTGGGGCGACTCGATGATCCGGAGACGGTCGGAGCCGGGCAGCAGCGCCGCAGGCTCCGCCTGCTGCGCCGGTGGATACAGCCGGTCCGTGTCGATGCCGGCGATCAGGGCGGGCATGTCCGCCCGGCGCAGTGCCCGCGCGACACCGCCGCGGCCCCGGCCCACGTCGTGCCCGTTCATCGCCTCGGTGAGCGCCACATAGCTGCCCGCGTCGAAACGGCGCACCAACTTGGCCGCGTGGTGGTCGAGATACGACTCCACCTGGTAGCGCCCGCCCCGCGAGGGCAGTTCACCGGGCTGCGCCCGCCCGCCGAACCGTGACGTCAGTTCCGCCTCGCCGCGATACGTGACATGGGCGATCCGCCGTGCCAGCCCGAGCCCCCGGTGCGGGCCCGAGCCGGGCGGCGCGTCGTGGTAGTCGCCGCCCTGCCAGCCGGGGTCGTTCCGGATCGCGGTGATCTGCATGCTGCCCCAGGCGATCTGCCCGGCCGAGGACGCGGCGGGAGCGGCCAGCATCAGCAGTGACCCGGTGCGGCCGGGGCGGCTCACCGCCCATTCGAGCGCCCGCATGCCGCCCATGGAACCGCCGAGCACGGCGGCCCACCGGTCGATCCCCAGCGCGTCGGCGAGCCGTGCCTCCGCCGCCACCTGGTCACGGACCGTCAGATACGGGAAGGCGGCACCCCAGGGGGCGCCGTCGGGGCGCCGGGAGGACGGACCGGTGCTGCCCTGGCAGCCGCCCAGCACATTCGGTGCGACGACGAACCAGTGGTCGGTGTCCACTGCCAGGCCCGGGCCGATCAGCGCGTCCCACCAGCCGGCCGACGGGTGCCCGGGCCCGGCGGGGCCCGCCGCGTGGCTGTCACCCGTGAGCGCGTGCAGGACCAGCACCGCGTTGGCGCCGTCCGGGGCGAGCCGGCCCCAGGTCTCGTACGCCAGCCGCACATCCGGCAGCGTGGCACCGGACTCGAGCCCGAGCGGACCGTCGAGCACCACCCACGAGCGGCGGCCGGGCGGGTCCCCCTCCCGCCACCCTCCGGCGGCCGGCGGGTGGGGGAGTGCGGCGGGCGCGGCGACCCGGTTCAGGACGCCGCCTTCGCGGCGCGGAACCCGGCCTCCAGATCCGCCTTGAGGTCGTCCACGTTCTCCAGGCCCACGGAGAGCCGCACCAGGCCCGGGGTGGCGCCCGTGGCGGCGAGCTGTTCCTCGGTCAGCTGGCTGTGCGTCGTGGACGCCGGGTGGATGATCAGGCTCCGCACGTCACCGATGTTGGCGAGATGACTGAACAGTTCGACCGCGTCCACGAACCGCTTGCCGGCCTCCACCCCGTCCCGGAGTTCGAAGGCGAGCACGGCGCCGGCGCCACGCGGCAGGTAGCGCTGTCCGGTCTCGTACCAGGGGCTCGACCCGAGGCCGGCGTAATGCACCGCCGACACCTCGTCGCGGCCCTCCAGCCAGCGGGCCAGAGCCAGCGCGTTGGACGTGTGCCGCTCCAGGCGCAGGCTCAGCGTCTCCACGCCCTGGAGGAGCAGGAAGGCCGAGTGCGGTGAGAGCGCCGGCCCGAGGTCACGCAACAGTTGGACCCGCAGCTTCACGGCGAAGGCGCCGTGCCCGAGGTCCGGCCAGTACCGCAGGCCGTGGTAGCTGGGGTCGGGGGTGTGGAAGTCCGCGAAACGCTCGGCGTGCGCGCCGAAGTCGAAGGTGCCGCCGTCCACCACGACACCGCCGATCGTGGTGCCGTGACCGCCGAGGAACTTCGTGGCCGAGTGGATCACGATGTCCGCGCCGTGCTCCAGCGGCCGCAGGAGGTAGGGCGTGGGCACCGTGTTGTCGACGATCAGCGGAACCCCCGCCCTGTGCGCCACGTCCGCCACGCTCCGGATGTCGAGGACGTCGCCGCGCGGATTGCCGAGCGTCTCCGCGAACAGGGCCTTGGTATGGGGCCGGACCGCTGCCTGCCACGCCTCGATGTCATCGGGGTCCTCGACGAACGACACCTCGATGCCGAACCGGGGGAGCGTGTGCCGGAACAGGTTGTACGTACCGCCGTAGAGGGACGCGGAGGACACGATGTGGTCCCCGGCGCCCGCCAGCGTCAGGAGCGCGAGCGTCTCGGCCGCCTGACCGGAGGCGAGCGCGACGGCGGCGACCCCGCCCTCGAGCGCGGCGATCCGCTGTTCCAGGACGTCCTGCGTGGGGTTGTGGATCCGTGTGTAGATGTTGCCGGGCTCGGCCAGCGAGAAGAGATCGGCCGCGTGCTTGGTGTCCTTGAACACGAAGGACGTCGACTGGTAGATCGGCACCGCCCGGGCCCCGGTCGTCGGATCGGGAACGGCGCCGGAGTGGATCTGCTTCGTCTCGAAGGACCAGGCGTTCCCGGCGTCCGGCCGGTCGTGGTCCTCGACGGTGTGCCCCGCTGTGACGGAGTCGACGGGCTGGCTCATGTCATACCTCGCACGGTCGTTCGGAGGAGGTTCGCGTCAGCACGGTGGCGGACGCGGTGGCGTACTGGTTACGGACCGTAGAGGCCGCCGGCGCCAGGACGGAAGCAGGTCGCGCACGTGGCCACGAAGCTGCAATGCCGCCGCAACAGACACGCCGGACCGGCCCCGTCGTTCACGGAGCCGGCCCGGCGTCGGTGGCGCGTCAGTCCTGGGTGAACATCCCGCTGCGCAGCTTGAGCAGAATGCGGCTGAGCAGTCGGGAGACATGCATCTGCGAGATGCCGAGCTCCTCGCCGACCTGAGCCTGCGTCATCTCCTGGCCGAACCGCATGTCGATGATGCGGCGCTCACGTGCGTCGAGCTCGCCCAGCAGCGGGGCGAGCGTATGGAGATTCTCCACCGTGTCCATCCCGGGATCGGGTTCGCCCAGCACATCCGCGTAGGAGCGCCTGCCCGCCGCGTGGCCCGTCGGGTCCGCAGTGTCGGCCGGCATGTCGAGCGATCCCGCCGTGTAGCCGTTGGCCGCGACGAGGCCCTCGCTGACCTCATCTTCCTCGAGACCGAGGTGTTCCGCGAGCTCCTGCACCGTGGGATCCCGGTCGAGGTCCGCGACCAGCGTGTCCTTCGCCTTCGCGAGGTCCACGCGCAACTCCTGCAGCCGACGTGGCACATGCACGGACCAGGTGGTGTCCCGGAAGAAGCGCTTGATCTCGCCGACGATGCAGGGCACGGCGAACGAGGTGAACTCGACCTCGCGGGAGAGGTCGAAGCGGTCGATGGCCTTGATCAGACCGATGGTGCCGACCTGGATGATGTCCTCCATGTCGCCGCCGGCCCGGTTGCGGAAGCGTCCGGCGGCGAACCGCACGAGGGACAGATTCATCTCGATGAGAGTGTTCCGCGCGTACTGGTACTCGGGGGTTCCTTCTTCCAGCGCCCGCAGGCGCTGGAAGAAGAGCTTCGACAGCTTCCGGGCGTCCTGCGGGGCGATCTGCCCGGCGTCCTCGATCCAGGGAAGCCCGACCGGGGCACCTGCTCGTTCCGCACCGGCGGTCTGTGCAGTGTGCGCGGTCATCCTGTCACGCTCCTCAGGTTTGTAGGCCGTGAGGTGTAAGCGCCTGCCCGGCGGGCTGCAACTCATGCACGAGGAGGCGGATTTGCGCCACACCCATGCGTGTATTGGCCGGGAACGTGCGTGATCGTACACATAACCGCCCCACCGGTACGGGGGAGCCCGGTGGGGCGGTCGCATCCAGAGTGCCACAGGCCGACGCCGGTTGGGGCCGTATCCCGCGCAGTAATGCGCGATTCGCCTGACGGCCGGGGCGTCCGCCCCGCGTACCGCACACTCCGGTTCCCCCGGCGAGCGCTCAGATTGCACGCTCGTGAACAGACCGGCGCCCGGGAATAGGCGCGGGGCGGATCAGCCTTCCACCCCCTGTCGCCGGCCGTCGATATCAACCGGAGTGAGAGAGCCCATGCCCGAAGCCACACCTCTGCCCACGAGCCTGCCCACGTCGGGGGCCGCGGATCCCTCCGCGCTGCCGCACCCGGTTCCGTCCACGGGGCAGACGCCCGTCCCTGATACGGGAATCGAAGCGTCGCATCCGCTGGACAACCCGGCCCGCGCCTCGCTGACCGGTCCGCACGCCCGTTTCGCCGAGCGGCGCGGCCGCATCCTGCGCTACCGCCCCGACGTCACCCCCTGGCTCGCCCTGCCGGACGCGCCCGACGCCCAGGACTGGGCCGACGTCGCCGCGCTCGCGGGTCCCGGAGCTGCCGTCACACTCACCGCCTTCCGCGAGCTCCCGCCGGCCGACTGGGAGATCGTCTTCCAGGCGGAGGGCGTCCAGATGGTCGACGAGACCGTGGACGCCGCCCCCGACGCGGAGGCCCTGCTCCTCGGTCCGGCCGACGTGCCGGAGATGCTGGACCTGGTCGGGCGCACCCGCCCCGGCCCCTTCCTGCCGCGCACCGTGGAGCTCGGCACCTATCTCGGCATCCGGCGCTCCGGAGTGCTCGTCGCGATGGCGGGGGAGCGGCTGCACCCTGCCGGATGGACCGAGATCAGTGGCGTCTGCACCGACAGTTCCGTACGGGGTCAGGGACTCGCCACACGCCTCATCAGGGCCGTCGCCCATGGCATCAGGGAACGAGGCGAGACGCCCTTCCTGCACGCCGCTGGTTCGAACACCTCCGCCATCCGGCTCTACGAATCCCTCGGCTTCGCCCTGCGCCGCAAAACCTCCTTCCTCTCGGCGGTCGTCCCCGCGGACGCGGCGCCGCCCGCCGACGCCAGGACCCGAGACCAGGGGGCGGGTAGCTTGGAACAGGTGGGGCGATAGGGACGAGCAGGTGGGAGGCGTGCCGTGGTCATGGGGCTCCGGCGCCCGACGGCGGCGCGCAGACCGCAGCTGCCCGGTGCGGATCCGGGAGAAACGGCGGCGGGCGCCGCCCGGATCGGGAACTGGGCGCTCGCGCTGTGGCTCCTTCTCCTGACCGTCGTGGTCGTCCTCCTCGACGCCCTGACCGGTACCGACCTCCCCCTCATCCCGCTCATGGTCGTGGTGCCCGCATTGGCCTCGGTCTTCTGCACGGTCCGCCAGACCACCGCCGTGGCGGTATGGGTCACGCTGGTGGTCGTCGGATCCCGGATCGCATCGACCGGCGCCTTCTGGGACGTGGTCTTCCTCATCGGTTTCACGGCCCTTGCCAGTGCCCTGGGCGTCGTCGCCTGTGCCGCACGCATCCGGCACGCCACCGAGGTGGCGAGGCTGCGCTCGGCCGCCGTCGCCCTGCAGCGCCAGATCCTGCGCCCGCTCCCCATCGTCACGCGGCAGATCTGTGCCCACGGTCTCTACGAGCCGATCGAGGAGGACCGTTTCGTAGGCGGCGACATCTACGAGGTCGTGCAGTCGCCCCATGGAACCCGGGTGATCATCGGCGACGTACAGGGCAAGGGCCTGCCCGCGATCGGGGCCGGCTTCGCCGCGCTCGGCGCGTTCAGGGAGGCAGCCGTCAGGGAACCCGAGCTCGCCGCGGTGGCCGACGCGGTCGAGGACGCGGTCGTCCGGCACAACGCGTTCTCCGCCGAGACCGGTGAGGAGGAGCGCTTCGTCACCGCCCTGCTGCTGTGCTTCGACGGTGGCGACCGGGCGCAGGCCGTCAACTGCGGCCATCTGCCGCCACGGCTGCTGCACGACGGGGCGGCGACGGCGGTCACCCTGTACCGGACGTCCGTACCGCTGGGCATGGCGGATCTCGGCGGCGAGGCGCGCGTCGCCGAGTGGGTCGGATTCCCGCCGGGCTCCGCCCTGCTGGTCTTCACCGACGGGGTGACCGAGGCACGTGACGCGGCGGGAGACTTCTATCCGTTCGACGACCGGCTCGGCGGCTGGGCGGGGTGTGAGCCGGACCAGGTCCTGGACGCGATCCAGGCCGACCTGCAGAGCTTCTCGGGCGGAGTGCGCCGAGACGACATCGCCGTGCTCGTCCTGAGCAGGCAGCAGGACGGCGGGAACGCCGCGGCGCACGGCCGCACGAACCAGCACCTGCACCGCTCATGACCTGTCGATGCCCCCTCCGGAACCTTCTGGGAAACACTCCCGCCTCTCCTGCTGACCGTCCAGGGCGGTCGCGGCAGGCTCCGTAGTGCCGACTGCCCCAACCTGTGGTGGTCCCGGGTGCGCTACACCGGCCTCTTGTTCCTCGCGGTGGAGGTGGAGACCGGCCGGCGTGCCCGGGATGAAGGGCACGGCGCCCGCCGGGCCCCAAGAGCGCGTCGACCACTTCGAGATCAGCCGGGGCCGAGCGGCCAGGGGCTCGGGGGACGGGGCACAGCGAGGGCGGGGCGGGTACGCGTCGTCCGGGGCACAGGGGGTACGCGAGGTGCGACACCGGGCCGGCACCGGAACGGCGCGCACCGACGGGAGCAACGACATGACCGACCGCAGGCCGCAGGGAACCGCCGGCACCGGGGCGGAGGGCAGCCCGCCGCCGATACCCGCGGACATGCCCGACCAGCAGGCCCAGGACGGCGAGGACGCCCTCGACGTGATCCTCCCGCCGGGTACCGAACGCCCCGGAGCGGAGCCGGACGCCGGCTCCGGCGATCCCGACCCCGACGAGGCCGGCTCGGGCCGCGACTCCGCCCGCAACGCCGGCGTGCACCCGGAACACCCGACCCCGGACGAGTCGACGGGGTGACTCGGAGCCCGCGCACGTGACCTGGAGCGGGCGGCCCCGGTGGACCACGGGCCACCGGGGCCGCCCTCGGCATGGCTACAATGGGTGCCATGGGTTCGTACTACTTTTTTCTCTGATGCGCGGCCAGGACGCCGCCGAGCGACGCTGAGCGTCGTCGTGTGACCCGTCAGGTCACGCTGTTGCCGCAGTCCTCTCCGTTGTCCGACACCCCAGTCCCGCAGCGCGCCTCCGTCCGTGACGGACGTCGATGTCCGCGCCGCCGAGGGCATGTCACTTCAGGGAAAGCACCCATGTCTCTACAGCACCCCCGCGCCCAACTGGCCATGAGCGACGTCTCCAAGGCATATGGCGACCGATCCGTCCTCGACCAGGTGTCCCTCACCGTCCGCCCCGGGGAGAAGACCGGTGTCATCGGCGAGAACGGGTCCGGGAAGTCCACCCTGCTCCGGCTGATGGCCGGGGCGGAGACCCCGGACAGCGGCGACATCACCGTCAGCTTCCCGGGCGGCACCGGTCACCTCGCCCAGACCCTCAGCCTCGACCCCCGCAGCACGGTCCAGGACGCCGTCGACGCGGCCCTCTCCGAACTCCGCGCCCTCGAACGGTCGATCCGCGCGGCGGAGGAAGCGATGTCCGACGGCGAACCCACCGCCCCGCAGCTCGCCCTGTACGGGGAGCTCCTGACGGCGTACGAGGAGCGCGGCGGATACCAGGCGGACGCCAGGACAGATGCCGCACTGCACGGCCTCGGGCTGGGCCACCTCACCAGGGACCGAGGGCTCGGTACGCTGTCCGGCGGTGAGCAGTCCCGGCTGTCCCTGGCCTGCGTGCTGGCCGGCGCACCGGAACTCCTGCTCCTCGACGAGCCCACCAACCACCTCGACGCCGCCGCCGTCACCTGGCTGGAGGACCACCTCCGAGCCCACCGTGGCACCGTGGTCGCCGTCACCCACGACCGGGCGTTCCTGGAGCGGATCACCACCGTGATCCTGGAGGTCGACCGCGACCTGCGGAGCGTCTCCCGGTACGGGGACGGCTGGGACGGCTACCGCGCGGCGAAGACCGCCGCGCGCCGCCGATGGGCCCAGGAGCACCAGGAGTGGCTGGCCGAGCTCGCCCGCACCGAGGAGCTGGTGGGCGCGGCGTCCCGGCGCCTCGCCGGGACGGGCAAGGACCCCGGGCAGGGCTTCGGCAAGCACCGAAGGTCGCACGAGGCCAAGCTGTCAGGCCAGGTCAGGGCCGCCAGGACCCGTGCGGAGGCGCTGCGGCGCTCACCCGTCCCCGCGCCTCCCCGGCCGCTGAGCTTCACCGCCGGCCTCGCCGTGGCCGGTGCCCTCGACGACTCCGCCACCCTGGCCGAGCTGGACGCCGTCCGGGTCGGCGAACGGCTGGACCTGCCGTCCCTGCGCGTCGAGCCGGGCCGACGGCTTCTGGTCACCGGGCCCAACGGCGCGGGGAAGACCACGCTCCTGCGCGTCCTGGCCGGTGACCTCGCGCCGGACGCCGGAACGGTCCGACGGCGGGGCAGAATCGGCTACCTCCCGCAGGAACTCCCCGCCAGGCCCACCCGCCGTTCTCTGCTCGCCACCTTCGCCGCCGGCCGGCCGGGATTCCCCGACGAGTACGAGGACGAACTGCTGGCCCTCGGCCTGTTCCGTCCGGAGGACCTGACCGTGCCCGTGGCGGCCCTGTCCATCGGGCAGCAGCGCAGGCTCGCCCTGGCGCGGCTGGTGACCCGGCCTGCGGATCTGCTGATCCTGGACGAGCCCACGAACCACATCGCGCTCGGCCTGGTCGAGGAGCTGGAGGCCGCGCTCGACCGGTACGAGGGAGCTGTCGTGGTCGTCTCGCACGACCGGAGCTTCCGCGAACGCTTCACCGGCGACCGCCTCGAACTCCGGGCAGGCCGCGCCGTGGCGGATTCCGGGCCCTACGCCTCCGAGGGCGCGCGCCCCTCCCGGACGTAGACACGCAACCGCTCGACGAAGACCCGCTGGCCCGCCACCAGCAGGACCAGGGCCTCGTCCGGTGCGCACCAGGCGAACCGGTCCATCTCTGGGAACTCCCGCAGCACACCGGACCCCATGGGCCATTCCATGGTGAAGATGCCCGGCACCGCCCCGGCAGGGTCCAGGTCCGCTTCCACAGCCCATACGGTCAGGGTCTTGCCGCCGGACTGACGCGTCTGTCCCAGCGGCACCCAGGTCCCGTCCGGGACGGACAGCCCGAGCTCCTCCTCGAACTCCCGGCGCGCGGCGGCGGCAGGCTCCTCAGCGGGTTCGTACTCACCCTTGGGAATGGACCAGGCCGCCGTCTCGCGACGGGCCCAGAACGGCCCACCCATGTGGCCGATCAGCACCTCGGCGTCCGGCCGGCCGTCCTCGCCGGCGACGACGCGGAAGAGCAGAAGCCCCGCACTGCGCTTGACTGTCGGCATGTCGTCAAGTGTGCGGGGCGGCGCGGCGGAAGGCGACCTGGCCGGGGATCCGGAAGGCTACGCGTCAGGGACGGGCAGGGGGTCACTCCTTCGCCGCGCGCTGTTCCACCTGATGTCCCTCTTGCCCTCTGGTGCGCCCCACCGGGCCCGGTCATGCTGTCCGCCGACAGCGCATCCCGCGCGCAATCCACGCTGCACCAGGAGGATTTGTGGGCCCTGGCACCTTCCGCGGCACCCTGCGGCCGATCGTACTGCTGGCGACCGTGGTGGCGACGGCGGCAGGGGCCGTCGCACCCGCAGCCGCCGACCAGACCCCGGATCCCCGGCCGCACACCACCGCCGAGATCCTCAGACCCGTCGCCCCGCCGGCCGCGAGCGGCCCGTCCGGCGAGGCGAGATCCGTCGTGGACGGCGACGGAATCGAGACCGCCCGCGCCTCCCGCCCCGTCGCTCCAGGTGTCCGTCTGAGCTCGTACGACCGCCTCGAGTCCGACAAGTGGCTGCGGGTCGACACCCTCTCGGTCGATCTGGACGGCAGCGGAGTACGTGCCGACTACCTCTCCTCGGGCAAGGTCGCGGACCGGCACACCGTCTCCGAGCTCGCCGCCGGGCACGACCCGGGGCAGGGCCGCCGTACCGTCGCCGCGATCAACGCGGACTTCTTCGACATCAACCAGACCGGGGCGCCCCAGGGCCCCGGGGTCAAGGACGGCCGGACGGTCCACTCCCCGGCCCCGGGCGTCAACCGCGCGGTGGGCATCGGGCCGCAGAACGCGGGCCGCGTCCTGGAGCTGTACTTCGACGGCACGCTGACCCTCCCCTCGGGGGCGCACCCGCTCGCCGCCTACAACGCGGCGAACGTGCCGGCCCGGGGTGTGGGGGCCTACACCCCGGCCTGGGGCAGCGCGGACCGCGCGCTCACCGTCGACGCCGCGCAGCCCGTCGCCGAAGTGGCCGTGCGCGACGGCAAGGTCGTCTCCGTATCCGGCACCCCCGGAACGGGCGCGGTGCCCGAGGGCACCGTGGTGCTCGTCGGCCGTGAGGCCGGGGCCGCACTGCTGACCGCCCTGAAGCCCGGTGACCCGGTCGGCATCGCATACCGGGCACGCGCCGACAGCGGGGCCGTCCCGCACACCGCCGTGGGCGGCAGGGAACTGCTCGTCGTCGACGGGACGGCACAGAACCACGACGGCGAGGGCAACAACACCGCGGCGCCCCGCACCGCCGTCGGGTTCTCCAAGGACGGCCGGACCATGCAGGTCGTCACCGTCGACGGCCGTCAGACCGACAGCGGAGGCATCACCCTCACCGAGCTGGGCGAGATGATGCGCGGGGCCGGCTCGTACAGCGCCCTGAACCTCGACGGCGGAGGCTCCTCGACGCTCGTCGCCCGTGAGCCCGGCAGCGACGTGCTCCAGGTCGAGAACAGCCCGTCCGACGGCAGCGAGCGCACGGTGCCCAACGGACTCGCCCTGACCGCCCCCGACGGCAGCGGGCGGCTCGAAGGGTTCTGGGTCGAGACCCGTACGCCGGCCGGTGCGGCCCCCGGCGACGCCCCGGTCACCGGCGGCCACCCCGAGCGGGTCTTTCCGGGTCTGACCCGGCGGCTCACCGCCGCCGGTCACGACGAGACGTACGGCCCCGCCGCCGGCGCCCCGCGCTGGCGTGCCGTCAGCCCGGCCGTCGGCAGCGTCGACGACCGGGGGACGTTCACCGCCCACCGGAGCGGCACGACCGACGTCCGGGCGGAACGCGCGGGGGCGCACGGCGCGACTCGGCTCACCGTCCTCGACCGGCTCGCCCGTGTCAGGCCCACCACCGCACGTGTCGGCCTGGCGGACCAGGCGGCCACCGGCGGCTTCGGCATCGTCGGGCTGGACGCCCATGGCACGAGTGCTCCCGTCGAGCCGGGGGACATCACCCTCGACTACGACCGCAGGCTGTTCGCCGTCGCCGACGACGGGCGGGGATCCTTCACCGTCAGGTCCCTCACCGGCTCGGGAGCGGGACAGATCAAGGCCACCGTGGCAGGCGTCAGTACGACTCTCGCGGTGAGCGTCGGCCTCACCGAGCAGACCGTGTCGGACTTCGAGGACGCCGGATCCTGGAAGTTCAGCCAGGCCCGCGCGGACGGCTCGCTCGCCGCGACGCCGGACGGGCACACCGGCACCGGCCTCCGGCTCACCTACGACTTCACCCGGTCGACGGCCACGCGCGCCGCGTACGCCGCCCCGCCGCAGCCCGTCGTCGTAACAGGCCAGCCGCAGGCCTACTCACTCTGGATCAAGGGAGACGGCCACGGCGCCTGGCCGACCCTCCACCTCAAGGACGCCGCAGGCTCCGACCAGCTGTTGCGGGGGCCGTACATCACCTGGACCGGCTGGCGGCAGGTCACGTTCGCCGTGCCGCCGGGCGCGGCGATGCCGCTGTCGGTGTACCGCTTCTACCTCGCCGAGACGGCCGCGGCCCGGCAGTACACCGGTGAGATCGTCATCGACGGCCTGACCGCCCAGGTGCCGCCCACCGTCGAACTTCCCGAACAAGCGGAACCCGCCGACCCGTTGATCGACACGGCCGCGGTGACCGAGGGCCGGGACTGGCGGTTCGCGGTGATGTCGGACGCCCAATTCGTCGCACGCGAACCGGACAGCGCCCTCGTCCGGCAGGCGCGCCGCACCCTGCGCGAGATCAAGGCCGCGCATCCCGACTTCCTGGTCGTCAACGGGGACCTCGTCGACGAGGGCTCGCCCGCCGACCTCGCCTTCGCCCGTCAGGTCCTCGACGAGGAGCTGGGCGACTCGTTGCCCTGGTACTACGTACCGGGAAACCACGAGGTGATGGGCGGGAAGATCGACAACTTCATCACACAGTTCGGCCCGGCCCGACGGACGTTCGACCACGAGGGCACCCGGCTCATCACGCTCGACACATCGAGTCTCAGCCTGCGCGGCGGCGGCTTCGCCCAGATCAAGGAGCTGCGCGCCCAGCTGGACGCGGCGGCGAAGGACCGGTCCGTCGGCTCCGTGATGCTGATCGAGCACGTGCCCCCGCGCGATCCGACCGTGCAGAAGGGGAGCCAGCTGAGTGACCGCAAGGAGGCCGCGCTCGTCGAACAGTGGCTCGCGGCCTTCCGGCGTACGACGGGCAAGGGTGCGGCCCTCATCGGCAGTCATGCCGGGGTGTTCGACGCCTCGCACGTGGACGGGGTCCCCTATCTGGTCAACGGGAACTCCGGGAAGGCGCCGGCCGGTCCGGCGGACGAGGGAGGCTTCACCGGCTGGTCCCTGATCGGCGCCGACAGCGTATCGCCCGCCGAACAGGCGGCAGCGCGCCGTCAGCCGTGGCGGGGCGGGCCCGACTGGCTGTCCGCGCAGACCCGAGCCCACGTGGACGCGCTGGTCCTTGACGCCCCCTCGGCCCTCGTCGAGGGGGAGCGCACGAAGATCGGCGCGCACGTCATCCAGGGCACCCGGACCGTGCTGGCGGCCTCCCCGCTCAGCGCTGACTGGACCGCCTCCCCGAACGTCCACATCGGGAAGGCGGACGGCGCCCGTCGCCGCCACGTCGCGACGCTGGATCCCACCACGGGTACGCTCGCCGCGCTCCGGCCGGGCGCCGTCAGGCTCGCGGTGACCGTCAACGGCGTCACCCACCAGGTGCGGATCCAGATCGCGGCCGGGGCGGTCGAACCCGCCGCCTGACGCACTCCCCGCACGGCTCCCGGACCAGTTCCGGGAGCCGTGCGGGGTTTCCTCGTGCTGCTCCGGACCGGCGGGGGCGTCCGGCGCGGCCCACTCACACCTTCCGGTAGCCGTACGCGTCCGTGGCCGCCGCCTCCACGGTGTCCAGATCGCCGCCCGCCGACGACGTCACCAGTGCGGCCACCGCGCCCTCCACGAACGGCGCGTCCACCAGCCGTGCCCCCTCGGGCAGTTCATCACCGTCCGCCAGCATGGACTTCACCGTGAGCACCGCGCTCCCGAGGTCCACCAGCAGCGCGACCCCGACGCCCCTGTCGACCGTCCTGGCGGCCTCGGCGATCAGCTCCGTACTCGTCCCCAGGCCTCCGGCCGAGGTGCCTCCCGCCGCTGCCACCGGGGCCGTCGCGCCACCGGCCGCCAGCCCCTTGGCCAACTCCACGACGGCCTCCGCCACCGGCCCGCTGTGCGAGACCAGCACGATCCCGACCTGCTTCTCCTCACTCATGCGTCGCCTCCACCGCTCGGTTCACCGGCCTCCACGAGTGCCCCGACCAGCAGCGCCGCCGAGGCGGCCCCCGGATCCTGGTGTCCGATGCTGCGCTCGCCGAGATAACTCGCCCTGCCCTTGCGGGCCCGCAGCGGCACGGTCGCCAGAGCACCGGCCAGCGCGGCGTCCCGGGCCTCGCCGAACGAGACGCCCAGCACCTCGACGGCGGGGAGCAGCGCGTCGAGCATCGTCTTGTCCCCGGCCTGCGCCCCGCCGAGCTGCGCCACCGCGGCGACGCCGGCACCCAGGGCCTCCGCCAGCTGACCGGCCGTCACCTCCGGCTCCTCGCCCAGCGTCTTCCCGGTACGGCGCAGCAGGGTCCCGTACAAGGGCCCGGACGCTCCGCCGACTGTCGAGATCAGTTGCCGGCCGGCCAGTGTCAGTACCGCCCCCGGTGACGCGGGGGTCTCCTTCTCCAGCTCGTCGCTCACGGCTGCGAAGCCGCGCCGCATGTTGCTCCCGTGATCGGCGTCGCCGATCGCGGCGTCGAGCTCGGTCAGCCGGTCCGCCTCGCGGTCGACGGCAGCCGCGGTGGCGGCCATCCAGCGACGGAAGAAATCGGTGTCGAGCACAAGATCTCCTGTTCCTCACACACGGTGGAAAAGTCCGTTCACCGGCCCCAGCGGAGCGCGGGCGTCTGTACCGGAGCGTCCCAGAGCCGCACCATCTCCTCGTCCACCTGGCAGAGCGTCACCGAGCAGCCTGCCATGTCGAGCGACGTCACGTAGTTGCCCACCAGCGTACGAGCCACCGTCACACCTCGCTCCGACAGCACCCGCTGCACCTCGGCATTGAACCCGTACAGCTCCAGCAGCGGTGTCGCGCCCATCCCGTTGACCAGCACCAGCACGGGACCATCCGGCCGCAGATCCTCCAGCACCGCGTGGACCGCGACGTCGGCGATCTCTCCGGACGTCATCATCGGGCGGCGCTCCCGGCCGGGCTCGCCGTGGATGCCGATGCCCAGTTCCAGTTCGCCCGAGGGCAGATCGAACGTCGGCGTGCCCTTCGCCGGAGTGGTGACGGAGCTGAGCGCCACCCCGAAGCTGCGCGAGGACTCGTTCACCCGCCGGGCCAGGGACTCCACCCGCTCCAGCGGCGCACCCTCGTCGGCGAGGGCGCCGGCGATCTTCTCGACGAACAGCGTCGCCCCGGTCCCGCGCCGGCCCGCGGTGAACGTGCTGTCGGCCACCGCCACGTCGTCGTCGACCAGGACCCGGGCGACCTGGATGCCCTCGTCCTCGGCGAGCTCGGCAGCCATGTCGAAGTTCAGTACGTCCCCGGTGTAGTTCTTGACGACGAACAGCACACCCGCGCCGCTGTCGACCGCGGCGGCCGCACGCACCATCTGGTCGGGCACCGGCGAGGTGAAGACCTCCCCGGGGCACGCCGCCGACAGCATGCCGGGCCCGACGAACCCGGCGTGCAGCGGCTCGTGCCCCGACCCGCCGCCGGACACGAGCCCCACCTTTCCGGCCACCGGGGCGTCACGCCGGACGACAAGACGGTTCTCGACATCCACGACGAGGTCCGGATGGGCTGCGGCCATACCGCGGAGTCCGTCCGCGACGACGGTCTCCGGCACGTTGATGAGCATGCGCAACGGTTCCTCCTGGGGAGAGCGTGACAGCCGGCCGAGGGTGCCGACCGGCCGTCGGCGTGAGATCCGGTCCTTTTGCGTCAGGTACGTACGGCACCAGTATCGAAGAGACCCGGATGATCGGGAAGCGACGCGTCGAAGGACGGCGTATCCCCGCGGAGGTGACATCGTCCGGTCACCCGCCCCACGTGACAGCGCGGGTGAGCCACTCGTCGAAGGGTGTCCGTGCCCCGCGGTCCCGGCGCGGCCGGCAGCCGGCCGCGCCGGCCATGGCGGCACCCGTGGCACCGGGAAGCCCGCCCGCCCTTCACGACCTCCTCCTGGCGGAGCTTGCCCTGGTAGTAGCCGTGAGACCCGGTCGATGCCGACGATCGACAGCGCCACATGGTGGCGTACCCCGGCACGTGCACCCGCCTCCAGCAGATCGCGGCCGACCGTGCCGAAGAACGAGACCGCCGTCGCACGGCGGAGGGCCGTCCTGTTGCTCACGTCGATGACCGCCGCCACACCGGCCGGAGCCGCGTCGAGTCCCGCGCCCGAGACGAGGCCGACGCCGCGCGAGCACGACCGGGTCGTGTCCCGCCGCGGTCAGTTCCTCGACGGCCGGCCGGCCGGCCACTCCGGTTCCGCCTGCCACCGCTACCCGCATGTCCCGTTCCTTCGAATCCGTTACGCGGTGGACCGACGCGGCCCGGGAACGCTGTTCCGGGGCCGCGTCTCCTGCCTCCACGACGGAGCGGCCGCCGCGGATGTGACGTCGCCGGCGAGCGGCCCTCAGTCGCGCATGCAGAGTTCGCGGTCGCTCAGCCACTGGCCGAACCAGTCGCCCAGCGGGAGGGTGACGCACCATCCGGGCTCGTTCGTTTCCGGTGCGGGCCCGGTCGGCGTCGACTGGCCCGGCTCGGGCGCCGTCGGTGTGCCGCTCGGGTCGGGAGCGGGCGCCGAGGGCCCGGTGGCGTCCGGCAGCCCGCTCAGCATCTCGCGGAACACCTGGGAGGACCCGGGGTTCTCGGCGCACTGCCACACCCCGTGCGGGCAGTAGTCCGTGATCGTCTGGTACAGCGGCTTGTGCCGCTCGATCCACTCCAGCATGCGGCGCATGTACTCGGGGTTGTCGCCGTTGCGGAACAGCCCCCATTCCGGGAACGAGATCGGCTTGCCGTGCTCGGCCGCGAAGTCGACCTGCTTCTGCAGGCCGTACGGTTCGTTCACCTGCTCGTCGAAGGTCCGCGCCGGCGGCTGGTCGTAGGAGTCCATGCCGATGATGTCCACGACGTCGTCGCCCGGATAGCACTCCGTCCAGGGCACGGCGTCCCGCCCCCGGCTCGGTGCGAAGTCGAAACGGAACTCCTGGCCGGACACGGACCGCATCGCGGTGACGATGCGGTTCCAGTACGCCTTCCACGCGACGGGGTCGGGTCCGCAGCGGTGTGTGTAGGTCGTGCCGTTCATCTCCCAGCCGAGGACGATCACCGTGTCCGGGACGCCCAGCAGGACCAGGCGCTCGGCCAGCCTGCGGAAGTGCTCGTCGAACCGGCCCTCGGCACCGGCCCGCAACAGGCCGCGCACCTCGTCGTCGGGGACCCGCTCCTCGTTCCGCTCCAGCATCGGCGTGTTGAGCACGAACATCCGGTCATCGGCCGCCTTACGCCAGGCGGCCCACGAGGTGAGGAAGCCGGGGCGGCCCTCGATGTTCTCCCACAGGTCGCCCGGCAGATAGCTGTGCCCGACACGCAGTTCCGTACCGCCGAGCCAGCGGGACAGCTCGCCCATTCGCTGCACCCCCTTCGGCCCGTAGTCCAGATAGGCGCCGACGGCGGTCGTCCTGTCCGGCTCCGGGATCGCCTGGGCGGCGCCCTTGCCGGCCTGGGTGTCCGCGGTGTCGTGGCCGGCGAGTACCACTCCGCCGGCCAGGAGGCAGAGCGCGCTCGCGCCGATGCCGAAATCGATGAGACGGCGCTTCACGGGCACGGCTCCTCCTTGGATGGCGGCCTGGTTCCGACTCTGCCGACCCTAAGGAGAAAGCTTCGGTAATGGCCTGTGGGAGGCCGGTGAATAGTCCATTCGCGGCCCGCGCAGGTTCAGAGACGTCCGTTCGGGTGAACCGTTCCGAAGGTGAAGGGAAGGGAACGGACCCGGTTGTCGAAATTCGAATCGACCAGATCCGGTTCGCCCGAAGTCCGGAGGCCTTCCATGCGTGCGAGCATTTCGCGGAAGAGCGCCTTCATCTCCAGCTTCGCCAGATGCGCCCCCAGACAGTGGTGAGGACCTCCGCCGCCGTATCCGAGGTGCGGATTGGGGGACCGGGTGATGTCGAAAGCATCCGGGTCGTCGAAGACGGCTGTGTCCCGGTTCGCGGACGCGTAGAGGAGTACGACCTTCTCCCCGGGCAGAAAGGTGTGGCCGCCGAGCGCGCGTTCGGCCGCCACCGTCCGGCGGAACTGGATGATCGGTGTCGAGTGACGGACGATCTCGTCGACCGCGCCGTCGGCGTAGCGGTCGAAGTCGGACTGCAGGAGGGCCCGCTGCTCCGGATGCGCGGTCAGCAGGACCATTCCGTGGGCGATCGCGTTCCGGGTGGTCTCCACACCGGCCACGAGCAGCAGCGAGAAGAACGCGCCGAGCTGACGCGAGGACAGTGCCTGTCCGCCGACGTCCGCGCGGACGAGCGCGGAGATCACATCGTCCGCCGGGGCGCGGCGACGCTCCCGGGCGATGCCCGCCATCTCCCACTGCATGCGGGCCAGCGAGCGCAGGCCACGCCCAGGGACCCGCAGCCGGGCGCGGCCACGGCGCCGCACCCCGACGTACTCCGACGCCCGGTCGATGCGCGCGGCGATGCCGGCCCGATGGCGTACGGGGATGCCCATCAGGTCGCAGATGACCTCGAAGGGCATCCGGGAGGGCGCCGCACGCATGAAGTCACCCGGGCCCTCGGCGATCATCTCGTCCACCAGCCGCCGGGCGACGGTGCCGATGTTCTCCTCGGCGGCGGCGAGCAGCCTGGGCGTGAAGGCCCGGGAAATGGTCCTGCGCAGCCCCGCGTGCTCGGCCCCGTCCATGTTGACCATGGAGTTGCCGAACAAGGCCTTGGCCCAAGGCGCCGGTTCGGGAACCGTGGCGCCGGGGGCGCTGGCGAAGACCTGCGGCTGCCGGCTGGCCGCCCTCACGTCCGCGTGCTTCACCAACGCGTAGAACGGTGTGGGCGACCCCGTACGCGGAGTGAAGAGGACCGGTGCGTCGAGTTCCCGCAGCCGGGTGAACGCGGACAACCGCTCGGACCGTGGCAGCCGCCAGAACGCCGGATCGGCCAGATCGGCACCGACCGTCCCTCGCACGCGGTCGGTGGGTACCTGCGTCGGCGTGTTCATGCAACCTCCAGGAGTCCGGACCGCCATGCTGGCCCCGCGGGCGGAACCGAGCGGCAGACACGGCCGGAGCGGCCGGAGAATTCCCACGGTCGCGTGATGTGCTGCGGATGAGAACTGTTCGCGCTCCGTCTCGTTTCCCACTCGAGCAAGAAATCTCGCAGAAGCGGACAAAGGGAGGTATGCCTGCCATGAATCCGACCACCGGCACACACGCGGAGCCGGCCGGTGCTCCGCGGCCGGCCCGCCGTGCGGTGCTGCGCACCGTCTTCACCTCGGTCGTGATCGCCGGAACCGGAGGCGCGCTCGCGCCGGTTCTCCTCGCAGGCCCGGAACCCGGAGAACGTAGCCAGGAGCGCGATGCCGTGGGGCCCGAGCGGTTCTCCGAGCTGTACAAGGGGCGCGAGATCCGGGGTACGGGCGCGCCCGTCGTGGCGGCCGGGGCGCAGCCGTACGCCGGTGAGGCCGGAACGGTCTCGGCCACGTCCGGCATCGACGTCCGTGTCGACGGGAGGGCGCTGCACGTGATGAGGCGTGCCGACGGGAGCTATCTGAGCACTGTCAACCACTACGAGTCGTTCCCGACGCTCCTCGAGACAGCGCGCGCGGCGGTCGACGAACTCGGCACCACCCAGCTGTCAGCAGTCTCCCCGCACACCATCTGAGCCCTAAGGACGAGCACGGGTGTACAGCCGCAAGAATCAGCGAGATCTCACGCGCACCGAGAAGAAACGCCTCGTCGACGCGATCCTGGAGCTCAAACGCTCGGGACGCTACGACGACTTCGTCACCCTGCACCGGCAGTACTACGTCACCGACGGCGACGTCGGACCACGTGCCGCTCACATGGCCCCGTCCTTCTTCCCCTGGCACCGCAGATACCTGCTGGAGTTCGAGCAGGCGCTGCAGGCCGTCGACTCCCAGGTGTCGGTCCCGTACTGGGACTGGACGCGGGACGACACGCCGAGCGCCTCCCTCTGGGCGGAGGACTTCCTCGGCGGCAACGGCAGGCCGGGCGACCGGCAGGTGATGACCGGGCCGTTCGCCTACCGGCAGGGGAACTGGCGCATCCGCGCAGGCGCCACCGCGGACCCCTTCCTGCGGCGTAACTTCGGCCGGCCCTCCGCACCCGTCACGCTGCCCGGCGCGGCGGACGTGGACCGCGCGCTGAGCGACCCGGTGTACGACGCCGCGCCCTGGAACAGCGTCAGCACCACCGGCTTCCGGAACAGGATCGAGGGCTGGGCCATCGGCGAGAGCCGTGGAGTGGCCAACCACAACCAGGTACACCGCTGGATCGGCGGGTCGATGGCGGGCGCGGCGTCACCCGACGACCCGGTCTTCTGGCTGCACCACGCCTTCATCGACCTGCTCTGGACCCGCTGGCAGAAGGCGCATCCGAGCTCCCGCTACCTGCCGGCCCGCGTGCTCCCCGCCGACGACCCGCAGCGGGACCGGGTCTTCGCGCTGGATCAGCCGATGCCCCCGTGGAATGTGGCGCCCTCACAGCTCATGGACCACTCCCGGCTCTACCGATACGTCTGACCCCTGTTGCCCGGCCGGAACGGGACCGGGCCTCCCCTCGCCGCCCGGAAGCGGAGTGGGGAGGCCCGGAGGGTACCTCGGGGGAGGTCAGTGGCCGTAGCCGTACTCGCCCTTGTCCGCGTGGCTGTCCGACACGTTCACGCAGGTGTTCCCGAACGCCGGGTTCAGCAGGGCGATCACGTTGACCGTGTTGCCGCACACGTTGACCGGGATGTGGACGGGCACCTGGGCTGCGTTGCCCGAAAGGACACCGGGGGAGTGGGCGGCGACGGCCTCCGCACCGGCGTCGGCGGTAGCCATGCCGGCACCGCCGGCGATCAGGGCACCAGTACCTGCCATGACGGCGGCCACCTTCGAGATACGCGACATCAGTTCTCCTTGAGAGGTTCGAGACCGGCTGCTGAACGTGCGGCCGGTATGCCCTGACAACGCGAAAGTCGGCAGACGGTAACGGATCAGCTCAAAACTCATCATCCTGGATCAACTCCGGCCGATCGCAGCGAGCCCGGCCGCCGGGAGCTCCCTCAGCAGGCCACGCCAGTCCCGCGCCGCGGGAAAACGGGACTTCACCGTTTCCGCCGCCCGGTCCCGCGCGGTCATCTGCGTCTCGCGCAGGCGCAGCAGCGGCTCCAGTGAGGAACGGGCCAGCAGCAGGCGCTGGTTGACGACCGACACGGGACTCCAGTGATTCTTGTACTGCTCCGAGCCGCGCAGCAGGCTCAGCACACCGCGGTCCAGGCTCTCGGACTCCCGCGCGAGCTCACGCAGCAGCATCAAGGAGACATCGACCTTCCGCTCCCTGAGCCGGGGATCGGCGCCGTAGAGGTAACCCCCGGTCAGCTGCGCGGACCGGAACGACAGATCGGCGGCCACCACCTCCCCGTCGAGCAGGAACTCCCTGACCGAGGCCTCGCCGTCGCGCACCATCCGGCGGGCGGAGCGCACCAGGTGCGCGCAGAAACGGGGCCGCAGGTGCTCCGGGGTGACCCCCCTGCCGAGCCACTGGAGCTCGTGCAGCCGCAGCAGGGTGCCGATCGCGCCCGCCACCCGGTGGACGGGCGCCGTGCGGCACTCGATGCCCAGCGCGTCGATCCGGCGCAACTTGGCCCGGGCCCGCTGGGCGCGCGAACCGGTCATCCGCCCGATGAGGGAGTCGACCGGCCCGGCCGGCAGTTCCATGCAGGTCGAGTCCGTACGGCTGCTCCGGGCGCCGGACCATGCCTCGAACAGCAGGTGCGCCGAGGCGTCGGGACGGACCTCCCTCAGGTCCACGACCGTGTGCCCGGCCGCCCGGTGGAGCCCGCGCTCCAGAGCGGTGACCGCCGCCCGGGTGTCCTCGCCGTCCACCAGGATGTCGGAGAAGTCGGAGATCGCGCCGCCCATCGGCACCAGCAGTGGCATCGGGCGGTGTACGAGCATCAGCGGCGCCGCGCCGATCAGACGCCCGCCCCGGCGCGCCAGTACGACCCTGAGCCGGCCGGGGGTTCCGTAGGAGAGCCACCACGAGTGGAGCCACGCGTGGCTCTGGAACGGTGTGGCGGTGGGGCAGCGGCGGTGCAGCGCGTCCCATTCGGCGGCGAGGTCCGCGAAGTCGGGCAGGTCCCTGCAGAGGGTGACGGTGAGCCGCCCACGAAGGTCGGTGTTCAACGCACGAGCTCCCGTTCGTCGGCGGCGCCGCCCTGGGCGGGGGCAGGTACCTGCGGGGTGACACCCCGGCGTCCGGGGCGGGGGCGGACGAGCAGGACCAGCCCGCCGACCAGCCCGCCCGCGCCGGCGCCCACGGCTGTGCCGAGCGGCGTGGAGGGGGACGCGGGGTCGACGGGCGGAACGGCGTGCGAGAACTTGATCAGCTTCACACCGGTGTCCTTCGAGACATGCCCGCTGCTGACGACCACCGCCTCGGTCACCGCGTTGGCGATGTCCGCGGCACGGTCCCGGTCGGCCGACGTGCCGGTGACCGTGATCATGGGCGAGTCGGGGGAGGTCTCGGACCGCACATGCGTGCGCAGTTCGCGAACGGGCTCCCCGGCGGCCCCCTTGGCGTAGGTGAGGGTGGCGTCGCTGGTGGCCAGGCGGCCGTACGACTGCGCGTACCCCAGCGCCGCGGCCGGATCGACGTCCTTGCCCGCGGTGACCATCGCGTAGCTGGTCGCCGCGTACTCGGGCTGGGCGAGCATTCCGTACGAGAATCCGCAGGCGGCTCCGAGCAGGACACCGGCGGGCAATGGCCACCAACTGGGCCGTACGAATGCGGGGCGGCGCCTGCGCCACCGTCCGGGGACGGCAGACTGCTGCTCGGGCGACTCGGTCATGGCTTCGCTCTCTCGGTCGGGGGAAATGTGGCGGTGCCGACGGCCTGTGCGTAGACGTCCACGAGGCGCCGGCTGCTGAGCCTGATGTCGTAGTGGTCCACGGCGGGAGGCGGCGGCAGCCTGTGGGTACCGCTCTCCATGCGACGCCGCAGGGCGGCCGTCAGCTCGTTCGTGGGGCCGGTCGCGCCGGAGGCGGATCCGATACGGGTGGCGCCCGGCACCCGGCCGGACGGCAGGTCCTCGATGGCGGGACAGGCCGCGTGCACCACGGGCAGCCCCGCGGCCAGGGCCTCGACGACGGCGAGACCGAAGGACTCCTCGCGGGACGCCGAGACGAACGTGTCGACGGCGCTGAGCACCGCGGGGATGCCGGGGGCCGCGCCCGTGGTGCCGCACTCGCCGAGGAACCTGACCCGGCCGGCCACACCGAGCCGGGCGGCGAGCGCGCGCAGCGGCACGGCCTCCGGCCCGTCCCCGGCCAGTACGAGCCAGGCGCCGGGGAGGGCGGCGACGGCGCGGATCAGCAGGTCGAACCGTTTGCCGGGAACCAGCCTGCCCACACCCCCCACCACGAAGGCCGCGTCGGGAAGGCCCAGCAGGGCCCGTGTGGCGCGCCGTCGCGCGCCGTCGAAGCGGAAGGCCGCCACATCGATGCCGTTGGGGACGGTGTGGATGCGGGAGGCAGGCACCCCCCAGTCACGCAGCCTTCCCGCGACGGTCTCGGAGACGGCGACCGTCGCCGCCCCGAGGCGCTCGGTGCGCAGGTAGAGCTCCCGGGTGCCCCGGGTGAGCGGACGCCCCTCGATCTCCGCGCGCCCCAGCGAATGCTCCGTCGACACCACGGTGGTCCCGGCGAGACGCGCCGCGATCCGGCCGTAGACACAGGCCCGGTACAGGTGCGTGTGCACGAGGTCGTACGCCCCGCTCCGGATGAGGCGGGCCAGCCGGGGCACGGCGGCGAGGTCCCGGTTGCTCCGCATGCCCAGATCCCGGACACGGACGCCGTCGGCGCGCAGGCCTTCCGCGACCGCTCCCGGGTTGGTGAGCGTCACGACGTCGCAGCGCACCGGCAGGTGACGCAGCAGCAGACGCAACTGCTGCTCGGCCCCGCCGACTCCGAGGCCGGTGATGACGTGCAGCGCCTTCACCCGGCGTCACCGGGCCTCGCGGTGCCGGCGGAGCGGTGCCGCAGCCGGTGCCGTACCTCCTTGGCCCGCAGGCGGGGGCCCCGGTCGGCGTGACTGACATGTGTGCGGGGAAGGGCGAGCGGTCCCGCGAGGGAGCCGGGGACCAGGGCGCACCCGTAGGCGTATCCCGCCTCCCGTACGGATTCGACCACCCGCCGGTCGGCCGTTCCGTACGGGTAGCAGAAGCCGGACGGCGGCTGCCGGACGATGCGGTGCAGTTCCCCCCGGCTGCCGTGCGTCTCCTTGCGCAGCTCCTCGTCGGACAGCGCCGTGAGATCCCGGTGGAGCATCCCGTGAGAACCGACCTCCATACCCGCCGCGGCGACGGTACGGATGCCCTCCTCGGTCAGCAGCGGTCTTCGCGGGCCGAGCGGATCCCAGTCGTTGGAGCCACCGGGCCTGCCGGGCAGGACGAACACCGTCGCCGTGCAGCCGTGAGCGAGCAGCACCGGGAGTGCCTCGTCGAGGAAGTCGGCGTACCCGTCGTCGAAGGTGAGTCCGACCATCCCTCGCTTCCCGGCGGCCCGCGCACGCAGCAGCGCCGTCATGCCCACGCCGCTCAGCCCCCGGCGTCGCAGCCAGGTCAGCTGCTCGTCGAGGCGTTCCGCGGAGACGGTGATGCCGTACGGATCGTCCAGAGGGTCGCTCACCGAGTGATAGGTCAGGATCCACGGCTGGGACCGGAGGGGGAGCGTACGGGCACGGGGTGCCGAGGTGTCAGCGGCCATGAGAAAACCTCTGTCGGATGAGTGCCAGCAGGTGAACGGCTTCGGGGGCTCTGAGCACGAGCCCGGTGAGCAGGAACGCCGTGGGTACGAGAAGACAGCCGGCCGCCAGACCCGCCACCGGCCCGGGCACCAGGTCCGTGGCCAGCCGGCCGGCGGCCGCGGCGACCGCCGCCGCGGCCATCGGCCGGGCGAGGGAGAGGGCGACGGCCCCGGCCCGTACGGCGACCGCCCGCGAGCCCAGCCCCAGGAGCATCAGCAGGGCGGTCGTGCTGATGCCGACGGCATTGGCGGCCGCGATGCCGTTGACGCCGAACGGGCCGGTCAGGAGCAGTCCGGCGACGGTGGTGACCAGCAGTCCGGCGCCCATCGCTCCGAGCGGGTACCAGGTGGGCCGGCCGGCCGAGAAGAACGGCCGGCACAGGGCGCCGACCAGGGTGTGGCCGAGCAGCCCGAGCGCGTAGACCCGCATGACACCGGCCGTGGCGGCGGTGTCAGCGGCGTCGAAGGCCCCACGCTGGAAGAGGACTTCGATGATCCGGGGCGCGCAGCCGAGCACCGTCGCCGTGCCCAGCAGCACCACGGTCCCGGCCAGGGCGAGATCGCGTTCGACCCGCTGCCGGGCGCCCTCCCGGTCCCCGGCCGCCATGGCCCGTGCGACGACGGGGAAGGTCACCGTGCAGATCATCATGGACAGCACCATCGGCAACTGCGCGACCTTCTGCGCGTAGTTGAGATGGGAGATGGCCCCGTCCGGCAGGGACGAGGCGAGGAACCGCTCCACGAAGACCTGCGACTGACGGCTCACCACGAACAGGACGACCGGCGCCAGGACCGTCGCGCCCAGAAGGGCGGAACCCCGCTTCCCTGCCGACTGCTTCCCGCCGCGCCGGGGCAGCAGCCGTAGATACGTGGGCAGCAGCGTGAGGATCATCAGCAGACTGCCGACGGCGACCCCCGCGGCCGCGGCGCGCACACCCCAGACGGAGTGCAGCGCCAGGGTCATGCCGATGATGCCGATGTTGTACGCGATGTAGACACCGGCCGGTGCCAGGAACCGGCCGTGCGCCCGCAACGCGGCGCTGAAGTACCCCGTGACGCCGAAGGTGAGCACCGTGACGGCCGTCAGACGCGTGCAGTCCACCGCGAGCCGGGGGTCGTCCAGCCCGGGCGCCAGGATGCCGACGGCCCAGGGGGCGCCCCAGACCAGCAGCCCTCCCGCACAGGCCAGCACGGCGAACAGCCGGGGAAAGGTGTCGGCCACCAGGGCGCGGACCGGGTCCTGCGTGTGCCCGCCGGCGGCACGCCGTGTCAGCGCCAGGCTGAACGCCGGCACGAGCAGCAGCGCCATGCCGTCCTCGATCAGCAGCGTGGCCGCCATCTCCGGCACCGTCCAGGCGATCAGGAAGGCGTCACTGGCGTGACTGGCGCCGAAGAACCGGGCGATGGCCTGGTCCCGTACGAGCCCCAGCAGGGCGGCGATCACGGTCAGTCCGCCGGCGCCGGCCACCGCCCGGGCCAGGAAGCGCCCGGGCCGCACCGGAACCTCGGGCGTGGACGGCGCGGTGACCGGCGCCTCCGCGGCCGGATCCGTGGCGGTCCCGCTCACGCGGCGGTCGTCCTCTCCGGTTCCGCCAGGGCCCACCACGCGGCGAGGCCGAGCACGATCCCGGTCAGGACGGTGGAGGGGCCGCCGATGTCCGCGTACAGGAAGTCGACCGTCTGCCAGGTCATCAGCCCGACGGCGGCGAGACCGCAGTCGACGGCCGCGGCTCCCCGTGCCCGTGCGTGGACCAGCCTGCGCACCCCGCCCACCAGGAGCGCCGCCCAGGAGCCCGCCAGGGCGGTGATGCCGATGAGTCCCTGCTCACTGAGGACCAGCAGATACATGTTGTGGGGCGAGAGCAGCGGCTGCCTGCGGAACTCCTGTCCGGCCCCCGCCGTGTCACTTCCGGCGGAGAGCCCGATCGAGGCGTGCCCGTCCCGGTGCGCCGGGAACCCCTTCAGACCGACGCCGGTCGCGGGCCGCTCGCGCCACATGCCCGCCGCGGCGGCCCACATGGTGTAGCGGTCGTTGACCGACCGGTCGGGGGCGCTGGTCACCTCGGTGATGCTGGTGAGGCGCTGCGAGATCATCTCGGACCCGACGCCGAAACCGCCGACCAGGACGACCCCGGCCGCGCCCAGCACCGCCAGCGCGCGAACGGCCTGCCGGAGTCCGGTCAGCGCGATCACGGCGAGGCCCCCCGCCGCCGTCGCGATCCACGCCCCCCGGCTGAACGACAGCGTGAGCGGGACGACCAGCAGCGCGGCGGTCAGGGGAGCCCACGGCTTCAGCCGGTGAGGCGCGCCCGCGGGGGTGCGGAGCGCGTACGCGGTGGCCGCGACCAGACCGTAGCCGACGACCGTCGCCATCCCCATCACGTCACCGGGGCCGAACGTGCCGACCGCGCGGATGTCCTGGCCCATGTAGGAGGCGCCGGAGCCGGTGACGTACTGGTGGACACCCGTCACACCCTGGACGGCCGCCAGCAGGACGAGCGCTCCCGTGACGGCCCGGAACCCCCACGCGTCCCTGACCAGGAAAAGGACCGCGGCCGGCACCAGGACGAAGATCTGCAGGTACCGCACGAACCCCGGCAGCGCCGCCACCGGGTCCGTGGCGGTGACGGTGGCCAGGGCGAGGCCCACGACCGGCAGCCCCAGCACGATCGCCGCGGCCGGTGTGAGCGGACGCCGCCGAAGGAACAACAGGTGGCCCGCACATGCGAGGACGGCCGCACCGGAGACGAGATCGGCCGCCTGTACGCCGAACACGGCCCCGGCACCGGTGCCGTCCGACGGTACGCCCACGAGCAGGACGGTCGCGATCAGCGGCAGCAGCGGCCACCGATGGCGCCACCCGGACGGGGGTGCCTTCTCCTGGGCGGCCGGCGGTGCGGGTGCCACGGTCACGGTGAGTGTCACGGTTCAGCTGCCTCCGAGCCGGAACACCGTGCCGGCCGTGCGCGCCAGCACGCACATGTCCTGCCACAGCGACCATGTCTCGATGTAGTGGTTGTCGAACCGGGCCCGGTCCTCGATCGAGGTGTCGCCGCGCAAGCCGTGCACCTGGGCGAGCCCCGTGATGCCGACGGGCATCCGGTGCCGGGCCCGGTAACCAGGGTGTGTCCGGCTGAACTGCTGGACGAAGTAGGGACGTTCGGGTCGCGGACCGACCAGACTCATGTCGCCGCGTACGACGTTCCACAGCTGTGGCAGCTCATCGAGCGACGTCCTGCGCAGCAACCTGCCGACACGGCTCATGCCCCGGTCCGCCGCCACGTTCCACCGGGTGGCCGACTCGTGGGCGTCGGCCGGGCGCAGGGTCCGGAACTTCAGCAGGACGAACGGCCGTCCGTGCCCGCCGATCCGCTCCTGACGGAAGATGACGCCCGGTCCGTCGCACACGCGTACGGCGAGGGCGCAGGCGGCCATCACCGGGGACGCCGCGACCAGGGCGACCGAGGCCAGGACGGCGTCCGTGGCCCGCTTCACCCGGCGAGCCACCGGACGGTGCGGGGCATGCAGCGGGTGTGCCGCGAAGCCCCACACATGGTCCGGCCGGGACGCGCCACGGCACCGCGCGACCGTTCCCTGATCGGTGATCAGCCACACCCGGCAGCCGTGACGTGCGAACAGGGAGAAGAGTTCCGCCCCGTCGGGCGCGGTCTCGGGCGGAACCGTGAAGACGGCGTGCCGCACGGAGTTCTGCACGACGGCCCGGCGGGCGTCCTGCACCGACGCGAGGACCGGCAGCGGCGCTTCGCCCGGCGGCGCTTCCGCCGTCTCGCCCGCATCCGTGCCCGAGCCCACCAGCCGGCCGACCGGCCGCATCCCGTACCGCGTGTGCTCCTGCAGAACGGCGATGACCCGGTCGGCGACCGGACCGTCGCCGACCACCAGGGTGGACTGCGGATCGCGTGCGGCCGACCAGAGCCGGGACCGGTGGACGAGGGCGCGTGCCCCGAAACTCACCAGGGTCTGGACGCCCGCCGCACAGCCGAGGGTCACCCACCCGGTGGCGCGCAGCGGGTCGTGGGCGGCCACCGGGTGGGTGACGACGTACCACTGGACCACGGCCAGCCCGGCCAGCGCGGGCAGTTCCGCCAGAGCGGACGGGGAGAGCCTGGTGCGGTAGAGGCCCCGGCAGGCGTTCAGCAGGAGTTGGACGGCGGCCTGCAGGAGGACGGCGAGCGGTGGCCACGGCGCGGGGGCGACCAGGGCCACGGCCAGACCGAGCGCGAGCACGTCGGAGGTCATGAGCATCGCCGGCGCCCGCCGGTACCGGATGCCTCCGGCGGTCCGGGGGGCCGGAGTGCCGCCCTGACTGCCGCCGCGCGGCGGCCGGATCGCGGAAGCGGTGTGCCGCACGGCAGTCGCCTGGGTGGCTCGGGGAACAGGTGTACTCTCCGTCGTCATCGCTCGGTGTGCTTCCTCGTCGTGGGGCGGGACTGGCCGACAAGTTCCTGGTAGAGGCGCAGGACCGCTCCGGCGGTCTTCGTCACGTCGAAGACCGACCGGGTGCGGAGCTGGGCCGTGCGGCCCAGCTCCGCCCGCAGCGCCGGGTCGCTCAGCAGCGTGGTCAGCGCCGCCGCGAGGGCCGTGGGGTCCTCGGGCGGCACGAGGCAGTGGGGCAGATGACCGGGGGGCAGGCTTTCCCTGGCCCCGTTGACGTCGGTCAGCAGGACGGGCGTGCCGCAGGCCATGGCTTCGAGGGGGGTTAGAGCCATCCCCTCCCAGCGCGAGGGGAGAACCAGCAGCTCCGCCGCGTGGATCCAGGGCCGCACATCCGTGCTGGCCCCGGTGAAGAGCACGCCGGGGGGCGCGGCGCGCCGCAGCTCGTCCCCGTACGGCCCGTCGCCGACCAGGACCAGGCGCGCACCGCCCACCGCTGCCGTCCGCCAGGCCCGCAGCAGCACGTCCTGGCCCTTCTGCCGGCTCAGGCGTCCGACGCACACGACGAGCGGCGCATCGGCCGGGATCCCCCGGAGCAGCGGAAGCGAGGCGCGGGCCGACACGCCGGCACCCGCGCGGGCGGGCCGGAAGCGGCCGAGGTCGATGCCGTTGTGGATCACTGACCAGCGCGCCGAGATGCCCGCGCGCTGGCCGGCCCGGCGCTCGGACTCGCTGACGCAGACGATGCGGTCGCTCCACCGGGCCCCGAGCCGCTCCCACACCGTGGCCAGTCCCGCGGCCCTGCCCTCCAGAGCCTCGAACGACCAGGCGTGTGGCTGGAAGACCGTCG
The DNA here is from genome assembly GCF_042871445.1 of Streptomyces sp. NPDC005794. Lineage (NCBI taxonomy): Bacteria > Bacillati > Actinomycetota > Actinomycetes > Kitasatosporales > Streptomycetaceae > Streptomyces > Streptomyces sp. NPDC005794. The sequence goes on from NZ_JBIAIN010000008.1 coordinate 205,316, forward strand.
GAACCCGGCCGCGGACGGCCAGGCGCCCGGCGAGCCCGGCCTTGGCACTGTGGGCATGGATCACGTCGGGAGCACACGCGTGGATCAGACGGCTTGCCGTGAGGACCTCCCGGGCCAGACCGGGGCCGGGAGCGCGCTCCGCCGGCCAGGCGCACACCCGGGCCCCGGCGGCGGACGCCCCGGCTGCCAGAGGTCCGTCGGGCGGGCAGGCCACGACGGGCCGCAGTCCTGCCCGGACCTGCGCCGCGACGAGGTCGGTCACGACGCGTGCGACTCCTCCGTCCACCGGCTGGACCAGGTGAAGAACGGTCAGTCGGCTTTCGTCGGTGCAACTCTTCTGCAGCACGCACGGCTCTCTTTCACATGCCCCCGAAGAGCCGGTTCGCGTAAAACACCGGCGGTAAGGAATTTGGCGGCGGAGATCAAGTGGGTTAAACCGAAACGCACTGTGGCAGAATGTGCGTGGGAAAACACGCATGACTCGCGCTCATGACCACATGGGTTGTCTCCGGCCGAACCGTCGGCCACGGGTATCCCGGATCCTGCGGCGTGTCGGACGACTATGGCCGTCATTGTTCCCGGCTGTGCCGCATGATGTCCGTGCTGTATGCCTCGGCTCGTATGCGTGAGGGCGAATCCGACGGCCCCGGAAACGTATGAAGGTAATGGGCCGCAATTCTCGCCGAGTTGACCGCCCCGATCACGGCTGCCCGTGTTCCGCCTGCCGGGTTCCGGTCGTCCGGGAGGAATTCCCGCTCCCGCCGCATCCCGGCGTCCTCCCGCGCGAACCGGCCAACCAGGGCGGAACGGTCCCAGGACCCCGTGCGCCTCGGATGTACTTCTGGTCCGGCCGCTCACCCGCGAGTGCGGCCGAAGAGGCAGTATCGGGTACAACTCGTGATGATCGTCCGCCCCATGGCGGTCCGCGAACGGCCGATGAGGACAGAGGAGAAGCGATGGTTCACGAACGGGCCGGTCAGCCGGCGCAGCCCGGCGACCTGGTGGACGTGGCACGGCTGGTGACGGCCTACTACACGGTTCACCCCGACCCGGCCGAGCCCGCCCAGCGTGTGGCCTTCGGAACGTCGGGCCACCGGGGATCGGCACTCGCGGCGGCGTTCAACGAGGACCACATCGCCGCCACCACCCAGGCCATCTGTGACTACCGGGAGCGGCAGGGCACCGACGGGCCGCTGTTCCTCGGCGCCGACACCCACGCACTGTCCGAACCCGCCCGGGTCACGGCCGTGGAAGTGCTGGCCGCCAACGGTGCCACCGTCCTGATCGACAGCGACGACGGCTACACCCCCACCCCGGCCGTCTCCCACGCGATCCTGACGTACAACCGCGACCGCACGGGCGGCCTCGCCGACGGCATCGTCGTCACGCCCTCGCACAACCCGCCCGCCGACGGCGGGTTCAAGTACAACCCGACACACGGCGGGCCGGCCGGCTCGGATGCCACCTCCTGGATCCAGGACCGGGCCAACGCCCTGATCGAGGGCGGTCTGAAGGAGGTCCGGCGGATCCCCTACGCCCGGGCACTCGCCGCCGGCACCACCGGGCGGCACGACTTCCTGACCGCCTACGTCGACGATCTCCCGGCCGTCCTCGACCTGGACGCCGTACGCGATGCCGGGATCCGGATCGGCGCCGACCCCTTGGGCGGCGCCTCGGTCGCGTACTGGGGGCGGATCGCCGAGCGTCACCGGCTGGACCTCACGGTCGTCAATCCGCTCGCCGACCCCACCTGGCGTTTCATGACGCTGGACTGGGACGGGAAGATCCGGATGGACTGCTCCTCGCCGCACGCCATGGCCTCGTTGATCGAGCGACGCGACGCGTACACCATCGCCACCGGGAACGACGCCGACGCCGACCGGCACGGCATCGTCACGCCCGACGGCGGGCTGATGAACCCCAACCACTACCTGGCCGTCGCCATCCGCTATCTCTGCTCCCACCGTGAGGGCTGGCCGGCCGGCACCGGCATCGGCAAGACCCTGGTCTCCTCCTCCATGATCGACCGGGTCGCCGCAGACCTCGGGCGTCAGCTGGTGGAGGTCCCGGTCGGCTTCAAGTGGTTCGTCGACGGGCTGTTCGGCGGCACCCTCGGATTCGGCGGCGAGGAGTCCGCAGGAGCGTCCTTCCTGCGCCGCGACGGCCGGGTGTGGACCACCGACAAGGACGGCATCCTGCTGGCCCTGCTCGCCTCCGAGATCACGGCGGTCACCGGCTCCACCCCCTCCCAGCACTACGGCGAACTCACCGCCCGGTTCGGCGATCCGGCCTACGCCCGGGTCGACGCGCCGGCGACCCGCGAGCAGAAGGCGGTGCTGGCCAGGCTCTCCCCGGAGCAGGTCACCGCGGACACGCTGGCCGGTGAGCCGATCACCGCCGTGCTCACCGAGGCACCTGGCAACGGCGCCGCCATCGGCGGGCTCAAGGTCTGCACCGACAGCGCGTGGTTCGCGGCCCGGCCGTCCGGCACGGAGGACGTCTACAAGGTGTACGCGGAGAGCTTCCAGGGCGCCGGACACCTGGCCAGGGTCCAGGACGAGGCCCGCGCCCTGGTCGCCGACGCACTGGGTGCCACAGGCTGAGCAGCCGGGCGGCGGACCGGCCGGGTCCACCCGCCCCGGCCTTAATCCGCCGTACGAGCCCGGGCACGCCGTCGACGAGCCGGGTCACCGTGCGGTCACGCGGCAGGGACGGTCTGCTGGACCTGCCGGAGGAAGGCGGCGTTGTCGGGGGTCCTGCGGATCTTGTCCAGCAGCGCTTCGAGCGTGGCCTGGGCGTCCCTCGACCGGAGGGCGCGCCTCAGTCCGCGTACGGCGGCCAGTTCCCCTGCGGGCAGCAGGAGTTCCTCGCGGCGGGTGCCGGAAGGAGTGATGTCGACCGCGGGGAAGACCCGCCGGTCCGCCGACGTACGGTCGAGGCGGAGCTCCATGTTGCCGGTGCTCTTGAGCTCTTCGAAGAAGTAGTCGTCGGCGCGGGAGCCGGTGTCCACCAGTACGGTCGCCAGAATGGTGAGTGAACCCCCTTCCTCGGCGAGCCGGGCCGCTCCGAACAGTTTCTTGGGGCCGGTGAGTGCCGCCGCGTCCACGCCGCCGCTCAACGTGCGGCCGCCGGCCCCGGCGTTGTTGTTGTGCGCGCGGCACAGCCGGGTGAGGGAGTCGAGGAGGATCACGACGTCCCGGCCTTGTTCGACCAGCCTCTTGGCGCGTTCCACGGCGAGATCCGCGAGCGCGATGTGCTCCTTGGCGGGTCGGTCGAAGGTGGAGGCGTACACCTCGCCGCGCACGGAACGGCGCATGTCCGTGACCTCTTCCGGGCGTTCGTCCAGGAGGACCACCATCAGGTGGCACTCGGGATGATTGACGGCGACCGATGCGGCGATCTGCTGCAGCAGCACGGTCTTGCCGGTCTTCGGCGGTGCGACGATCAGGCCGCGCTGCCCCTTTCCGACAGGTGAGACGAGGTCGATGATCCGCGGGGCCGGGCCCCCGTCCGGCCTCTCCAGACGCAGTCGCTCCCGGGGGTGGAGCGGGGTGAGGTCGCGGAAGTGCGGGCGGCCCCGGAGCTCGTGCGCCGCACGGCCGTTGACGGAGTCGACACCGGACAGCGCACGAGGCCGGTCGCACGTCCCTTCGACGACATCGCCCTTGCGCAGGCCGTACCGCCGGATCAGCGCGGGCGACACCTGGACGTCGAGGGGGGAGGGGTGGCCACCGTCGGTGCGCAGTACGCCGTGTCCGTTGTTCGTGGTGTCGAGGACACCGACGGTGCGGACGGGCTGATTCTGCCGGACTACGGGGCGTTCGAGTGTGCTGGTCATGGCGGGTCCTTTCGCGGACAAGGCGAATGAGAGGTCCGGCGAAGGCAAGGCGGAGAAAGCACGCCTCGTGCGACGGGCGGAAGAAGCCCGAACCGGATGGAAGAAGTGGTGCGAGAAGCTGGATCGCCGTCGTCAAAGGACGGACGCCACAGCGGGGGAGAAGCACCGGCGCCCGATTCGGGCGATCACGTGTGCTGAAGGCACCGTACCACGCAAGTCCGGGAACGGGGAAGCCCCGGCCCCGCCCACAGTCAGGCGGTGGGCGAGACCGGGGCTTCCCCGTTCCCAAACTGTCTTGTCCTGCTCCGCGCGCTTCCTCAGCCGCCCCGGGCGCCGAAGGTGACGTGCCCCCCTACCGGCCCTCAGTCGTCCCCGCGGAACGCCTGCAGGATCCGGTCGGCGGCCAGTGTGGCCGTCAACTCACCCTCACGGACGCGCTGTTCGAGCTCCGGGGTGAGCGTACGCACCGCTGGATGGCTGCGCAGACTGTCCAGCAGCTCGTCGCGCACCATCGCCCAGGTCCAGTCCACCTGCTGCTCACGGCGCTTGGCCGACAGCCGCCCGGTGGACTCCAGGAGCGTACGGTGCTGCTCCAGCCGCTCCCACAGCGCGTCCAGCCCGGTCGATTCCCTGGCGCTGCATGTCAGCACCGGGGGAGTCCAGGCCGCGTCCACGGGGTGCATCAGCCGCAGCGCGCCCGCCAGTTCGCGCGCCGCCGAACGGGCGTCGCGTTCGTGCGGCCCGTCGGCCTTGTTGACCGCGATGGCGTCGGCCAGCTCCAGGACACCCTTCTTGATGCCCTGCAGCTGATCGCCGGTACGGGCCAGGGTGAGCAGCAGGAAGGTGTCGACCATGTCGGCGACCGCCGTCTCCGACTGCCCGACCCCGACCGTCTCCACCAGCACCACGTCATAGCCCGCCGCTTCCATCACCACCATGGACTCGCGGGTCGCCTTGGCCACCCCGCCGAGCGTCCCGGCCGTGGGGGAGGGGCGTACGAACGCCCGGGGATCCACCGCCAGCCGTTCCATCCGGGTCTTGTCACCCAGGATGGAACCGCCCGTACGACTGGAAGACGGGTCCACGGCCAGTACCGCGACCCGGTGTCCGAGCCCCGTCAGCAGCGTGCCGAGCGCATCGATGAACGTGGACTTCCCCACGCCAGGCACACCACTGATCCCGATGCGCCTGGCCTGCCCGGCATGGGGCAGGAGCTCGCTCAGCAACCGCTGTGCCAGCGCCCGGTGGTCGGGGCGGGTCGACTCCACGAGAGTGATCGCGCGCGCGACGAACGCCCGTCTCCCGTCGAGCACACCCTTGGCATAGGCGTCGATGTCGATATGCGTTCTCACCGTCCCAGCCACCGTCAGCGGCTCACAGGTCGTGGCCGAGCGCGGCGCCGAGCCGTGCGACCAGGTCGTGGGCGGCGTCCGGGATCACGGTGCCTGGCGGGAACACCGCGGCGGCACCCGCCTCGTGCAGCGCGTCGATGTCCTGCGGCGGGATCACACCGCCCACCACGATCATGATGTCCTCCCGGCCCTCGGCGGCCAGCTCCTCGCGCAGCGCGGGTACGAGCGTGAGGTGACCGGCGGCGAGTGACGAGACGCCCACGATGTGCACGTCCGCCTCGACCGCCTGCCGGGCGACCTCGCCCGGCGTCTGGAACAGGGGGCCGACGTCGACGTCGAAGCCCAGGTCGGCGAAGGCCGTCGCGATCACCTTCTGGCCGCGGTCGTGTCCGTCCTGGCCCATCTTGGCGACGAGGATACGCGGACGCCGTCCCTCCGCTTCCTCGAAGTCATCGACCAGGGCGCGGGTGCGGTCCACGGACGGGGACTCTCCTGCCTCTTTGCGGTACACGCCGGAGATCGTACGGATCTGGCCCGCGTGCCTGCCGTACACCTTCTCCAGCGCGTCCGAGATCTCCCCGACCGTGGCCATCGCCCGGGCGGCGTCCACGGCCAGCGCCAGCAGATTGCCCTCGAGCCCCGGTCCCGGGTCCCGTTCCGCCGCGGCGGTCAGGGCGCGCAGCGCCTCCTGGCAGGCGGCCTCGTCGCGCTCCTCGCGCAGCCGGCGCAGCTTCTCGATCTGCTGGGTGCGCACCGAGGAGTTGTCGACCTTGAGCACGTCGATCTTCTCGTCGGTCTCGACCCGGTACTTGTTCACCCCGATGACAGGCTGGCGTCCGGCATCGATCCGCGCCTGAGTCCGGGCCGCGGCCTCCTCGATCCGGAGCTTCGGAATGCCCGCGTCGATGGCCTTGGCCATGCCGCCGGCCGCCTCGACCTCTTCGATGTGCTGCCAGGCCCGCTGAGCCAGGTCGTGCGTCAGCCGTTCCACGTACGCGCTGCCGCCCCACGGATCGATGACCCGGCAGGTGCCGGACTCCTGCTGGAGCAGCAGCTGGGTGTTGCGGGCGATCCGCGCCGAGAAGTCCGTCGGCAGGGCCAGCGCCTCGTCGAGCGCGTTGGTGTGCAGCGACTGGGTGTGCCCCTGGGTCGCCGCCATCGCCTCGACGCAGGTCCGCGTCACGTTGTTGAACACGTCCTGCGCGGTCAGGGACCAGCCGGAGGTCTGTGAATGGGTGCGCAACGAGAGCGACTTGGCGTTCTTCGGTCCGAACTCCTTGACCAGCTTCGCCCACAGCAGCCGCGCCGCCCGCAGCTTCGCGATCTCCATGAAGAAGTTCATGCCGATCGCCCAGAAGAACGAGAGGCGCGGGGCGAACGCGTCCACGTCCAGGCCCGCCGCCTGCCCGGCCCGCAGGTATTCCACCCCGTCGGCCAGGGTGTACGCCAGCTCCAGATCGGCTGTCGCGCCGGCCTCCTGGATGTGGTACCCGGAGATCGAGATGGAGTTGTAGCGCGGCATCTTCTGCGAGGTGAACGCGAAGATGTCGGAGATGATCCGCATCGAGGGGCCGGGCGGATAGATGTAGGTGTTGCGGACCATGAACTCCTTGAGGATGTCGTTCTGGATGGTCCCGGCCAGCTTCTCGGGGGCGACCCCCTGCTCCTCCGCTGCGACGATGTACAGGGCGAGTACGGGAAGCACCGCGCCGTTCATCGTCATCGACACCGACATCTTGTCCAGCGGGATGCCGTCGAAGAGCTGACGCATGTCGTAGATCGAGTCGATCGCCACACCCGCCATACCGACATCGCCCGTCACCCGGGGATGGTCACTGTCGTAACCGCGGTGGGTGGGCAGGTCGAACGCGATGGACAGGCCCTTCTGCCCGGCCGCGAGGTTCCGCCGGTAGAAGGCGTTCGACTCCTCGGCCGTGGAGAATCCGGCGTACTGACGGATCGTCCAGGGCTGATTGACGTACATCGTCGGGTACGGACCGCGCAGGTACGGCGCGATGCCGGGGTAGGTCCCGAGGAAGTCGACCCCCTCCAGGTCCCGCCCGGTGTACAGCGGCTTGACCTCGATGCCCTCCGGGGTCTCCCAGAGCAGCTCGTCCTCGGACCGGCCGGCCGACTCCTTCACCGCGGCGTGCCACCGGTCCTCGGTGACCGCGGGGGAAGGCCCGCCGTTCAGCGCGACGTCGGAGAAGTCCGGCACGGGGGTCTTGGGGGACTCGCTGGTCCCAGGGGTCTGCATCACGCCACTCCCATGCGGTCGAGTTCGGAGGAGAGGACGGCGACCACGTCGCAGCCGGTGAACACATGGACGTCCGCCCCGACGTACTCGCCCGGCCGCCCCGCGAGGAGGATCCGGTCGGCGCCCGCAGCCCTGAGGGCCGAGGCGACGGCGTCGGCCTGCTCGGCGTAGAGCGTGTCGGTCGAGCACAGGCAGGCGGCCGTCGCCCCACTGGCGGCGAAGGCCGCGGCAACGGTCGACGCGTCCACGGAAACCGGCTCGTGGACGGGTTCGATGCCGCCCGACAGGAAGAGATTCGCCGCGAAGGAGGCCCGTGCGGTGTGCACCGCAGCGGGCCCGAGCGCCGCGATGAACACCTTCGGGCGGCTTCCCGTGGCCGCGAGGTGCGCGTCCGACCGGGCACGCAGCGCCTCGAACGCCTCGTCGCGCCGGACCTTGGGCAGTCCGCCGCCAGGCGGCACGGCGGGGGCGGACTCGCGCTCCACCGGCCGCTCGTCGAGAGCCGGGAACTCGCTGACCCCGGTCACCGGTTCCTTGCGCCGCGCCAGATCCTTGCTCCGGGCCGCCCAGGTGGCCGCGAGCCGTTCCTGGACCATGCCGGAGCGCAGAGCGGCGGCCTGACCGCCGGCCCGCTCGATCTCCTGGAAGAACGACCAGGCCGCAGCGGCGAGTTCATCGGTCAGCCGCTCGACGTACCAGGAACCGCCGGCCGGGTCCGTCACCCGGGCCAGATGCGACTCCTCCATCAGGATCGTCGACGTGTTACGGGCGATCCGCCGGGCGAACGCGTCCGGCAGGCCCAGTGCGTGATCGAACGGCAGTACGGTCACGGACTCGGCTCCGCCGACACCCGCGCCCAGACAGGCCAGCGTCGTCCGCAGCATGTTCACCCAGGGATCACGGCGGGTCATCATGACCGACGAGGTCACGGCGTGCTGCCGCTGCGCCCCGGCGTCCGGGGCCCCGCAGACCTCGGCGACCCGGGCCCACAGCCGCCGGGCCGCGCGCAGCTTCGCGATCGTCAGGAACTGGTCGGCCGTCGCCGCGTACCGGAACTCCAGCTGCCCGCACGCCTGCTCGACGGAAAGCCCCGACGCCGTCAGCGCCCGGAGGTAGGCGACACCGGTGGCCAGCGAGAGCCCCAGCTCCTGCGCGGCGGAGCCGCCCGCCTCGTGGTACGGCAGCGCGTCCACGGCCAGGGCGCGCAGCCCCGGGTACTCGCGGGAGCACAGCAGCGACCAGTGGACGGCGCCGCCCAGCTCCGGCTCCGTGCCAGTACGCGCTGCCCGCCCGAGTGGATCCACCCCGAGGGTGCCCAGCGCGGCTTCCTTGGAGACACCCTTGGCCTCGTAGAGCGCGAGCAGCTCCCGGACGGCGGGCCCGGGGTCGGCGCCCGCGTCGAGCGCGACGGGCGCCAGGTCGAGAAGGACGCCCTCCAGCGCACGGGCCAGGCCCGTGACCGGAACCCCGCCGGGCCCGCCGACGGCGAGCCAGAGCGAGGTGACGCCGTTCTCCAGATCGCCGAGAACCGCCTCGTTCAGGCGCACGGGATCGGCCAGCTCGTGGCGCTGGCGCACGTCCCACCCGTCCGTGGTGTTCCCTGCGGCCCTGCTGCCCCGGGTGAAGGGCGCGAAGCCGGGCAGACCTGGGTCCGCCGATGCGTCGATGGAGGTGTACAGCGGGCGGACTGTGAGCCCGTCCCCGAGCGCGGTGGACAGCGCTTCCTCGGCGGCCGAACCCGTGACTTCCTTACCTGACCTGCGCAGTACGCCTTCGGCAAGGCTCTGCCACTGATCGTGGGAAGGGTCGGGGAACTCGGCGGCCAGGGGAAGCCCGTCGGCAGGCAGGACCGTCATGGTCAGATGCTAGGTCAGCACTCTGACGTGCAGCAGGGCTACCGACTGTGACCTTGCACTCGCCGAAATGTGGGGGATGCTCCGGGTAGGACGGCCTTGTACCGGGGAACCCTGCCGGAGGCGAAGCCCGACGCCGGGCACGGCGGTTGGCGTCGGGCCGCTCCGGTCAGGCGCCCACGTAGGCCGCGAGGTGCTCGCCGGTGAGGGTGGAGCGGCCGGCGACGAGGTCGGCCGGCGTGCCTTCGTAGACGATCCGTCCTCCGTCGTGGCCGGCTCCGGGCCCGAGGTCGATGATCCAGTCGGCGTGCGCCATGACCGCCTGATGATGCTCGACGACGACGACCGACTTGCCGGAGTCGACGAGCCGGTCGAGCAGACCGAGCAACTGCTGGACGTCGGCGAGATGGAGACCGGCGGTCGGCTCGTCGAGGACGTAGACGCCGCCCTTCTCGGCCATGTGGGTGGCCAGCTTGAGCCGTTGCCGCTCGCCGCCGGACAGCGTGGTGAGCGGCTGGCCGATGCTGAGATACCCGAGCCCCACGTCGGCGAGCCGGCCGAGGACGCGGTGCGCAGCCGGCGTACTCGCGTCGCCGCTGCCGAAGAACTCCTCGGCCTCGGCCACCGACATCGCCAGGACCTCGCTGATGTCGCGCCCGCCCAAGTGGTATTCGAGCACCGACGAGTCGAACCGCTTCCCCTCGCAGTCCTCGCAGGTCGTCGCGACACCGGCCATCATCCCCAGGTCGGTGTAGATGACGCCCGCACCGTTGCACGTGGGACAGGCGCCCTCGGAATTGGCGCTGAACAGTGCCGGCTTCACGCCGTTGGCCTTGGCGAACGCCTTGCGGATCGGGTCGAGCAGTCCTGTGTACGTGGCCGGGTTACTGCGCCGTGAGCCCTTGATCGGGCTCTGGTCGACCGACACCACGTTCTCGCCGGCGGGGATCGACCCGTGCACGAGCGAGCTCTTGCCGGATCCGGCGACGCCGGTGACGACGGTCAGTACCCCGAGCGGGATGTCGACGTCGACGTCCCGCAGGTTGTGTGTCGACGCCCCGCGGATCTCCAGCGCGCCGGTGGGCTCGCGCACCGACTTCTTGACGGCGGCCCGGTCGTCGAAATGGCGGCCGGTGACGGTGTCGCCTGCCCGCAGACCCTCGACGGTGCCCTCGAAACAGACGGTGCCGCCCGCGCTGCCCGCCCCCGGGCCGAGGTCGACGATGTGGTCGGCGATGACGATCGTCTCCGGTTTGTGCTCCACGACGAGCACCGTGTTGCCCTTGTCCCGGAGCCGCAGCAGCAGGCTGTTCATCCGCTGGATGTCGTGCGGGTGCAGACCGATGGTCGGCTCGTCGAAGACATAGGTGATGTCGGTGAGCGAGGAGCCGAGGTGGCGGATCATCTTGACGCGCTGCGCCTCGCCACCCGACAGCGTGCCGGCCGGCCGGTCGAGCGAGAGATAGCCGAGGCCGATCTCCGAGAACGAGTCGAGGGTCTGCTGCAGCGCGGCGAGCAGCGGCGCCACCGACGGCTCGTCGAGGCCGCGCACCCATGCGGCGAGGTTGCGGATCTCCATCGCGCAGGCGTCGGCGATGCTGATCCGCTTGATCCTCGAGGACCGGGCGCCCTCGCTGAGCCGGGTGCCGTCGCACTCGGGACAGGTGGTGAAGGCGACCGCCCGCTCCACGAACGCCCGGATGTGCGGTTGCATCGCCTCCTTGTCCTTGGACAGGAAGGACTTCTGGATCTTGGGGATCAGCCCCTCGTAGGTGAGGTTGACACCGTTGACCTTGACCTTGACCGGCTCCCCGTAGAGGAAGGCCCGCAGCTCCTTCTTGGTGTACGCGCGGATCGGCTTGTCCGGGTCGACGAAGCCTGACTGGGCATAGACCTGCACGGTCCATTGACTGTCCGACTTCCAGCCCGGGATGGTGAACGCACCCTCGGCGAGCGACTTCGAGTCGTCGTAGAGCTGGGTGAGGTCGATGTCGGAGACCGAGCCCCGGCCCTCGCAGCGCGTACACATTCCGCCGGTGCGGTTGAAGGTCGCCTTCACGGTCCTGGTCCTGGCGGCACCGCGTTCCACGGTGATCCCGCCGCTCGCCCGGACCGAGGCGGTGTTGAAGGAGTAGGCGCTGGGCGGGCCGATGTGCGGTGTGCCGAGCCGGCTGAAGAGGATGCGCAGCATCGCGTTGGCGTCGGTGGCGGTGCCGACCGTGGAACGGGGGTCGGCACCCATCCGCTGCTGGTCGACGGTGATCGCGGTCGTGAGCCCGTCGAGGACGTCGACCTCGGGTCGCGCCGGCGTCGGCATGAAGCCCTGGACGAAGGTGCTGTAGGTCTCGTTGATCATCCGCTGCGACTCCGCGGCGATGGTGCTGAAGACCAGCGAGCTCTTGCCGGAGCCGGAGACGCCGGTGAACACCGTCAGCCGGCGCTTCGGGATCTCGACACTGACGTCCTTGAGATTGTTCACGCGCGCGCCGTGCACGCGGATCAGACCGTGGCTGTCGGCAACATGCGGCTCGTCGGTCCTGGTGGCCATGCTCGTCTTTTCTCCATCTGTCACGCGGGCCGCGCGGTCGCGGCGACGGTCGTTGTCTATCAGCCCGGCGGTGTCGGCCGGGGCGGAAACGCCTGCTCGGCCGGTCGAGGAGCGGATGCGGATCACGCTACGGGCGGCCGGCCGCATGTGCTTCTTCAATCCTGACCGGTCGCGTGGACTCGCCCTGGCCCGCCCGGTGGACCATATACGTCTCTTCTGTCATCTATTTTCACAGTGCGTAGCGGATTGCCCGAAGTTAAGCTGCTGTCGATCCAGAACCGATCCAGAACCGATCCAGAACCGATCCAGAACCGCACGGGAAGGACGCATCGTGGCCGTGGGACCTGTGGAGTACCTCGTCGTCACCTTTCCCGTCGGGCACTTCGCCGACGCGATCGCGCCCGTACTGGCCGACGCCGTCGCGTCCGACGCGGTACGCATCCTCGACCTGGCCTTTGCCCGCAGAACAGCGGCAGGCGCCATCGAGCGCGTCGGGCTGAGGGAGATGGACCCCCAGAGGCTCGTACCGTTCGATCCCCCGGACGACCCGCCGGCCGGGCTGCCACAGATCGCGGGACTTGACGCCCTCGGACGTCTGACGGAGGAGAGCTCCGCCGCGCTGATCGTCTGGGAGGACCTCTGGTCGGTACCTCTCACCCGGGCGGCCCAGGAGGCGGGTGGCCAACTCCTGGCCCATGAGCGGGTCCCGGCGGACGGCGGGGACGACGTCATCACGCTGCTCGAGAGGCTCGCCGACCTGAAGCAGCGCGGCGTTCTCACCGACACGGAATTCTCGGAGCAGAAGACGAGGATCCTCGCCGACTGAATCCCCACCGGCCGGCGCCCTGGTACCTCACGTTCCCTTTGTCGATATTCGCACGCCGTGCGACGTTTGATTCCGACCTGCAGTCTGTCGGGAAAGAGGCAGTTCATCGTGCAGACCGCCCGGGCCGTCCCCGCCTCCACCGTTGTCAACCTCCGCGATCTGGGCGGTATCGCCCTGGGGCGCCACCGCCGCCTGCGGCAGGGAATCCTTCTCCGCTCGGGCCAGCTGAGCGATTTCCGAGAACACGACATGGCGGTGGCCGCACTCGGTATCCGCACCGTCGTCGATCTGCGCAGCGCCGACGAACGCCGATGGGCGCCCGACCGGCTCCCGGCGGGCGCGAGGCTCTTCGTCGCCGACGTCCTCGGCGACAACCCGGGGGTGACGCCGGCGCGGCTCAAGGCGCTGCTCAGTGACCCGGACGGAGCAGCCGGCCTGCTCGGCGGCGGAAGGGCGGAGGCACTGTTCGCGCAGACCTACCGGAAGATGGTCCTCTCCCCGGGGGCGGCCGCCGCCTACCGTGCCCTCCTCGACACCGTCGCGGATCCGCGGGCGAGACCGCTGCTCTTCCACTGCGCGACCGGGAAGGACAGGACGGGCTGGGCCACCGCGCTGCTGCTGATGATGGCGGGGGCCTCACGTGATGTCGTACGGGCGGAGTTCCTCGCGGTGAACCGGGCGGTGCGCGCAGCCTTCGGGCCCACGGTACGGCGCTTTCTCGACGAGGGCGGGGACCCGGACATCGCGTGTGCGGTCATCGAGGCCCGGCCCCGGTACCTCGAGGTGGCCCTGGACGCGATGGACGAGCGCTGGGGCGGCCTGGACGGCTACCTGACCAAGGCGCTGCGCCTCCCCCCGGCTGTGGCCGAACGGCTCCGCGACGACCTGGCCGTCCCGGTCTGACGTACGGGCCGTCCCGGTCCGCCGCACAGCTGGAACAGCAGGGAGGCGCGGGCGCCGATCCGGACGGCGTCCCGGGTCCCCCGGCCGCGACAGACGTACGTGGCCCCGGACACAGCTCCTCCTTGTCACCCGACGCGAGTGCGGAGATGAAGCACCGCAGGGGATCGATCCATGGCGGTGACCCTGCCTCATGACGTGGCGGTCCCCGTCCGCCCGGTGGAAACGGACGACAGCGCGTCGGCCAGGAAGTCCAGTGACGCCGACGCCTCCGGGGGTGAAGGCCAGTGGTTGAGGTGGCCGTGCGGCATCCCCGACGCGACATGCAGGCTCACCGGCACGCCGACGGAGGCCAGTTGGCGGCTGAGCAACTCCCCGGAAGGCCTGAGCTCGTCGTACTGGGAGAGCGCCAGCGCCGTGCGCGGCAGACCGTCGAGCCGCGCGGCGCCCGGGAGTGCCAGCCGGGGAAGATCAGTTGTTCTGCCCACGTAGGTGGCCACCATCGCGTCGACCGTGGACGGAGGGAAGCGGTGGATGTCCTGCATCCCTTCCATCTCGCGTACCGTCCCGGCGTCGAGCGCCGGGTTGGGGTAATGCGCGAACGGATAGGCGAGCAGGAGACGGTCTGCCGGCAAGGAGCCGTCCCGGCCGCGGACCGCGCATCCCAGAGCGAGTGCCGCCCCCGCGCTGGCGCCCCCCAGGGCCCGGATCTCGCCCTCCGACGGGGGGAACGTGGCGGTGAGCCATTCCCACGCCGCGTACACGTCGTCGAGAGGGACCGGGAAGACGATGCCGTTCCCGGCGAGCCGGTAGTCGACGGACACCACGCGGGCCGACGCCCGTGCGGCGAGCTCCCCGCTCACCAGGTGCGCCTCCGGCCAGTCGAGCGTGCCCCTGCTGAAACCGCCGCCGTGCATCCAGAGCAGGGTGGCGGTGGGGCGGGTGGCGGGCAGGTAGAGGCGCAGCGGGACCGTGCCGTGGGGCCCTTCGGCGCAGAGGTCCTCGGTCGTCACGGAACCGGGTATCGCCGGCGGGACCGTGGCGTCGTGCCCGGACTCCCGATGCCGTGGCTTGGATCGGGGCGGCGCCTCGGAAGGAGAAGGGCGGCGGGTCACTGAGGCCTCCATGGGCTGTCGTTGCTGCCATCCGGGCCGCGGCTCCCGGACGCGTGCGGTACCGAGGTGAGGAGCCGCGAGGAGATCTCCCCGTACCCGGGCGAGGGACCCGTCGGGGAAAGCGACCTCGATCATGCCATCGGGTGTGCCGGAGACACCGGCGAGGCGATGCAGCTGACGGAACCGGACACCTCGCTCGGCGACTGGCGGGAGGAGGCCGTCTTCACGAACGCCTCCTACGACGAACTCATCGTCCTCACCACGAACAAGCCGACCGACACCCGTCCGTACACCCTCGCGCACAACCCCGCCTACCGGAACGACATGACCGCCAAGGGATACACGCAGCCGCACGAAGTCGACTACTGCCTGGGCAACGGCATGAGCACGCCGTCCCGGCCCGCCACCGAGTACGCGCCCAGGGCGACAGCGGAATGAACAGCCCTGCCGGGCCTCGGTTCCAGGGTGCCGGGGCGCCGCGAGCGGCATGCGTGTCCGGCAACCGGAGTGCGCGATACTCGCCTCATGAGACCGAGCAGGACGGACCGGCGTGGCGAGGTCCACGTCAGACGAGCTGTCGCACGGGACGCCAAGCGGCTCACCCGCCTGGTCACCAGGTCACGCGCCTACGAGGGCCCGTACGCACCCATGGTCGAGGGGTACAAGGTCGGCCCGGACTACATCGAGACGCACGTCGTCCACGTGGCCGAGGACGACGACGGCCGGGTGCTGGGGTTCTACGCGTTGATCCTGTCCCCGCCGGAACTCGACCTGATGTTCGTCGCAGACGATGCCCAGGGACGGGGCATCGGCCGGCTCCTCGTCGGCCACCTGCTCGACGAGGCGCGCCACGCCGGCCTGGCCGCCGTACGTGTGGTCGCGCACCCGCCGGCCGAGGGCTTCTACCGCAGCGTGGGCGCCGAACGCACCGGTACCGTCGCGGCCCGGCCGCCCGCGGTGATGTGGGACCGGCCGGAGCTGACGCTCACGGTCGACGACGCCCTCTGACCGGCGGCCCGGCCGGATCACGGATCGCGGCCGGGCCACTCGCGTGCGCCCTGGGCGGAGAGACGTCTACGACCAGCCGCCGTACGGACGGGTGATGAGTTCCAGCCCGTGGCCGCTGGGGTCGGGGAAGTACACCCCGCGTCCGCCGTCGTTGTGATTGATCTCGCCGGGGTGCTTACGGTGGGGATCGGCGTAATACGTGATCCCCTTCTCCTCGATGAGACCGAAGGCCGTGTCGAACTCCGCCTCCGAGATGAGGAACGCGTAATGCTGCACGGTGATCGAATCGGCGGGAACGGTCGCGAAGTCCAGCGTGACGCCGTTCGCGAGAACGACCGGGATGAAGGGGCCCCATTCGGTTCCGACGGTGAGACCCAGGATGTGCGCCAGGAACTCGGCGGACTCGCGGTTGTCCCGGCTGTGGACGATGGTGTGATTCAACTCGACTGACACTGTGGAATGCCTCCAACAGGCATCTCACGGGCTACCTCCACGCCTCACCCGGCCGGTGACCGACGCGCGATGCCGTACACCGATCCTAAGCGAGTTGTCACGGTGCGTCGAGGTCGTGGCCTCTGACCGGCCTGGCTTCCCGGCCGTCCGCCCGTTGCTGTGGTGGATTTCCCAACGGCTGCCCACCATGGAGAACAAGGACTCACCACAGCTCCGCGCGGCACCAGTACCACCTCTACGAGGCGGGAGGCATCGATGGGACAGATACCGGCGGGCAGTGAGGGGAACGAGCGCGACAGGGCCGGGAGGAACCCGCGCAGCGGACGGTACGAGACCGACGAGGAGCGTGCGGACCGGCAATGGGGCGATCTGCTCCAGGAACTCCGGGTGGCTCAGACCGGCGTTCAGATCCTGTTCGGCTTCCTGCTCGCGGTGGTCTTCCAGCCCCGGTTCGCCGATCTCTCCACCGTCGACCGGAACATCTACGTCGTGACCGTCATGCTGGGGTCCGCGACCGCGGCCGCCCTGATAGGGCCCGTGTCGTACCACCGGCTGCTCACCGGACGCCGGATGAAGCCGCAGACGGTCGTCTGGGCCTCACGTCTCACGAAGCTGGGGCTCGCTCTGCTCTTCTGCACGATGTGCAGCACGCTGCTGCTCATCCTGCGGGTCGCCCTGCACAACGTGGCAGCACTGTGGCTGGTGGGCGCGATGGCCCTGTGGTTCCTGGTCTGCTGGTTCGTTTTCCCCCTGTGGGCCATCGTCCGGCACAGCGGCCGTCGGCCGGCCGGCGGGCGAGAGGCCCAGGACGCCGACCCGCGTACCTGACCCGGCCGGCTCCTCGCCCTCAGTCGTCGTCCTCGTCCGCCGGGCTGCGTACGTCCGTCACGGTGAAGAGCCCCCCGTCCGGGTCCCGCAGCGTCGCCTCGCTGCCGTGCTGCACGCCGCGCCGCTCCATGAGGGCCCCGCCGTTCCGCTCCGCGGCGAGGACCGTCGCGCCCACATCGGCCACCGGGAACTGCACCTGCCAGTGCGGGCGCACCTGCGGGTCGGGAGCGGCCTCCACGGCACCTGAGCTGATCCGGGCCAGCGGACGGCCGTTGCAGCGTACGAGGACCTCTTCCTTCACGTACGCCACCTCGCAGCCGCCGGGCTCACCGCTCTCCCAGCCGAGGACCTCGCCGTAGAAGATCGCGGCGTCGAAGGCGTCCCTGGTGCGCAGCCGGAGCCAGGCGTGTGCCCGGTTCCCGGACGGCGCGAGGGTGGCCGCGCGCCCTCTCCACTCCCAGACACCGAAGGACGCCCCGTCCCGGTCGGCGGCCAGGACCGCGCGGCCCTGCCCGACCGTCAGCGGGCCCACCCCCACGGTGCCGCTGCGTTCGCGGATGCGGTCCGAGACGACATCTGCGTCCCGGACCGAGAAGTAGGGCATCCAGGCCACGCCCACCTGGTAGGCGGACGCGACCGCGCCGATGCCCGCCACCGGCACCCCGTCCGAGCGCGCCATCAGGAAGTCCCTGCCCAGCGGTCCGGGGCGGAACGTCCAGCCGAGCACAGTGCCGTAGAAGCGCTGCGCGTCCTCCAGGTCGCGGGTCACCAGGTGAACCCAGCACGGAGCGCTCGCACCGCTCAGCACCGCCGGTTCCGGCGCGGTCCGCGGATCACTAGGAGTCATGGTCCACTGCCTTATCGGTTCTGCGGCATGACTTCTTCGGTGCCGCGCGGCCAGGACCAGCCTCATGCGCCCCGGCGACTCCCGCAACACGCGGCGGCCGTGATCACGTGCCCGAAGGGATGGCGGGTGTCCGGCGGGCGGCGGCTCCGACGGAGCGCGGCCCGCAGGAAGACCTCGCGACCAGCACGGTGACGCCGGTTCCGCGGTCCGACTCGGCCGGTGGCCGGCGCGGTGCGTCAGTCACGCGGGCGCTCGTCCTCCGGGGGCGGGATCACCTCGTTACCGCGGTCGCTGAGCTCGTACGGCGAGAGGGCACGGCCGTTCTCGGGGAAGCGGTCCGAGCTGTGCTGGCCGCTCTCCTGGATCTCCGTCCGGTGCTCCGGGCGCGGCGGCTGCTCATCGGGGCGTGGTGGCCGTGATTCCTTGTCGCGGCGCCTCATCCCGAACCAGAAGCCCCCGATCAGCAGAAGCACCACGAACAGGCCGACGATGCCGATGATCACGCCTACCGCGCCCGGCCCGCCGGCGCCGCCGGTGCTGGCGAGCGATTCCCATGCTCCGTTCGTTACGTCCATGCATGGCGCATACCCCGGGACGTCGATCACAGACAGCCATTGACATGAATTCATGTTTTATGGCGATGTAACGGTAAATGAGTTTCATATGGTTCAAATCGGCTACACGATGATGACCGAGCAAGCAGGCCCCCGCGCACTCGTCGCGGACGTGGTCGCGGCGGAACAGGCCGGCTTCGACTTCTCCGTCATCTCCGATCACTACTTCCCCTGGTTGGCTTCCCAGGGGCACGCGCCCTACGCCTGGTCGGTCCTGGGAGCAGCCGCGCAGGCCACGTCCAGGATCCCGCTGATGACGTACGTGACCTGCCCGACCACGCGCTACCACCCGGCCGTGGTCGCGCAGAAGGCAGCGACGCTCCAGCTGCTCGCCGAGGGCCGTTTCCGCCTGGGCCTCGGCTCCGGCGAGAGCCTCAACGAGCATGTCGTGGGCGAAGGACGGCCCTCGGCCCATGTCCGCCTGGAGATGCTCGAAGAGGCCGTGCACATCATCCGCGCGCTCTTCGACGGGGGCTACGTGAACCACCACGGCACCCACTTCGACGTGGAGAACGCCAGACTCTGGGACCTGCCCGACCGGCGCGTCCCCATCGGCATCGCGGTATCCGGGGAGAAGTCCTGCGAACTCGCGGGCACCCTGGGCGACCTGGTCATCGCGACCGAACCCAGGAGCGAACTGCTGAGCGAGTTCGACCGGCACGGCGGGGCCGGGAAGCCGCGCGTGGGACAGGTGCCCGTCTGCTACGACACCGACCGGGACGCCGCGATCGCCCGCGCCCACGACCAGTTCCGCTGGTCACTCGGCGGCTGGAAGGTCAACTCGGAACTGCCGGGCCCCTCCGCCTTCGACCAGGCGACCCGGTTCGTCCGCAAGGACGACATCGCCGAAGCGATCCCGTGCGGTTCCGACGTCGAGGCGTTCGTCGAGGCCGTACGCCCCTACGGCGAAGCGGGCTTCACCGAGGTCGCACTCGTCCAGATCGGCGGGGCCCAGCAGCGGCCCTTCATCGACTGGGCGCAGAGCACGCTCCTTCCGGCGCTGCGCGGACTGTAGGCGGGCGGCCGGTACACGGCGTGGGGCGGCCGCACGATTCCCCGCCACTCACCGGGTACGAGATCTTCGCGGGCCCGCCCGTCCGAGCCGTCGCTCGTGTCGCCGACACGGAGCCGTGGGGTGAGCCTGGGAGTCAGTCCAGTCCCCGGACCGCTGGAGGAAACGCGATGGGAGCACGCAACCCGCTCGGCCGCTGGCCCGTGTACCGGCAGCTGACCGGCGGTGATCCCCTGGGCAGAGGACAGGCGGTCGTCTCGCGGGCGACGCAGGAGACCCGGCCGCGCACGGCCACCGCCGACCGCGTGGTCAAGTCCGTCTGCCCGTACTGCGCGGTGGGATGCGGGCAGCAGGTGTACGTCAAGGACGACCGGGTCGTCCAGATCGAGGGTGACCCGGACTCCCCGGTCAGTCGCGGCAGGCTGTGCCCGAAGGGCTCCTCGACGCTTCAGCTCACCACCGGCCCGGCCCGCCGCCACCAGGTGCTCCACAGGCGCCCGTACGCCGGCGACTGGGAGACGCTCGACCTGGAGACGGCGATGGACATGGTCGCGGACCGGGTCGTCGAGACCCGGCGCAGGACCTGGCAGTGGGAGCACGAAGGGCTCCGCACGGCACGCACCCTGGGCATCGCCAGTCTCGGCGGAGCCACCCTGGACAACGAAGAGAACTACCTGATCAAGAAGCTCTTCACCGGTCTCGGCATCGTGCAGGTGGAGAACCAGGCGCGGGTCTGCCACAGCTCCACCGTGGCCGGCCTCGGTACCTCGTTCGGCCGGGGCGGAGCGACCACCTTCATGCAGGACCTCCAGCACGCGGACTGCGTCATCATCCAGGGGTCGAACTTCGCCGAGGCTCACCCGGTCGGCTTCCAATGGGTGATGGAGGCGAAGGCACGCGGCGCCCGGATCATCCATGTGGACCCACGCTTCACCCGCACGAGCGCCCTGTCCGACCTCTACGTGCCCATCCGGGCGGGGAGCGACATCGCGTTCCTCGGCGGCATCATCAACCACGTGCTCACCGAGGAGAAGGATTTCCGGGAGTACGTCCTCAACTACACCAACGCCGCGACGCTGATCGGCGACGACTTCAGGGACACCGAGGACCTCGACGGCGTCTTCTCCGGCCTGGACGAGCAGACGGGCCACTACGACCCCCGCACGTGGCAGTACCGGGACACCGAGGTACAGGCACCCTCCGGGAACGTGGACGAGCTGTACGAGGACCGCGCCGGGAGCGACGACGCGCGGAGCCGGATCCACTCCGCGGCCGGGTCCGAGACCCACGGTTCGGGAGGCCCACAGGCCCGCGCATGGCCGCCGCGCGACGAGACCCTGCGGGACCCCCGCTGCGTCTACCAGATCCTCAAGCGCCACTACGCGCGCTACACCCCCGAGATGGTCGAGGAGATCACCGGGGTGAAGCGGGAGGTCTTCCTGGAGGTCTGCGACGCGCTGACCTCCAACTCCGGACGGGACCGGACCACCGCCTTCGCGTACGCCGTCGGCTGGACCCAGCACACCACCGGCGCCCAGTGCATCCGCGCGGCGAGCGTGCTCCAGCTCCTCCTGGGCAACATCGGGCGCCCGGGAGGAGGCATCCAGGCCCTGCGCGGACACGCCTCGATCCAGGGCTCCAGCGACATCCCGACCCTCTTCAACCTGCTGCCGGGCTATCTGCCGATGCCCCACGCCCACGCCCACGAGAACCTCGACGCTCTCATCCGGGCGAGCCGCACCGACGGAGGATTCTGGGGCAACATGCGGGCCTACTTCGTCAGCCTGCTCAAGTCCTACTACGGCGACGCGGCCACCGCCGAGAACGACTTCTGCTTCGACCACCTGCCCCGCCTCACCGGCGCCCACGGCACGTACGAGACGGTGATGGCGCAACTCGCGGGGGAGTGCAAGGGCTACTTCCTCATGGGTGAGAACCCCGCCGTCGGCTCCGCCAACACACGACTGCAACGGCTCGGCATGGCCCAGCTCGAATGGCTGGTCGTCCGCGACTTCTCGCTCATCGAGTCCGCCACCTGGTGGCAGGACGGCCCGGAGACGGAGACCGGGGAGATGACCACCGGGGAGATCGGCACCGAGGTCTTCTTCTTCCCGGCAGCGGCCCACACCGAGAAGTCGGGCTCCTTCACCAACACCAACCGGTGGCTCCAGTGGCACCACGCCGCCGTCGAGCCCGAGGGCGACGCGCGAAGCGACCTCTGGTTCATGTACCACCTCGGCCGGCGCATCAAGGAGCGGCTCGCCGCGTCGGCCGATCCGATGGACCGCGCCGTCCAGGACCTGACCTGGGACTACCCGGTCGAGGGTCCACTCGACGAACCGGTGTCGGCAGCGGTCCTGGCCGAGATCAACGGGCACGGCCCGGACGGCGCCCCGCTCTCCGCCTACACCGAGCTCAAGGACGACGGTTCGACCCGGTGCGGATGCTGGATCTACTGCGGGGTGTACGCGGACGGAGTCAACCAGGCCGCCCGCCGTAAGCCACACACGGAGCAGGACTGGGTGGCGGCCGAATGGGCCTGGGCCTGGCCCGCCAACCGGCGCATCCTCTACAACCGGGCCTCGGCGGCCCCCGACGGCAGCCCGTGGAGCGACCGCAAGGCGTACGTCTGGTGGGACGAGGCCGAAGGCCGGTGGACCGGGCACGACGTCCCGGACTTCGTCCCGGACCGGGCCCCCGGCCACGTACCTCCGCCCGGAGCCCAAGGACCCGACGCGCTGCGCGGGGACGACCCGTTCATCATGCAGGCCGACGGGAAGGGCTGGCTGTACGCCCCCTCCGGCCTCGAGGACGGCCCGCTGCCCACGCACTACGAGCCGCAGGACTCGCCCTTCACCAACGCGCTCCACCCCTCGCGTTCCCGCTCGCCGGTCAGGCAGCTGCACCCGCACGAGGGCAACCGCTACCACCCGAGCGGCGACGAGCCGGGTGCGGACGTGTATCCGTACGTCGTCACCACCCACCGCCTCACCGAACACTTCACTGCGGGCGGGATGAGTCGCTGGTCCCCCTATCTGTCCGAGCTGCAGCCGGAGTTCTTCTGCGAGGTGTCGCCGCAGCTCGCCACGGAGCGAGGGCTGGAGCACGGCGGCTGGGCGACGATCGTCACGGCCCGCAACGCCGTCGAGGCCCGCGTCCTGGTGACCCGCCGGATCAGGCCCCTGACCGTCCGGGGCCGGACCGTGCACCAGATCGGTCTGCCCTTCCACTGGGGCCCCAACGGGATCGCCACCGGAGACGCGGCCAACGAGCTGGTGGCCATCGCGCTCGACCCCAACGCCTTGATCCAGGAGGACAAGGCGCTCACCGCCGACATCCGGCCCGGGCGCAGGCCCAGGGGCCCCGCACTGCCCGAACTCGTCGCGGAGTACCGCCGCCGGGCCGGGATCACGGAGACGACCGGAACGCGGGAGGCGACGTGAGGGACAACCTCTTCGGCGGGCCCGAGCCCGACCCGGCGGGCGACGCCGGACACGAGAACGCGCCGCCACGCGTCGGGTTCTTCACCGACACCTCCGTCTGCATCGGCTGCAAGGCGTGCGAGGTCGCCTGCAAGGAGTGGAACGCCCTCCCCGAGGACGGGCTGTCGCTGACCGGTATGTCGTACGACAACACCGGCGGGCTGGGCGCCTCCACCTGGCGGCACGTCGCCTTCATCGAGCAGCCCGTGGCCGCCGGGCGTACGGAACTGCCGCTCGTCGAGCCGGATTCCGGGAAGCAGCCGGAGGACGCCTCGGGTGTCCGGTGGCTGATGTCCTCGGACGTCTGCAAGCACTGCACCCACGCCGCGTGCCTGGACGTCTGCCCGACCGGATCCCTGTTCCGCACGGAGTTCGGCACGGTCGTCGTCCAGGAGGACATCTGCAACGGCTGCGGCTACTGCGTGCCCGCCTGCCCGTACGGAGTGATCGAGCAGCGCCCCACGGACGGCCGGGCGTTCAAATGCACCATGTGCTACGACCGTCTCGGCGCGGGCCAGGAACCCGCGTGCGCCAAGGCGTGCCCCACCGAGTCCATCCAGTTCGGCCCGCTCGACGAACTGCGCGAGCGTGCCGCGCTGCGGGTGGAACAACTGCACGAGGCCGGAGTCGCCGACGCCCGGCTGTACGGCCATGAACCGGACAACGGCGTCGGAGGGGACGGCGCGTTCTTCCTCCTCATGGACGAACCCGAGGTGTACGGACTGCCCCCGCACCCCGTGGTCACCACCCGGGACCTGCCGGCCATGTGGCGCCACGCGGGCATCGCCGCTCTGTCGCTGGTCACGGGCGCCGCCCTGTCCTTCGCGATTCCCGTGCTCACCCGAAGGAGTGGCCGGACATGACCACCAGCACGTCCAGGAAAGAGGCAGGCCGCGTGGAGTCCGCCTCCTACTACGGCCGGCCCGTCATCAAGGCGCCGTCATGGTCCGCCCAGGACATCGCCGGGTACTTCTTCCTCGGCGGACTGGCCGGGGCCGGTTCCGTCCTCGCCGCCGGGGCCCACCTCACCGGCCGTGGCACCACGGCCAGGGCCCTGAAGGTGTCCTCGCTCGTCGCCGTCAGCCTTTCCGCGGCCGCCCTCGTCCACGACCTCGGCCGCCCGTCGCGGTTCGCCAACATGCTGCGCGTCTTCAAGCCGACCTCCCCGATGAGCATGGGTTCCTGGCTGCTCTCCGGCTACGGGCCCGCCGCCGGGGCCGCCGCCCTCACCACGGTGACCGGCCGGCTGCCCAGGACGGGCGCCACGGCGACCGCGGCCGCCGCAGTACTGGGCCCCGTCCTGGCGACGTACACCGCGGTGCTGGCCGCCGACACCGCCGTCCCCGCCTGGCACGGCGCACACCGTGAACTGCCCTATCTCTTCGGGGCCTCGGCCACTGCCGCAGCCGCCGGAATGGCGCTGGTCGCGGGGCCGGTACACGAGAACGCCCCGGCCAGGTACGCCTGCGTACTCGCGGCCGTCGCCGACGGCGCCGCCAGCCGTGCGGTGGAACGGCGCCTCGGCCCTGTCGCGGTGACCTACCGCGAGGGCCGTGCGGGGACGCTGATGCGCGCGGCACGCGGACTCACAGCGGCCGGGGCGGCGGCGGCCCTCCTGCTCGGACACCGCAGCCGTCCCCTCGCTGCCGGCGCGGGGCTCGCCCTGCTCGCGGGCTCGGCCTGCACACGCTTCGGGGTCTTCGCGGCGGGAATCGCCTCCGCCGAGGACCCCGCCCACACGGTCGGCCCCCAGCGTGAGGCCGGCGAGCAGCGTCCCCAGCGCTCCCAGCGCTCCCAGCGCTCCCAGTGAAAGGAATCCAGGGTGAACAGCACGCAGGAACAGACACAGGAACACCAGGAGAGCGGCGACGTCGTGGTGGCGGTGACCGGCTGCCCCAAGGAGGACGCGCGCACCGTGTTCGACGTGCTGCGCCGCTCGTTCGTCTCCGACCGTCCGGCGAGCGACACCCCCGAGGACGCATCGGACACGCGCCCCACCGTGTGGACGGCGACCGTCGATGTCACAGAGGCGAAGGCCGGCCCCGGGCCCGCGCAGCTCTCCGCGCCGGTGATGGTCGAGGCGCAGGGCGGCTACTGGGCGGTCGACCGTCTCCGCAAGCACCTGGCGGACGCGTTCACCGTCCGGCTCGTCGGAACAGCCGCGGGCGACCAGGAACAGGAGATCCGCCTGCGGCTGGAGAGCCACCGCCCCGCATGACGACCCCAGGCCCCGGACACGGAAGGTACGCGTACATGGATGCCACCCAGGGGACCGTCGACGCGGAAACGGCACCGGTGCCGGCTCCCGACGACCGTTCCACCTTCACTCTGCACGTCAACGGCACGGCACGGACCCTGACGCTCGATCACCGCACCACGGTGCTGGACACGCTGCGGGAGCATCTCGGCCTCACCGGTGCCAAGAAGGGCTGCGACCACGGCCAGTGCGGAGCCTGCACGGTGCTCGTCGACGGCCGGCGAGCCAACAGCTGCCTCCTGCTGGCCGTCGCCCAGCAGGACGCCCACATCACCACCGTCGAAGGGCTGGCCGACGGGGACCGGCTGCATCCGCTGCAGTCGGCCTTCCTGGAGAGGGACGCCCTCCAGTGCGGCTACTGCACCCCGGGGCAGATCTGTTCGGCGGCCGGCATGCTCGGTGAGGTGGAGGACGGTTACCCCTCCCACGTCACCCCGTGGACGGCGCTCGCGGCCGGAGGGCCGGTCCCGCTCGACGCGGACGAGATCCGCGAGCGGATGAGCGGCAATCTCTGCCGGTGCGGTGCCTACCCGCACATCGTCGAGGCCATCGAGGACGTGGCCCCGTGAAACCCTTCGCCTATCTGCGTCCCGCCACCGTGGCCGAAGCCGTCCGTGCCGGCGCAGGGCACCCCGGAGCACGATTCCTCGGCGGCGGCACCAACCTCGTCGACCTGATGAAACTCGGGGTGGAGTCGCCCGGCCTGCTCATCGACGTCAGCCGGCTGCCGCTGGACCGCGTGACACGGACGGACGACGGCGGTCTCCGGGTCGGCGCGACCGTACGCAACAGCGACCTCGCCGCCCACCCCGACGTACGGAGCGGCTGGCCCGCCCTCTCGCAGGCACTGCTGGCCGGTGCGTCCGGTCAGCTCCGCAACACCGCCACCACCGGCGGGAATCTGCTCCAGCGCACCCGGTGCCCGTACTTCCAGGACGTCTCCAAGCCCTGCAACAAGCGGACTCCCGGCTCGGGCTGCCCGGCCAGGGAGGGAGCACACCGCGATCTCGCGGTGCTCGGCCACTCGCAGGACTGCGTCGCCACCAACCCCTCGGACATGGCGGTCGCCCTCGCGGCCCTCGACGCCACCCTCCAGCTGCACGGACCCGAGGGGGAGCGGGCCGTGTCCGTGACCGACTTCCACCGGCTGCCTGGCGACAACCCCGACCAGGACACGGTGATCCGCCCGGGCGAGCTGATCACCGATGTGGTGCTGCCGCCGCCTCCCGCCGGTGCCGTCTCCCTGTACCGCAAGGCCAGGGACCGCGCCTCGTACGCCTTCGCCCTGGCCTCCGTCGCCGCCGTACTGAGTGTGCGCGACGGCCACGTCGAACGGGCGTCGCTCGCCTTCGGCGGGCTCGCGCACCGGCCGTGGCGTGCCCGGGTGGCCGAGGACGTGCTGCGCGGGGCCCCCACGACCGAGGACACCTTCGCGCGTGCGGTGGACGCCGAACTCGAAGCGGCCAGGCCGCTGCGCGACAACGGTTTCAAGGTGGACCTGGCCCGCCGGCTCGCCATCGGCGCCCTCGTCGAACTCACCACCCGGGCCGCATCCGCCTGATCCGCGGCTCCCGCACACCCCGACGAACCGAGGACTACCGACATGAGCGACTCCCCCCAGGCGCTGGGCAGGCCCGTCGTCCGCCGCGAAGGCCGGGACAAGGTCACCGGCACCGCCCGCTACGCCGCGGAACACA
Source organism: Streptomyces sp. NPDC005794 (assembly GCF_042871445.1). Lineage (NCBI taxonomy): Bacteria > Bacillati > Actinomycetota > Actinomycetes > Kitasatosporales > Streptomycetaceae > Streptomyces > Streptomyces sp. NPDC005794. Next base: position 232,203 of record NZ_JBIAIN010000008.1, read on the forward strand.
CCACGCCAGGCTCTCTGTACGGCTGGATCGTCCCCGCCACCGTCGCGAGCGGGCGCGTCACCGCGATCCGCACCGCCGATGCCCTGGCGGTACCCGGGGTGCACACCGTGCTGACCCACGACAACGCGCCGCGGCTGAAGGAGCCCGACGACCCGATCCTCGCCGTGCTCCAGGACGACCGGGTGCCGCACCGGGGCTGGCCCGTCGCCCTCGTCGTGGCCGAGAGTCCGGAATCCGCGCGGGCGGGCGCCGAGGCCGTGTACGTCGAATACGCCACCACACGGCACGATGTCGTCCTCACGGGGGACCACCCGGGCCTCTACACCCCCGAGGAGGCGAACGGCGGCCACCCGGCTCTGCGTGAACGCGGCGACGCCACGCGCGCGTTCGACACCGCGCCCGTGCGCGTCGACGCCACCTACACGCTGGGGGGACTGCACAACCACCCCATGGAGCCGCACGCCTCCACCGCCCGGTGGGCCGACGGACATCTGACCGTCCACGACTCCAGCCAGGGATCGACCGCCGTGCGCGACAGTCTCGCCAAGGCCCTCGGGCTCGACCAGGACAGCATCACCGTCATCTCCGAACACGTAGGCGGCGGCTTCGGGTCCAAGGGCACACCACGCCCCCAGTGCGTCCTCGCCGCCATGGCCGCACGGCACACCGGCCGCCCGGTCCAGCTCGCCCTGCCCCGGCGGAACATGGCGGCGCTCGTCGGGCACCGTGCGCCCACCGTGCAGCGGGTTCGTCTGGGTGCCGACCGCGACGGCGTGCTCACCAGCGTCTCCCACGAGATCGTCACGCACACCTCGCGGATCAAGGAGTTCGTCGAGCAGGCAGCCGTACCCGCCCGCGTCATGTACGCCTCGCCCCACAGCCGCACGGAGCACCGGGTGACAGCACTCGACGTGCCCAGCCCGTCCTGGATGCGCGCACCGGGGGAGGCCTCGGGCATGTACGCGCTGGAGTCGGCCATGGACGAACTGGCCTGCGCGCTCGGGATCGACCCGGTCGAGCTGAGGCTGCGCAACGAACCTGAGACCGAACCCGACAGCGGGCGTCCGTTCAGCAGCCGCAACCTCGCGGCCTGTCTGAGCGAGGGCGCCCGGCGCTTCGGCTGGTACGGCCGGGACCCCCAGCCCGCCGCCCGTGAGGAAGGCCCCTGGCTGCTCGGCACCGGGGTCGCGTCGGCGACGTACCCCGTCCTCGTGTCCAGGTCGGCGGCCTCCGCGCAGGCCGCTCCGGACGGCTCCTACCGCGTCGGCGTCAACGCCACCGACATCGGCACCGGCGCCCGCACCGTCCTGGCGCAGATCGCCGCCTCGGTCCTGGACACACCTCCGGAGAACGTGACGATCGACATCGGCAGCAGTGATCTGCCCACCGCGCCCGTCGCGGGCGGCTCCGCGGGCACGGCCTCCTGGGGCTCCGCGGTGCACAAGGCCGCCACCGCCCTGGTGCGCCGGCTCGCCGAGCACACCGGACCACTCCCGCCGGAGGGCCTCACCGTCACCGCCGACACCGGCGAGGAGACGGCACAGGAGTCCCCGTACGCACGGCACGCCTTCGGCGCCCACTTCGCCGAGGTCGCGGTCGACTCGCTCACCGGCGAGGTACGGGTGCGCAGACTGCTCGGTGTGTTCGCCGCCGGACGCATCCTCAACTCCCGTACGGCGCGCTCCCAGTTCATCGGCGGCATGGTCATGGGCCTCGGCATGGCCCTCACCGAGGGCAGCACCATGGACCCGGTCTTCGGTGACTTCACCGAGAGCGACCTTGCCTCATATCACGTGCCGTCCTGCGCGGACGTCCCGGACATCCGGGCGCACTGGATCGACGAGGAGGACCCGTACCTCAACCCCATGGGCAGCAAGGGCATCGGCGAGATCGGCATCGTCGGCACCGCGGCCGCGATCGGGAACGCCGTGCGGCACGCCACCGGCGCCCGGCTGCGTGAACTCCCCCTCACCCCGGACAAACTCCTGCCCTACCTGCCGTGACACCCGGTGCCCGGTTCCCTCGGTTGCGCGACCGGCCCCGTCGGGTCACCCTGATGAGTGACCCGGAAGTGATTGTTGCTCACGCTTCGTGTTCGGGGGTCGTTGGTTCAAACGGGGTGAAGCACGTGGGCCTCGCGGTGAGGAGCCTCGACGATGACCGTTCCACCCGACCGGCACTATCTGGTCGACCTGCAGGTGTCGGCAGAGCGCATTTCCCAGGTGCGGCGCATAGTCGCCGCGCACCTCCGTCATTGGGGTCTCGACCTGCACGTCCGGCCGGTGTGCCGGGCCGCGGAGGAACTCCTGACGAATGTCCAGCGACACGTCGGGGACGACAGCGGGTGCGTCGTCGAGCTCCGCTGGACCGGCCGGCACCTGACGGTGTCCGTGGCCGACAGCGATTCCCGGATGCCCCGGCTGCTCGACGGCGGTGGCGGCGGCCTCAGCCGCGTCATGGCGCTGAGCGACAGCTGGGGTACCTGCCGGACCACCGACGGCAAGGTCGTGTGGTTCACGCGCTACGCCGAGACGCCGTGCACCGTCGGACTGCTTCCGCAGAAGCCCCGCCCCGGCGGCCGCACGTACCTCGGCAGCCCGGCACCCGAACTCGTGTGACGGAACAGCCGGAGCCGGCCCGGCCGGCGCGGACGGTGTGCCTCGCACGCATGATCCGCGCCGGCCGGGTACGCGTGCGTGAGGGGCCCGCGTTGCGCGCGACGCTGTGGCGCGGCACGGTCGGAGAACAACGCAAGGAGGCACAGCCATGCCCATCGCGACGGTCGATCCCGCGAACGGCGAGACGCTCAGGACGTTCGACGCACTGGACGCTCGGGAGACCGAACGGAGGCTCGCCGCCGCGCACCGCGCGTTCCGCAGCTTCCGCGCCACCGACTTCACCGAGCGGGCCCGCCTGCTGAACCGGGCCGCCGATCTCCTCGACGAGGACCAGCAGGACATCGCCCGCACCATGACCACCGAAATGGGCAAGCCGGTCAAGGCCGCCCGCGCCGAGGCCGCCAAGTGCGCCAAGGCGATGCGCTGGTACGCGGCCAACGCCGAACGCCTGCTCGCCGACGAGCACCCCGACGACACCGACGTCAAGGACTCCGGTGCCTCCCGTGCCCGGGTGCACTACCGGCCGCTGGGCGTCGTGCTCGCCGTGATGCCGTGGAACTTCCCGCTCTGGCAGGTCATGCGCTTCGCCGCACCCGCGCTCATGGCGGGCAACACCGGTCTGCTCAAGCACGCCTCGAACGTGCCGCAGACCGCCCTGTACATCGAGGACCTGTTCGCCAGGGCAGGGTTCCCCGCCGGCTGCTTCCAGACGCTGCTCATCGGTTTGGGGGCCGTCGAGGCGATCCTGCGCGACCCGCGGGTCGCCGCCGCGACGCTGACCGGCAGCGAGCCGGCCGGCCGCGCGGTCGCCGCCGTCGCTGGCGACGAGGTGAAGAAGACCGTACTGGAACTCGGCGGCAGCGACCCCTACCTCGTCCTGCCCTCGGCGGACGTCGAGAGGGCTGCCGACACCGCGGTGACCGCCCGCGTCCAGAACAACGGCCAGTCCTGCATCGCCGCCAAGCGCTTCATCGTCCACGCGGACGTGTACGACGTGTTCACCGAGCGGTTCACCGCGGGGATGCGCGACCTGGCTGTCGGCGACCCGCTGGAGGAGACCACCGACGTGGGGCCGCTCGCCAGCGAACAGGGCCGCACCGACCTGGAGGAACTCGTCGAGGACGCCCTCGGCAAGGGTGCCACCGCGCTGTGCGGGGGGCGGCGGCCCGAGGGGCTGGACCGTGGCTGGTTCTACGAGCCCACGGTGCTCACCGGGATCACCCCGGACATGCGTATCCACCGTGAGGAGACCTTCGGTCCGGTGGCGACGCTCCACCGCGTGACGGACCTGGAAGCGGCCGTGGACCTCGCCAACGACACACCGTTCGGGCTGAGTTCCAACGTCTGGACGCGTGACCCGGGGGAGATGGACCGCTGCGTGCGCGACCTGGAGGCCGGCGGGGTCTTCTTCAACGGCATGACGGCTTCCCACCCCGCGCTGCCGTTCGGCGGGGTGAAGCGCTCCGGCTACGGGCGAGAGCTGGCGGGGCACGGCATCCGCGAGTTCTGCAACGCCACCACGGTCTGGTACGGACCCGGCCCGGACGCCCGCTAGGCATGCTCCAGGGACCCCAGGGAGACGCTTCATGACCCACGCCCGTACACCGTCGGGGGCATTCGTCCTCTCCGACACCGAGATCTCGGCACTCGACGCGCACTGGCGTGCCGCCAACTACCTGGCGGTCGGCCAGATCTACCTGATGGCCAACCCGCTCCTGGAGGAGCCGCTGGCCCCCGAGCACATCAAACCGCGGCTGCTCGGCCACTGGGGCACCTCACCCGGACTGAATCTAGTCCACACCCACCTCAACCGGGTCGTCAAGGCGCGGAACCGGCGGGCACTCTGCGTCTGGGGGCCGGGTCACGGCGGCCCCGCCGTCCTCGCCAATTCATGGCTGGAGGGCAGCTATTCGGAGACGTACCCCGATGTCAGCCGCGACCGCGCGGGAATGGCGGCCCTGTTCAAGCAGTTCTCCTTCCCCGGCGGTGTGCCCAGCCATGTCGCCCCCGAGACCCCGGGCTCCATCCATGAGGGCGGCGAGCTGGGATACGCGCTCACCCATGCCTACGGTGCGGCGTTCGACCATCCAGACCTACTGGTCGCGTGCGTCGTCGGGGACGGGGAGGCGGAGACGGGGCCGCTCGCCGCGTCCTGGCACTCCAACAAGTTCCTCGACCCCGTGCACGACGGGGCCGTCCTGCCGATCCTCCACCTCAACGGGTACAAGATCGCGAACCCGACGGTGCTCGCCCGGCTGCCCGAAGGCGAACTCGACGCACTCCTGCGCGGATACGGCCATGATCCCCTCTACGTCGAAGGGGACGAGCCCTCCGTGGTCCACCGCGCGCTGGCCGCCGCCATGGACCTCGCCGCGGACCGTATCGAGGAGTACCAGCGCGCGGCCCGCGCCGAGGGCGCGTCCGTACGTCCTCGCTGGCCGATGATCGTCCTGCGTACGTTTAAGGGCTGGACCGGGCCGGAGGAGGTGGACGGACTCCCCGTCGAGAACACCTGGCGCGCCCACCAGGTCCCACTGCCCGGGGTCCGCGACAACCCCGATCACCTGCGCATGCTCGAGGAGTGGATGCGCTCCTACCGGCCCGGTGAACTCTTCGACGCCGAGGGCCGGCCCACCGCCCAGGTCCTGGACTGCGTCCCCGAGGGCGCCGCCCGGCTCGGTTCGACGCCGTACGCCAACGGCGGGCTGCTCCTGCGGGATCTGCCGCTCCCTCCCCTCGAGGACCACGCGGTGCGGGTCGACAAGCCGGGGACCGTCCTGCACGAGCCCACCAGGGTGCTGGGCGGGCTGCTCGAAGACGTCATGGCGGCCACCGCCGAGCGCAGGAACTTCCGTGTGGTGGGCCCCGACGAGACCGAGTCCAACCGACTGGGTGCGCTCTACGGGGCCACCGGCAAGGCATGGCAGGCGGAGATCCTCCCGACCGACGAGCATCTGGCCCGCGACGGCCGGGTGATGGAAGTGCTCTCGGAACACCTCTGCCAAGGCTGGCTGGAGGGGTATCTCCTCACCGGGCGGCACGGCCTCTTCTCGTCGTACGAGGCCTTCGCCCATATCGTCGACTCGATGGTCAACCAGCACATCAAGTGGCTGCGCACCTCGCGCCGACTGCACTGGCGCGCGCCCGTCGCCTCGCTGAACTACCTGCTCACCTCGCACGTCTGGCGCCAGGACCACAACGGCTTCTCGCACCAGGACCCCGGCTTCGTGGACCACATCCTCAACAAGAGCCCCGAGGTCGTCCGGGTCTATCTGCCGCCGGACGCCAACACACTGCTGTCCACCGCCGACCACGTGCTGCGCAGCCGCGACTACGTCAACGTGATCGTGGCCGGCAAGCAGCCCGGCTTCGACTGGCTCACCCTCGACGAGGCCCGCGCGCACTGCGCCCGGGGGGCCGGCGTCTGGGAATGGGCCGGCACCGAGGACGGAAGCCGCGAGCCCGATGTCGTGCTGGCCTGCGCCGGGGACGTGCCCACCCTGGAGACGATGGCGGCGGCCGGGCTGCTGCGGCGTCACCTTCCCGACCTCGCCGTGCGCGTGGTCAACGTGGTCGACATGACACGGCTGCTGCCCCACGAGGAGCACCCGCACGGGATGCCCGACGCGGAGTACGACTCCGTCTTCACCCGTGACAAGCCGGTGATCTTCGCCTACCACGGCTATCCCTGGCTGGTGCACCGTCTCGCGTACCGGCGTGCGGGACACGAGCACCTCCACGTCCGGGGCTACAAGGAGGAGGGGACCACCACCACACCCTTCGACATGGTGGTCCGCAACGACCTGGACCGCTACCGGCTGGTGATGGACGTGGTCGACCGGGTGCCCGGGCTGGGGGTACGCGCCGTCGCCGTCCGGCAGGCGATGGCGGACGTCCGCACCCGTCACCACGACTGGATCCGGGAGCACGGCACGGACCTGCCCGAAGTGGCCGACTGGACCTGGGAGGGCTGACGCGTCTGCCGTACGCACTCCGGCCGGAGTGCGTACGGCAGACGCTCAGTCCACGGACGTCCGGACGACCGGAGAGACGGCCCCGCCGCCGACGATCCGCAGGGCGTTCTCGCCCCGCATGCCCAGCTTCACGCGCAGGCTGTACTCACCGGTGACTGCGGTCCTGATGATGGCGGGCAGGGACACTCAGCGCGTGCCCTGCTTCTGCTGCAGGGTGACCGGGGTGCCGGAACGGACGTTGCGGGCGGAGCCGTGGATCCGGAACTCCTCCCAGGCGGCCACGGTGCGCGCGGTCGCGTGCGCGGAGAGAGCCGGCCGCGAGGCCAGGTCCCGCGCGCGTTCCCCGGACGGCGGCGCGGGGACGCCGGACGACGCCACCGCGCCGCCCACCGCGCCGGCCGGCGCCGCCGCTGTCAGCAGGGCTGCCGCCGATGCGCGCCTGAATCGGTCCATGAATGGCTCTCCTTCGTGCACGACGTGATCACTGAGATCAACTCGGTGAGGCCGACGAGATCGACCAGGGAGCGCCAAACCTAGGCAAATTCACATAATCCTTACGCAGGGACACGCGGGTCAGAAGCGCAGAACCGCTGCGAGCCGGCCGTGGCCCGCGAGGGAGTCGTCGGCGACGAAGGCCACCTCGCAGCCCTTGTCCAGCGCCGCTTCGACGAGCTCGTCGACGATGTCCTCCCGGACCTGGCCGTCCGCGGCCGGTGTGACGTCCGGGCCCACCGGCTCCAGATGCCCGTCGGTGACCACGACCGTCTGCTCGAAATGCTCCTCCACCGCGACCAGGCCCGCCCGGCCCTCCCGTACGGCCAGCCATACCTCGTCGAGGCCGCCGGCGAAGGAGCGGCTGCTGTGGGCGTTGTCGAGCCTGTCCCGGATCCGGGCCGCGGCCTGCTTCCGCCGGTCCTCCAGTGCCGGGCCCAGCTCCTTGATCAGCTCGGACGCGCTCGTGTCCGCGGTCGTCCCCTTCGCGACCCTGCCGACAGCCGGCTTCGCACTCTCGCCCACCTCGTCGAGCAGGGCGAGCGCGGGCGCGAGGCCGACCAGGAACAGCGGGCGCGGGTCGGCGGCCAGCACCGTCCGCAGCTGCTCGTCGACCGTGCGCAGGAAGTTGCGCGCGTCCTCGCTGCTGTAGGTGCTCGGGGTGTCGCCGATCCGCTCCTCACGCTGCGGGTTGGGCTCCTCGTGCGGGGCCGTGAGCGGGAATCCGTCCCTCGGCTCGGGGTGCAGGCCGTCGGGGGTGCCCGAGAACAGGGAGGCGTGTTCCGCGGACAGGCTGAGGACCCGGAACGACTGAGCTCCGGCCTTCGCCGCGACCAGATTGCGGGTGAGGTAGCTGTCACTCAGGACCACTCGTTCGGGTGCGGTGCGCGGCAGTTGCCAGATCTGGTACTCACCGGCGTCCGCGAGGATGACGAGGGACTCCAGGGCGCGGCGCTGATCCACCTCTGCCACCGCGCGGTCGAGCTGCGCCTTCACCGCGGCCGCGGCCTCGCGGGTCACCCGGGGGTCGGCGTCCAGCCGGCCGCCGGCCTCGGCCACGAGGTTCCGCAGCCGCACGGCGTCCTGGGCGTTGTCCGGTGCCCGGCGGTGGGTCGGCATCGTCAGGGACAGGGCCGGATAGGGCCTGGTCGCGCGAAGTTCCTGCAACAGGCCGGGCGTCAGGGCGTCCGTATCCATCGTTCCCTCCCGGAGGGTTCGGGGTCCTCGGTACTGGAGCCGCCCTTGGCGTGGGGCGGGTCGTTCGACGAGTCAATTCATACCGTTTGATCGTAATATGGGCGAATTGTCCCCTTGCTTTTCGGAGGTAGATGCAATGTCCACACTCGCTGTGTGGAAGTACCGGACGGCCGACGGCGTGGAGACGGCGTCGGCCGACGTCGGTATCGACGAGGACTTCATCGCCGAGGTCAAGCAGAAGGTGACGCCCGGGACATCGGCGCTGTTCCTGCTCACCCTGGACGAGGTGCCCAGCCGCATCAGCGAGTCGTTGCCGGGCGGGGGCGCTGAACTGCTGCACGGCAACCTCGACGCGGAGCGTGAGGCCGGGCTCCGCGAGGTCTTCGGCGACGAGGCGGAGTGACAGGGGAGGAGCCGCCCCTCGCGGGGCCCGCCAAAGGCCCCGTGCGGCAGCCGGCGGTCCCCAGGTGAGCGCGTCCGAGGCCGTCACGGACGCGCTGCGTGATCTTCACGGACGCTTCGTCGGCGTACGTGAGGGCCGACGCGCCGACTACATCCCGGAGTTGACCGGATCGGACCCCGACGACTTCGGGCTCGCCCTCGTCAGCATGGACGGGCACTCCTACAGTGCGGGTGCGGCGGACACTCCCTTCACCTTGCAGTCGGTGTCCAAGCCCTTCGTCTACGCCCTCGCGCTGGCCTCGCACGGTCTCGACGAGGTGGGCCGCTGGGTGGGTGCCGAGCCGAGCGGCGAGGCGTTCAACGCCATCAGCCTGGAGCCCGGCACCGGGCGGCCGGCCAACGCGATGGTCAACGCCGGCGCCATCGTCACGACCGCCCTGGTGCCCGACAGCCGCAAGGTTCCCGCGTTCCAGCGGATCCTGGCCTGCCTGAGCCGGTTCGCCGGGCGGAAGCTGGATGTCGACGAGGACGTGTACCGCTCCGAGGCCGCGACGGGGGACCGCAACCGGGCACTCGCCTACCTGATCCGGAGCGCGGGGACCCTGCCCGTCGACCCGGTGGCCGCGGTGGACACCTACTTCCGCCAGTGTGCGGTGCGGGCCACCGCCGTCGATCTCGCGGTGATGGCCGCCACCCTGGCGCACGGCGGGGTCAATCCGGTCACCGGGGAGAAGGTCGTCTCCCCGGAGGTCGCGGCTCAGGTCCTCGCGGTCATGGCGACCTGCGGGATGTACGACGCCTCAGGTGACTGGCTGCTGAGGGTCGGGCTGCCGGCCAAGAGCGGAGTGTCGGGCGGCCTGATCGCCGCCGGGCCGGCCCGCTTCGGCCTGGCCGCCTACAGCCCGCTGCTGGACGAGGCGGGCACCTCGGTGCGAGGTCACGCCGCCCTGGGGGCGCTCTCGGAGCGTCTGGGGCTGCACCTCATGAGGAATCCGGCGCTGCCCGGCTCCACCGTCACGCTGGTCACCACGGCCGATGTGCTGCCCTCGGCTCCGTCCGGCCGGCGGGAGCGCGCGCTGCACCAACGCGTGGGTGTGGTCGCGGCCCAGGGCGCCCTCGACTTCACCGCGGCCGAGCGTGTGCTGTACGCGCTGGACGAGTCGGGCCCGGAGCCGGCCGGTTCGGTGGTGCTCGACCTGCGCGAGGTGACCGGCGCCGACGCCCTGGCCCTCGAGCTGCTGCACGCCGGCCTGTCCCGGCTCGCCAGGGAAGGGCGGCGCGCTGCCGTCGTCGATCCGGGTGACCGGCTGGGACCGCCGGACCTGGTCCGGGAGCGGACCGGCCAGGACCTGCCGCGCTTCGGCTCCCGCGAGGAGGCCGTGGGGCACTGCGCGCAGGCGCAGGCCGGACCGGGCTGAGTCACGTGCCCGGGATCCGGCCGAAAGGCACGTCGCCCAGGTGGTCGAACCCGGTGGCACGGCGGGGTGGCGCATCGGCCCGGCCCGATGACCTTTCTTGCGCGTGTGTGCGCAGACCGCCGACGTCCCTACGGCGGCGGGGCGAACCGCTGGGCATGCGGGGGGAGGGGGCAGAGGGTTACGGCGGAGCCGGACGAGCCCGGAGCCGCCGTACCGGCCGCCCAGGGCGCGACCGCACCCCCGGCCCCCCTCGCGATACCGTGCCGCTGTCTCTGTCGGCCGTATCGCCGGTGACTCCCTACCAGATGGCCTCGACCCACTCGGGGTGGTCGATGAACGGATTCCGGTTGTGCTGGTACTGGTCGAATATGACCTCGTTGCGGTTCTGTTCGAAGCTGTCCGGCGGGTCCTCCTGGCTCCACTGCTTCAGAACGGAGAGCCGCCCGATGTTCGGGGCCGACCCGTTGCTCACGCTGTCGTTCGGCTCCAGGTCGGCGAAGGAGTCGTCGCCCTCGTACCGCACCGCCATGTAGAGGATCATCCGGGCGACATCGCCCTTGACCGCGTCGCGCGGTTCGAAGGAGTCGCCGTCGGTGTAGTTGCCGGGCGCACCCGAGACGGCGCTGCCACCGTTGTCGAAGTCCTTGTTGCCGCGGGTGGAGTTGACCTGGACGTCCTCGGGCCGCAGGTGGTGGATGTCGGTTCCGGGGCCGGTCGCGGTGCCGAAGTCGCCGTGGGACTTGGCCCAGACGTGTTCCCGGTTCCAGTCGCCGACATCGCCCCCGTTCTCGCTCTTGGACTGTGAGCGGCCGGTGTAGAGGAGGATCACGTTGGAGGAGTTGGCCGGGTCCTCGTCGGTCGCCTTGAGCGCGTCCCAGACCTGGCTGTAGGAGAGCGTGGTCTGGTCGCTGATGATCGTGTGCAGTGAGCTCTTGAGGGCGGTGCCCGTCTTGCCCAGGGCGTCCTGGTAGTAGGTGTCGTCGAGAGCGGCGGCCGGGGACGCCGTGCCGGCGGTCGTGGGGGTGACCGCGGGCGCGGCGGCGGCGACGCCTGCGAGAACGACGACCGAGGCGGCTGCCGCTAGTAGTGGACGCGCGTAGAAACGGCGACGACTGGACATGTGGGGTGTCCTCTCCGGGGTGGCGGAACGGTGTCGTGAGGGCCGGACGTTGACTGCTCGGTCGGGAGCCTTCCACACGCACGGTGCCGGTCGTGTGAACGTTGCGTATTCATCATGTGCAGGTCAAGTGACAGCTTCTTCCGGTCCCCGGGGGCATCGGATGCGCGGATGCCGCCCCGGCGCGAGAATTGCCGCATGGACGAGGAGGCGGTATGAGCGAAGAGTCCGAATCCGTATCCGTATCCGTGCCGGAAGTGCGGGGGGTCACCCCGGACCGTCTGCTGCACACCGGCGGTGGAGATCAGCCCACCGCGGAGGATCTGGTGCTCGCCTCCGGGCGGGACCTGACCCCTCAGAGCCTGGAGTGGGCCGAGCGCAGGCTGTCCGAGGAGGGCCGGTCGGCCATGGACAAACGGCTCCCGTAGGGCACACGTGACATCCCGGAGGCGGGGAGCGTGCGGAGCGCTCCCCGCCACTCGGCTAGCCTGAACTCAATATGAACCGTTTGACGACGTCACAGGGCGAATTCGATCTCGCCCGCTTCCCCGAGAACCCGCGCGACCCGTTCCGTGCGTGGGACGCCGCCGACGAGTATCTGCTGCGGCGGCTGGAGGGAGCGGAGGGGAGCGAACCGGTCCGGCCGGCCGGCACCGTGGCCGTGGTCGGCGACCGCTGGGGTGCCCTGGCCACCGTGCTGGCCGCGCACGGCCCGGTCCAGATCACCGACTCGTACCTCGCCCGACGCGCCACCCAGGCCAACCTGGCGCGCAACGGCGCCGACCCGGACTCGGTGCGCATCCTGTCGGTGCGGGACACCCCGCCGGAGCGCGTGGACCTGCTGCTCGTGCGCGTACCCAAGAGCCTCGCGCTCCTGGAGGACCAGCTCCACAGACTCGCGCCCGCCGTGCACGCCGGGACCGTCGTCATCGGAACCGGCATGGTGAAGGAGATCCACACCTCCACCCTCAAGCTGTTCGAGCGGATCATCGGTCCCACGCGCACCTCCCTCGCGGTGAAGAAGGCGAGGCTCATCTTCTGCACCCCTGACCCGGGCCTGGCCAGGACCCCCAGTCCCTGGCCGCACCGCTACGACCTGCCCGACGACGTCGGCGTGGTCTCCGGTCGCACCGTCACCAATCACGCCGGGATCTTCTGCGCCGAACGCCTGGACATCGGCACCCGCTTCTTCCTGAAGCACCTCCCGGAGCGGAAGGGGCCCGACCGCGTCGTCGACCTCGGCTGCGGCAACGGCGTCCTGGGCACGTCCGCGGCACTCGCCAACCCCGACGCCACCGTCACCTTCATCGACGAGTCGTACCAGGCCGTCGCCTCCGCCGAAGAGACGTTCCACGCGAACACCGGACCGGACGCCGAGGCCGAGTTCCTGGTCGGCGACGGCATGGCGGACGTGCCGCCGGCAAGCGTGGACCTGGTCCTCAGCAACCCGCCTTTCCACTCGCACCAAGCGGTCACCGACGCCACGGCCCGGAACATGTTCCACGGAGCACGAGCCGCGCTGCGCCAGGGCGGCGAGCTGTGGGTCGTCGGCAACCGCCACCTCGCCTACCACACCCAGCTGCGCCGGATCTTCGGCAACTGCGTCACCGTCGCCGGCGACCCGAAGTTCGTGGTCCTGCGGGCCGTCAAGCGCTGACCCGCGTCAAGGGAGGTCGTCCCGGCCCAGCCAGGACGGCACCTCGGGCACCTGCGCGTCCCAGTCGGGCGGGGGACCGGGTCGGGCCCGCCGGAGCCTGGTCTTCGGCGGCAGCGGCGCGGGCACGTTCGGCGCAGGCTCTTCCCGAGCCGGCGCAGGGGCGTCCGGCTGCCGCGCCCCGGGCTCGGGAGCGGCACTGTCGTACAGCTGCTCGGCCACCGAGAACCGGCAGTGGAACGGCTGCCGGAGCCCGTGGACGACCAGCAGGAAACCGTCCGCCTCCCGGTACAGCTCCCGGCGTCTCGGCTCAGCCGGATGGAACGGCTCGAAACGCTCGGCCCGGAGCCGGAGTGCTGCGAGCGCCTCCTCGCGCGTTCCCTCCACCTGGCCCACGACTTCCACCGACCATGTCCGTGAGTGTCGGCCGTACCCACGGTTCTCCTCGACCACCAGTCCCCACCTGGGCACGGCCCACCCCTCCCCGGAACGTGCGCGGTTGCGGTATGCATGAAACTGCGCCGGGGCGTCATCCTACGAGGGCCACGATCTTCCCGGCACGACCGTTCCACCGCCGAACGGAAGGAACGAGCCGATGAACGATCCAGACCCGGGGCTGTTCGGCCCCGGCTCCGTCACCTGGCAGATGCACGGGGACCCCATGATGTGGGTGGCCGGCGTCCGCGCCCTCTACCTCCAGGCGCTCCACCCGCGCGCCGTACGCGGCGTCATGCAGAACTCCGACTTCCGCAAGGACGCCTGGGGGCGTCTGATGCGTACGGCCGACTTCGTCGGCACGCTCACCTACGACACCACGCGGGCCGCGGAGAAATACGGCGCCCGGGTCCGGAAAATACACCGGCTCCTCAAAGCCACCGACCCGGATACCGGCGAGGTCTACGGCATCGACGAACCGGAGCTGCTGCTCTGGGTGCACTGCGCCGAGGTCGACTCCTACCTCCAGGTCGAACGCCGCTCCGGTTTCCCGCTCAGTGACACCCAGGCCGACCGCTACGTCGACGAGCAGCGGCGGGGAGCCCGCCTCGTCGGCCTGGACCCCTCCGGCGTCCCCGGCACGACTGCGGCGCTTGCCGCCTACTTCGACAAGGTCCGCCCCCTGCTCGCCGCCGGCACCGAGGCGTCGGACGTCGACGACTTCCTGCGCAACCCGCCGGTTCCCACCGTACTGACGCCGGCGCGCGCCCTCGTCTGGCGGCGCGTGGCCGCGCTCGCCTACGACTCGCTGCCCCCGTACGCCCATGAGCTGTACGGCAGAGCCGCACCGCCCCCGGTGGCGGTCGACCGCCACCTGCGCACCACGGGTACCGCCCTGCGCTGCGTCCCCGCCCGCCTCCGCTGGTGCCTGCCACCCGGGCACATTGTGAAGGCGATGGCACGGCTCGGCCCCGGGAGCCGGCCCGCCCCGTACAAACTCCGCAGACAGGCAGCCATACTGGACGGGCCGGGGAGGGCGCAGCAGCAGTAGGGCGTGTTTCGAAAGTCCCGCCTGTCCGGCGGTGTCTGGCACGCACGCTCGCCGTGTTGTCGGGATCACCCGGATACATCCAGTATCTGGGCGACCCTCCGCCTTGCGATCGCACGCACCGGACGCCGCCGGCCCCGCCCTCCGGGCGGACGGCGCTACTTCCGAAACACGCCCTGGCGGGCAGCGAAGCAAACGGGGGCGACAACAGGCGATGGCGGACACCAGGCTGATCCAGAGCCGGTACCGGCTGCTCGATCTGATCGGGCGCGGAGGCATGGGCGAGGTGTGGCGTGCGCGCGACGAATCGCTGGGCCGGCAGGTGGCCGTCAAGTGCCTGAAACCGATGGGGCCGCAGCACGACCAGGCCTTCACCCGCATTCTGCGCGAGCGCTTCCGCCGTGAGGCGCGGGTGGCCGCGGCGCTCCAGCACCGTGGAGTCACGGTCGTCCACGACTTCGGCGAGTCGGACGGTGTCCTCTACCTCGTCATGGAGCTCCTCGAGGGCCGCAATCTGAGCCAGCTGCTGGAGGACAACAAGCAGCACCCGCTGCCGGTTGCCGACGTGGTCGACATCGCGGAGCAGGTCGCGGACGCTCTCGGCTACACCCATCAGCAGGGCATCGTGCACCGAGACCTCAAGCCCGCGAACATCATGCGGCTCGACGACGGCGCCGTGAAGATCTGCGACTTCGGCATAGCCAGGCTCGGCCACGACATCGGATTCACCTCCCGCCTCACCGGCACCGGCATCGCCATGGGCACCCCGCACTACATGTCGCCCGAGCAGATCAGCGGCGGGGAGGTCGACCACCGCAGCGATCTCTACTCCCTGGGCTGCGTGCTGTACGAGATCGCCACGGGCGTACCGCCGTTCGACATGGACGACGCCTGGGGCGTGCTCGTCGGACACCGCGACACCGCTCCCGAGCCGCCGCGTACCCACCGCGCCGAACTCCCGGGGTTCTTCGACAAGGTCGTCCTGGACCTGCTGGCCAAGACACCCGGCGAGCGGCCGGCCGACGCCAGTGCCCTGCGGCAGCGCATCGCGCTCGGCCGTACCGGTGAGCAGCCGGAAGCCGGGCGGCTCCGGCTCGCCCCGCCCGTCCCGGTGCAGCGCTCGGCAGGCGCAAGGCAACTGCCGTCCTGGACCCGCAACATGACCACCGGTCACAAGGCGAGCGGTGCGACCTACCTTGGTACGGCCGCCGTCGACCACGCCGCCGCGCTGACCGGGGCCTGGACCACCGGGACCGGTCACGCTCTCACCGGCGGCTTCCCGCCCGCGGGACCTGTCCGCCCCACCCCGTCACCCGAACTGCTCGCCGCTCTGGCCGGCCGGCACAGCGCCGGACTCAACCTGGGACGCCTGGGCCACTGGGAAGAGGCGGGCGACGTACACCGCGCGGTCGCCGCCGAACGCGAACACGCGCTCGGCCCCGATCACCTCGACACCCTCGCCAGCAGGCACGAGGTCGGATTCAGCCTCAGTCGCACCGGACACGCCGTGGACGCACTGCGCGAGTTCGGCCGGGTCGCCGACGGCCGGGAACGCACCCTGGGCCCCGACCACCCCGAGACTCTCGCGGCACGGCAGGAGACGGCGTACGTCCTCGGCCAGCTCGGCCGTCACTTCGAGGCCCACCAGGTCTACGCCGCGGTGCTCGCCTCGCGGGAGCGCTCCATGGGGCCGGACCACCCCGACACTCTGCGCTGCCGCCACAACCTCGCCTTCAACCTCAGCAGACTGGGCCGCCTGGAGGACTCCTGCCGCATGGCCCGCGAGGTGGCGGCCGCGCGCGGCCGCCTGCTCGGCGCCACGCACCCGGACACCCTGGTCACGCTGTACGAAGTGGCGTACACACTCGGCCGGCTGGACCGCTGGACCGAAGCCCTGCAGACCTACCGCGACGTGGCACTGGCCCGCGCCGCCGTGCTCGGCGCCGACCACCCCGACACGCTGTCCGCGCGCTACGAGGTGGGCATCAGCCTCGGCAGGCTGGGCCGCAGCGCCGAGGCCCTGGAGCTCTACCGCACCCTGGTCGAGGACCGCACCCGGGTCGATGGCCCCGCCGACGCCGAGACGTTGCGCGCCCGGCACGGCCTCGGGGTCAACCTGGGGCGGATGGCCCGCTGGGAGGAAGCGCTCACCGAGTCACGAGAGGTCTGCGCGATCCGGGAACGCACTCTGGGGCACGACCACCCCGACACGCTCGTCAGCCGCCGCGAGGTGGCCGTCGCGCTGGGCTGGCTCGGTCGCTGGGCCGACGCGCTCACCGACTACCGTACGGTCGCCGAGACCCGCGAACGGGTCCTGGGCGCCGACCACCCCGACACCCTCGCGAGCCGCAACGACGAGGCGCACTGCCTGGAACAGCTCGGCCGCAGCGCGGAGGCGGTGGACCTCTACCGAAGGGCCGCCGACCTGCGCCGGCAGCGCGGGATGCCGCCGCACTGACCGTCAGGCCAGGTTGCCCCGTACGCGGTAGAGGTCACGCAGCAGCGCGATCTCGGCTCCGTGGTGCAGCAGTTCCTGGTTGACCCACCAGACGACCTCCAGGAATGGGCTCTCAGGGTCACCGCCGTGCGGGTACGTGCTGTGTCCGACCGTGTCGAGCGCCGTGTCGTCGGCGCCGAGCAGCGCCGAACGCCACGCGGCGGCCGAGGCGTCGAGATCCGTGAGGGCCCCCGCGGCGTCCCCCACCACGCGGTAGTCGTTCCGGGTCAGACTGTGGCTGCCCGCCGTGTGGTCCGCACGCAGGGCCAGCAGCTCGCTGAGATGGCTGAGGCGCCACGCGAGGGTGGTGAAGGGCGGCGGCACGGGGTGCGGGTACGGCGCTGTGTCGCGTCCCCACTCGCCCGCACCCGTCAGGACGGTCGCGCTCCGCCCGGGACCCGCGTCGCGGAGGCGGACCGACCAGCAGTCCGGCACCGGCTCCCACAGATACTCCTCGTCGGTCAGCGCGGGGACCTCCACGTCCGTGCCGTTGCCGCTGTCCACGAACGGGCCCGCAAGACGGTCGGTGAGCCGTTCGCGTGCCCAGTCGAACTGCTCGAGCAACGGGCTGAGACGCGCAGGTATATCCATGGATTCTCCTCGGTCGTGCGGCGAGGACGCCGTCCGGGCGAGCACTCTGCCACAGCCGGGACCGGGCCGCCCACAGGTTTTCGGTACGCCCGGGGCGCCGTCCGCCACGGCCCGCGCCTCTGGCCAGGGACGATCAGCGCGTGTTACGAAGGGTCATGCCCGCAGACGAGACGTCCTCACCCGGCACCCCCGCGCACGCCGCCTACGACGCGGTGGTCGTCGGCGGAGGCCACAACGGCCTGGTCGCCGCCGCCTACCTCGCCCGCGCCGGACAGTCCGTACTCGTCCTGGAACGTCTCGGCAGCACCGGGGGAGCGGCCGTGTCGACCCGCCCCTTCGAAGGGATCGACGCCCGGCTCTCCCGATACTCCTACCTCGTCTCGCTCCTCCCGCAGAAGATCGTCCGCGAGCTCGGCCTCGACTTCGCCGTACGCAAGCGCACCGTCTCCTCGTACACCCCGGCGGTGCGCGGCGGCCGGCCCACCGGGCTGCTCGTCGGGGGTGAGGGCACCCGGGAGTCCTTCGCCGCGCTCACGGGCGACGACCGGGAGTTCGAGGCCTGGCAGCGCTTCTACGGGATGACGGGCCGGGTCGCCGAGCGGGTGTTCCCGACCCTCACCGAACCCCTGCCGGCCCGCGACGACCTGCGGGCGCGCGTCGACGACGCGGACGCCTGGCGCATGCTGTTCGAGGAGCCCATCGGCGTCGCCGTCGAGGAGAACTTCGCCGACGGCCTCGTCCGCGGTGTCGTGCTCACCGACGCGTTGATCGGCACCTTCGCCGATGCCCACGACCCGTCCCTGCTCCAGAACCGTTGCTTCCTCTACCACGTGATCGGCAATTCCACGGGGGACTGGGACGTCCCGGTCGGCGGCATGGGCGCGCTCACCGACGCCCTCGCCGGCGCGGCCCGGGCGGCGGGTGCCGAGATCCGCGTGCTGCATGAAGCGACCCGTATCGAGACCGACGGCACCCACGCCGAGGTGACGGTCCGCTCACCCGACGGGGAACACGTCATCGGCGCGCGCCGGGTCCTGGTCAACGCCTCGCCGCAGGCACTGGCCGCACTCCTCGGCGAGGACCCGCCCGTACCGCCCGAGGGAGCTCAGCTGAAGGTGAACATGCTGCTCACCCGGCTGCCCGGACTGCGCGACCACTCCGTCGACCCGCGCCGGGCGTTCGCCGGCACGTTCCACATCGCCGAGGGGTACGAGCAACTGGCCACCGCCTACCGGGAGGCGGCGGCCGGACGCCTGCCCGGCGCCCCGCCGTCCGAGATCTACTGCCACTCGCTGACCGACCCGTCGATCCTCGGACCCGGCCTCGCCGCCCGTGGCTACCAGACCCTCACCCTGTTCGGTCTGCACACTCCCGCCCGGCTGTTCACGGCGGACAACGAGGCGACGCGCGCCACCCTGCTCGAAGCGACCCTGGCCGAACTCGACGCCCATCTCGAGGAGCCGATCGCCGAATGCCTGGCCCTCGACGCCGACGGCAGGCCGTGCATCGAGGCGAAGACACCCCTCGACCTGGAGCGCGACCTGAGGCTCCCCGGCGGCCACATCTTCCACCAGGACCTCTCGTTCCCGTACGCCACCGAGGAGACGGGCCGCTGGGGCGTGGAGACCGACCGTGCCAACGTCCTGCTGTGCGGGGCGGGCGCGGTGCGCGGAGGCGGAGTCAGCGGGGTGCCCGGCCACAACGCCGCCTTGGCGGCGCTGGGCCGGTGACCGCCGTCCCCGGCCGGCCGAACACTCCGTGCGGCGCCCCGGCCTTGCGCGGCAGGCCGTACTCCGCGCCGCCCCTCGTGGCCGTTGGACGGGAACACCGTCAGCTCTTCGTGGCCCGCGTACGCGTGGTACGCCGCGAACAGCGTCGGCGACGGGCAGATCCGGTTCATCAGCCCCACCGAGAGCCACGCGGGGACTGTCGCCCTGCCCGTAAAGTCGACCCCGTCGGCGTAGGAGAGGGTCTCCATCGACTCCTCGATCCGCAAGCGGTGCCCGGACAGCCCGTCGACCGCGCGCACGGCTTCCTGCCGAACTCGCCGTTCCGACGCTCGCGCCGGAGAGACTCCGCCTGTTCCAGGAGGGCCGGGGCGGCTACTCCTTGACGTCCACCGTGGCGCTCACCCGTACGGAGAGGGCGAAGCCGCCGATGCCAGGCTGACGGACACCCCGGACGGCACCGAGGAACGAAGGCGCGCGGACCCCTCCGGGGGCCCGCGCTCTTCAGCTCCACGGGGACGACAGATTCAGCCGCGCGGTGGACACGGCGGTCTCCGGCGCCTCGCGCCGGCGCGGGACCTCCCGGATCCGGTTCACCCCGCTCCGCGTGGCGGCGAACGCCTCGCCCGGCTTGTTCCTGATCTGGACCGGGTCCGTTCATGCTGGTGATCCAGCCGGCCGGCCACACTCAGCCGGAGGAAACGGTCCACCCCGCCGCCTCGAAGCGTGCGGCGTCGCCGGGCCTGTTCCCGTCGAAGAGCGCCCGGCCGCCGTCCTCGACCCGGACGTCGTCCACGTAGACCCCACGCCCGACGTACGACTGGTCGGTGACGTACCGCCAGCGGATTCGCAGCTCCGTGCCCCGCCAGGCCGAGAGGTCCGCCTCCAGCCGGTGCCAGACGCGCCCCGACCAGCCGGAGACCGAACCGTCCGGATGCGGCCGGGATTCCCGGGGGCCGTCCCCCTGGGCCGGTACGGTCGTGAACGGCACCGGCTGCCATGTCGCCCCGGAGTCCGACGAGGCTTCCAGACGGAGGGCGTCCGAAGCCGGCTCGGTGTCCCACCACACGGCGCACCCCAGCACCGGATGTGAGGAGACAGGGCGCAGCGCGGGCAGCGCCAGTGTCGTGGCCGCGGCGCTCGCCATGCCTGAGAACCAGGCGGTACGGCCCCGGGCCGGGCGTACGGGCACCGCGCGCGCCATCCGGTTGGCCGTGGCGACCCGCGGGGCACTGCCCGAACGCCAGGTGCGTACCGGGTGGACGGAGTTGCCCAGGACGATCAGGAAAGAGTCCGTCGTCGGGTCGAGGACCAGGCTCGTGCCGGTGAAACCCGTGTGTCCCGCCGTGCGCGGAGTGGCCATCGCCCCCATGTACCAGTGCTGGTAGAGCTCGAACCCGAGGCCGTGCTCATCGCCGGGGAACGCGGTGTTGAAGTCGGTGAACAGCAGCTCCACGGACTCCTGGGACAGGATCCGGGATCGGCCGTAGATCCCGCCGTTGAGCAACGTGCGGGCCAGCACGGCCAGATCCCAGGCGCACGAGAAGACGCCGGCATGTCCGGCGACCCCGCCGAGGCTGTACGCGTTCTCGTCATGGACCTCGCCCCAGACCAGCCCGCGGTCCAGCCCTGACCAGGGCAGCCGGGCGTCCTCGGTGGCCGCGATCTTCGGCTTCCAGGAGGCGGGCGGGTTGTACCGGGTGCGGTGCATGCCGAGCGGAGCGGTGATCTCCTCGCGGAGCAGGGCATCCTGGGTGCGGCCGGTGATCTTCTCCAGGATCAGCTGCAGCGAGATCAGATTGAGGTCGGAGTAGAGGTACTCCGTGCCGGGGGACGAGGCCGGCACCTCGTCCCAGAGCAGGCGCAGCTTCCCCTCGCGGGTCGGCTCCTCGTAGAGCGGGATCCAGGCCCGGAAGCCCGAGGTGTGCGTCAGCAGCTGTCGGACCGTGATGTCCTGCTTGCCGCCGCCGGCGAAATCGGGGAGATAGGACGCGGCCGCCGCCTCGAGTTCCAGCGCGCCCCGCTCGATCTGCTGCACGGCGAGGATCGAGGTGAACAGCTTGGACACCGAAGCCAGGTCGAAGACCGTGTCCTCCGCCATCGCGATCTGCTGGTCCGGCGGGAACTCCACCCCGGTGTCGGTCGTCTCGTCGTACGCCGCGTAACGCACCGCCCGGCCGATCGGCCGGTGCAGGGCCACGGTGCCGCCCCGGCCGGCGAGCAGGACCGCACCCGCGTACCAGGGGTGCGCGGGGGAGTCTGTGAGGTACTTCTCGGCATCGGCGACGAGCAGGTCGAGCTGGTCCGGCAGCAGCCCGGCACGCGCGGCCGGCCCACGGCGCAATGTCGTTCCGCCCCGCCCTGATCCCATACCCGTCCCGGTTCCCGGTGCCTCGCCTCCCAGCGGCCCCGCGCCCCGCTCGGCGCCGGCCGCCGCTCCCGCCGACCCCGCGAAGGGAATCGGAGCGAGGGCGAACGCTCCGCCCAGTGCCAGTATCCCGCCGCCCACCCTCCGGCGGCTCATTCCCCGCCCCGACACGTTTCCGCCCATCCGGAATCCCTTCCCCTCATGTCGAGAACACCCGACCGAAAGTAACTTTCGACAATGCGCGCGGTGATGAAACTTCCTGCCGAAGCAGAGATTACTGTCACCGTGGCCACCCGTGGGGGTCTCTCATGGGCAGAGAACCTGACGTGACGTCAGGTGATTGACGGGGTCCTGCCCGACCCGGCCATGGGGATGGGCCGGGCCGACACGGGTGTGCCGGACCCTTGACCCCCGGCGGCCCGCCACTCAGGATCACGCCATGACAGGTGTACGCAGCAGCACAGTAGACGGCGTACTGACGCGCAGCGCACGGCGCACCCCCGGGCGCACCGCCGTACGCTACGCCGAGCGGTCCTGGACCTACGCCGCCCTGGACGAGGCGGTCAGCACGGCAGCCTCCGTGCTGACCGCCGCACACGGGCTGCGCCCCGGTGACCGGGTGGCGTCCTACGCCCACAACTCGGACGCGTACCTGATCGCCTTCCTGGCCTGCGCCAGGGCCGGACTGGTCCATGTGCCGGTCAATCAGAACCTCACCGGCGAGGACCTGGCATACATCCTCCGACAGTCCGGCAGCGCACTCGTTCTCACCGACCCGGGGCTCGCGTCACGCGTCCCGGCCGGGCACGACGTACGGCCGCTGCGCGACGCGCCGGACTCCCTCCTCGGCGAGCTGGACACCCCGCGCCCCTTCACCCCCGTACGTGAGCCCGGCGCCGGCGACCTGGCCCAACTGCTCTACACCTCCGGCACCACAGCCCAGCCCAAGGGCGCGATGATGACGCACGGGGCGCTGGTCCACGAGTACGTCAGCGCCGTCACCGCACTCGACCTGCGCGCCACCGACCGTCCGGTGCACTCGCTGCCCCTGTACCACTCCGCACAGATGCACGTGTTCCTGCTGCCGTACCTCGCGGTGGGAGCCGAGAACACCATCCTCGACGCCCCGGACGCCGGCCTGATCCTCGACCTGGTCGAGGCGGGTCAGGCGGACAGCTTCTTCGCGCCGCCGACCGTCTGGATCGGACTCGCCAACCATCCGGAGTTCGCCACCCGCGAGCTCGGGGCCCTGCGCAAGGCGTACTACGGCGCGTCGATCATGCCCGTGCCCGTCCTGGAACGACTGCGTGAGCGGCTGCCGGACCTGGCGTTCTACAACTGCTTCGGCCAGAGCGAGATCGGGCCCCTCGCCACCGTCCTCGGCCCCGGAGAGCACGAAGGGCGGATGGAATCCTGCGGGCGGCCCGTGCTCTTCGTCGAGGCGAAGGTGGTCGACGAGCACGGCAAGGAGATGCCCGACGGCACGGCGGGCGAAGTGGTCTACCGCTCCCCTCAGCTGTGCCAGGGCTACTGGGACAAGCCGGAGGAGAGTGCGGAGGCCTTCCGTGAGGGCTGGTTCCACTCCGGCGACCTTGCCGTACGCGACCCGGAGGGTTACTTCACGGTCGTCGACCGCGTGAAGGACGTCATCAACTCGGGAGGCGTGCTCGTCGCCTCACGGCAGGTGGAGGATGCCCTCTACACTCATCCCGAGGTGGCCGAGGTGGCCGTGGTGGGGCTGCCCGACGCGCGCTGGATCGAAGCCGTCACCGCGGTCGTGGTGCTCCGGGGTGAGGCCTCGGAATCCGAACTCATCGAGCACGCCCGCGGGAAACTCGCCCACTTCAAGGCCCCGAAGAGGGTCCTGTTCGTCGGTGAGCTCCCACGCAACGCAAGCGGCAAGATTCTCAAGAGGGAGCTGCGGGACCGGTTCTCCGAACCGGAGGCCGCAACGGCCCCGCCGCCGGTTTCACCGAGGCCATGAACGGAATCCAAAGCTACGCGCGCTCGCGAAGCGGCTGAAGACACAGCAGGAACTTGCGTGCCGGCTCTGGGAACGGAGGACACCGCGGCGAGACTGCTGGGCATCCTGATCTGCCGCCCGAAGGCGTTCGGGCGTGACGAGCTGGACGCCATGGTGCGCCAGGAGCGCACACCCAAGGTGCAGGACTGGCTCGTGAACTACGTGGTGAAGAAGAACCCGCACTCCGAAGAGCTGCGCCTGGCCTGGTTCACCGATCCGGACCCAGCGGTCGCGAGTGCCGGCTGGGCGGCGCTGACCACCGAACGCGTGACGAAGAAGCCCGAGGGCCTCGACCTCGCAGGACTGCTCGACGCCATCGAGATGCAGATGAAGGGCGCCCCGGATCGGCTGCAGTGGGCGATGAACCACTGCTTGGCGCAGATCGGGATCGAACACGCCGAGCACCGCGCCTGTGCGATGGACATCGGTGAGCGCCTGGAGGTGCTCAAGGACTACCCGACGTCCCCAGGCTGCACGTCTCCGTTCGCGCCCGTCTGGATCACCGAGATGGTACGCCGACAGCACGACGAGACGGTGGCTTGACCGGAGGCAGCGCCCCGGCCCCGGCCCGGGGCGGCCGAGCGCCGGACGAGTGTGCCGCTACGGCGTGTGGCGCTCGAGGTGCCGGTCCGTGCCCAGGACGACGGCCGATCTTTCCCCGCGGCGCCCGGCGCACATCGTCGGCGCGCTCTCGCCTCCCCGCAGAGTCACCCACAGCAGCGGAGTCGGCGTCTTAGCCCGTTCGCCGTCCTGTGCATGATCCCTCCTCAGTACTTCCGCCGGCTCGGGTGACCTGCGTAAACGATCGTTCGTCCCAGGAATCCCGAGCCCGGCCGGGTGACGTGCGGGACGGCGCCTCCTGTTGCGCAGGCGACGGGCTGTCGGTTGCCTCAAGAGCGGAGCACAGCAGAGGCGCCGCGCCGACCGGCCGGACCCTGCTCCCGTTGGAGGATCCTCATGCGCAACACACGCGTCGGTGCGGGTATCTGTCTGGCCGTAGGTTCTCTCGCACTTGTGGCTCCTGCCGCAAGAGCGGCGTCCGGCCCCGCCGGTGAACAGACCATTCGCATCAGCCCGGCGGCGGCCTCGCCGGGCTCACAGGTCACCGTCAGCACCAGAGCCTGCGGCAAGGAGACCTACGGAAAGGGCACGTCGGAGGTGGGAGGGGCCTTCCACCTGTTCGAGGGCGACCGCAAGGGCGTACTCGTCGGCGTGTTCGACATCCCGAAGGGGGCCCGCCCCGGCACGGACACCGTCACCGTGAAGTGCCCGCCGCGCATCAAGATCACGGACACGTACCGGATCGTCGACCGCGCCCCCACCGGCGGGATCGACGCCGGCTTCGGTGCGCCCAGGGACCAGGGCACACAGCTTGCCGCGGGCAGTGCGCTGCTCGCCGCAGCGGTGGCCGGCGGAGTGGTCAGGATGCGCCGCCGGGCCGCAGCAGCCCACTCCTGACCGTACGGTCCACGTCCGCGGGCCCGGACGCCACCTCGTCCGGACCCGTGGACGCCCCACCCCACCCGCTGCGAAGCAGAGGTACACACGATGGAAACCGGGCGCACGGCCGGCACGGCCCCCCAGTCGTTCCCGGCGGTCAAGCACCTCGTCTGGGCCCTGGTGGCAGGTACGGCGCTGGTGGTCAGCGGAATGCGTGACGACCGGCCACCACAGCCACCGGCTGCCGGAACCGCCGCTGCCGACCCCGCGCCGCCCACCGCTCCGGCTCCCGCGGGGGCCACCGCCCACCCGACGAGACCCTTGCAGGCTCCCGCCCACCTGGCCCTGGAACGTCCAGCCCTCGAACCGCCTTCCTCCATGCGCCGCCCCTCCGTGCCACCGGCGCTGCTGCCCTGGCCGTTCGTCCGGCCGGCCTCCATGGCCCCCGTGCCGGCCGGCTCCGTGCCGGCAAGCCCGCCCGGTCACACCGCGACCGGTCCGGTCCCCGCGAGTCCGGCACCCAGCCGCGGCTCCGCGGTCCCGCGCCCCGCCGTACAGCCGCTCCCGCCCTCGACTCCGCTGCGGCTGCGGATCCCGGTCCTCCGGGTGGACGCGCCCCTGATGAAGCTCGCCCTGAACGCGGCGGGGGCTCTGGAGCCTCCGCCCGACAACAACCCCGTCCTCACCGGCTGGTACGCCGGTGGAACGGTGCCGGGTTCTGTCGGCACCGCTGTCACGACCGGGCATGTGGACACCCGCGTCGGGCCCGGTGTCTTCCACGCGTTGGGGTCCGTACGCAAGGGCGCCACCGTCGAGATCGTCCGTGCCGACCGGAGCACCGCCGTGTTCACGGTCTACGCCGTCGAGGTCCACAGCAAGAAGAACTTCCCGGACGCCAAGGTCTACGGTCCCTCCGCCAGACCTGAACTGCGAGTGATCACCTGCGGGGGCGGCTACAACAAGACAACGGGTTACCAGGACAACGTCGTGGTCTTCGCAGCCATGACCGCCACGCGTTGAACGTGTCGGGCCGCGCGATGCCCCTGAGCGGGGCTCCTCAGCCGGCCCCCCTCAGGTCGACGATCCGCTTGATCTTGCCCACCGACCGTTCCAGTGTCTCCGGGTCGACGATCTCGACCCCGACGCTCACGCCGACCCCGTCCTTCACGGCCGCCGCGATCGACAGGACGGCCGCCTCCCGCTCGGCCGCCGTCGCACCGGCCCGTGCCTCCGCCCGTACGGTCAGCGCGTCCAGCCGCCCCTGCCGGGTCAGCCGCAACTGGAAGTGCGGGGCCACCCCCGGGGTCCGCAGGACGATCTCCTCGATCTGCGTGGGAAAGAGATTCACCCCGCGCAGGATCACCATGTCGTCACTGCGCCCGGTGACCTTCTCCATGCGGCGGAAGACGCGCGCCGTCCCAGGCAGCAGCCGCGTCAGATCCCGGGTCCGGTAGCGGATCACCGGCATGGCCTCCTTGGTGAGCGAGGTGAAGACCAGTTCGCCCTCCTCCCCGTCCGGAAGGACCTCACCGGTGAACGGGTCGACGACCTCCGGATAGAAGTGGTCCTCCCAGATGTGCAGCCCGTCCTTCGTCTCGACGCACTCCTGCGCCACACCCGGGCCCATCACCTCCGACAACCCGTATATGTCGACGGCGTCGATGGAGAACCGTTCCTCGATCTCGTCGCGCATCCGCTCCGTCCACGGCTCGGCGCCGAAGATGCCGATCTTCAGCGACGTCGACCGGGGGTCGACTCCCTGGCGCTCGAATTCGTCCAGCAGGGTCAGCATGTACGAAGGCGTGATCATGATGATCTCGGGCCGGAAGTCCTGGATCAGCTGCACCTGGCGCGCGGTCATGCCACCGGACGCCGGAATGACGGTGCAGCCGAGGCGCTCCGCCCCGTAATGGGCTCCGAGCCCTCCGGTGAACAGGCCGTACCCATAGGCCACATGGGCCTTGTGGCCCGGGCGCCCGCCCGCCGCCCTGATCGACCGGGCGACCACGTCGGCCCAGGTGTCCAGGTCATGCTCGGTGTACCCGACCACCGTGGGCCGGCCGGTCGTGCCGCTGGACGCGTGGATCCTCCGCACCCGGTCCTCAGGAACGGCGAACATCCCGAACGGGTAGTTGGCGCGCAGATCGGCCTTGACGGTGAACGGGAAGCGGGAGAGGTCTGCGAGCGTACGGCAGTCCTCGGGGCGCAGCCCCGCCTCTTCGAAGGCCGCACGGTAGAACCCGACGTTCTCGTAGGCGTGCCGCAGTGTGGCCCGGAGGCGCTCCAGCTGCAGGGCTTCGAGCTCGTCGCGGCCGAGCCGCTCGCCGGCGTCAAGCAGCGCGGTCATACGGATCATCCCCTCGCCGACCGACGACCGACCATTCGGTCGCCTCCTGGGAGCAGTAATTCAGGAGGTGGGGGGTTCTGGCAAGGGCCGAGGTGTCGCCTGTGGACAACTCCTGGTCAGAAGTCCAGCTCGGTGAGTCCGGGATGGTGGTCCGGCCGTCGTCCGAGCGGCCAGCGGAGCCGGCGGCCGGACTCCTCGATCGGGACGTCGTTGATCGACGCGTGGCGCACCCGCATGAGGCCGCTGCTGTCGAACTCCCAGTTCTCGTTGCCGAAGGAGCGGTACCAGCGGCCTCCGTCGTCGTGCCACTCGTAGGCGAAACGCACAGCGATCCGGCCGGCGTCGTGCGCCCACAGCTCCTTGACGAGGCGGTAGTCGAGCTCCCGGGCCCACTTACGCCGCAGGAAGCCGATGATCTCCTCCCTGCCCGTCACCCACTCGGCGCGGTTGCGCCAGCGTGAGTCAGGTGTGTAGGCGAGCGCGACCTTCTCCGGGTCCCGGGTGTTCCAGCCGTCCTCGGCGCGGCGGACCTTCGCGACCGCGGACTCCTGTGTGAAGGGCGGGATGAGCGACTGTGCGTCCATGGAGGGCTCTTCCGTCGAAGGGGAGAACGTGCGTTCTCTGCGCAGGCGTCGTACTGTATGAGAACGTACGTTCTCACGCAAGGCGGCAAGGGGAATCACGGTGGATCTCGCACAGGCACGGACCGCGGCACTGGAAGCCGCCGAGGACCTGTTCTACGCCCGCGGCATCCAGGCCGTCGGCATGGACGAGATCCGCGCCACGTCCGGTGTCCCGCTCAAGCGCCTGTACGCCCTTTTCCCCTCCAAGTCCGCTCTGGTCCGTGCCTGCCTCGAAGCCCGGGACGCCCGGTGGCGCGCGCAACTCGCCGCCTACGTGGACACTCGCCGGGGAACACCGCAGGACCGGGTCCTCGCGGTCTTCGACTGGCTGCACGCATGGTTCTCCGAGCCCGGCTTCCGTGGCTGCGCCTTCATCAACAGCTTCGGTGAACTGGGCGCGGTGGACGCCTCGGTCGCCGACATCGCGCGCCTCCACAAGGACGCCTTCCGCGCCTATGTCACCGGTCTGGTCGTGGCCGCGGGACGACCGGAGGAGTCCGCCCTCGCGTACGTACTGCTCGCCGAAGGCGCGATCGTCACCGCGGCCGTGTCCGGAACGCCCGAGCCCGCCCACCAGGCCGGTCGGGCAGCCGCCCAGCTTCTGGCAGCCGTCCCCGTCACCTGATTCGCTGTGGGCGTACGCACGCGCACCACGCCACCCGCCCTGTTTGGATGGCGGCTATGCCGATCTTCAGCACGTACGACGGAACCGAACTCGCCTACCACCTGGTGGGCGAGGGCGAACCGCTGATCTGCCTGCCCGGCGGCCCCATGCGGGCCGCCCGCTATTTCGGCGACCTCGGCGGTCTGTCCCGAGTGCGGCAACTGGTGCTGCTCGATCTGCGGGGCACCGGGGACTCCGCCGTCCCGCAGGACCCGTCGACGTACCGCATCGACCGGCTCGTCGACGACGTCGAGGCGCTCCGCGCACACCTCGGCCTCGAACAGGCCGACGTGCTGGGCCACTCCGCCTCCGGGGAACTCGCGGCGCTCTACGGGGCGAAGCACCCGCAGCGACTGCGCTCCCTCACTCTCGTCACATCCGGGACGGGCACACTGGGCCTGCCCGCCACCGACCAGGACCGGCGCGACGCCGCCGAGATGCGCGCCCACGAACCCTGGTACGCCGAGGCCAGGGCCGCGCTGGAGGAGATCCAGGCCGGACGTGCCACGCCCGAGGCCTGGGCCGGGATCAGGCCGTTCACCTACGGGCGCTGGGATGCGGCGGCCCAGGCGCACGCCGCCGCATCCCCTGAGCAGCGGAACGCCCTGGCCGGTTCGCTCTACTACCCGGAGAGCGGCCTCGACACCGACGCCACGATCGCCGCACTGCGGGCGCTGCCGGTACCCGTGCTCGTCCTCGCGGGGGAGTACGACGGCGGACCCAGCCCCGACCGCGCCGCGGAACTCGCCGCGCTCTTCCCCCATGCGGAGTTCGTCGTCCAGCGGGGCGCCGGCCACTTCCCGTGGCTGGACGATCCCGGTGCCTTCGTACGCACCGTCGCCGCGTTCCTCGACCCCGACGTCAGCAGCGTGCAGGCGGGCGGGATCCGGCTCGCGTACCGCACCTGGGGTGACCCGTCCGCCCCAGCCGTCGTCCTCGCCCACGGACGGGGCGGGAGCAGCCTGGACTGGACAGGCATCGCCGAACAGCTCGCGGCCCGCCACCGGGTGTACGCACTCGACTTCCGGGGCCACGGCCTCAGCGACTGGCCGGGCCGCTACTCCTTCGAATTCTTCCGCGACGACCTGCACGCCTTCCTGGAGGCCCGCAATCTCTCCGGCGCCACGGTGATCGGGCACTCCGTGGGCGGCGCCGCAGCCCTGCTGCTCGCCGAGCGGCACCCGGCACTGGTCGGGGCACTCGTCATCGAGGAGGCCCCGCCCCTGCTCCCGCTCGACCCGCCCCGTCCGCCGGCCCAGCGGCCGCCGGGAGAGCTCGGTCACGACTGGCAGGTCGTCCCGTCCATCGACACCCAGCTGAACGCCCCGGACCCGGCAGCACGGGAGTGCCTGGGCGAGATCACCGCCCCGGTACTCGTCGTCGGAGGCGCCCGCAGCCACGTCGACCAGGAACAACTGGCCTGGATGGCGCGGCAGATACCCGGAGGGCGGTTCACCTCCGTCGACGCGGGCCATCTCGTGCACGCCGACAACCCCCAGGCGTACCTCACCGCCCTCAGGTCGTTCGGCGTCGGCTGACGGGCCCCGGGGCCGCCCGGGCCCCGCCGGCCGTACCTGCCGCGTCAGCCGCGGTGGAGCAGAGTCACCATGACCTCGTACAGCGTCGCCTCCGGGTCCGCAGCCGCGCTCTCCGAACGCCAGGCCACGAATCCGTCGGGGCGCACCAGAACGGCGCCTTCGGCGGACGTGCCGTGGGAGGCGGCCCAGTCGGCACCACCCTCGGGCGTCAGGTCCGCGCCCGGAGCGGTACCGATCCCGAAGACCTGCAAGGGGACCGACAGGCGCTTCGCCACCTGCTCCGCCGCCGTGCGCCAGTCCGGATGCCGGGCATCACACAGCAGCACGAACGACTTCTCGTAGAGATCCAGGGTCGACACGCGCCCGCCGTCCCGGCCGAGCCACATGTGCGGCGCCCGCGTGCCGGGTTCACCCGTCAGGCCCATGCCCTCCGGCACCACCGGAAGGCCGGGATCGACGTCCAGGACGGCGCCCCGCACATAGCGGTAACCGAGCGCGACCGTGAGCATGCCGCCCTTGCGGCCGCCACCCGGGCCGGGCGAACCGGCGTACCCCGGGTGGCTGTGCTCTCCCGAACGGGCCGACGCGCGCGCACTCGTGGCCTTCGCCACCGGGAGCCGTTCCTCCTCGTACGTCCCCAGGAGCCCCGGCCCCGCCACCTCGCCGATCACGGCAGCCAGTTTCCACGCCAGGTTGTGCGCGTCCTGGATACCGGTGTTGGAACCGAACGCGCCGGTGGGGGACATCTCGTGCGCCGAGTCACCGGCGAGGAAGACCCGGCCGGAACCGTACCGTTCGGCGACCCGCTCGGCGGCGTGCCACGGGGCCTTGCCCGTGATCTCGACGTCCAGGTCCGGTGCTCCGACCGCCCTGCGGATGTGTTCCGCGCACCGTTCGTCGGTGAAGTCCTCCAGTGTCTCGCCCCGGTCGGGCTGCCACGGCGCGTGGAACACCCACCGCTCCTCGTTGTCCACGGGCAGCAGCGCCCCGTCCGCCTCCGGATCGGTCAGATAACAGACGATGAAGCGCCGCTCACCCACCACGGAGGCGAGCCGCCGGGAGCGGAACGTGATGCTCACGTTGTGGAAGAGGTCCCCCGGACCCGTCTGGCCGATGCCCAGCTGCTCCCTGACCGGACTGCGCGGCCCGTCGGCCGCGACGAGATAGTCGGCGCGCACCGTGGTGTGCTCCCCGGTCTCCCGGTCCTTGACCACGGCGGTGACCCCGTCCGCGTCCTGCTCGAAGGTGAGCAGCTCGGTGGAGAACCGCAGCTCGCTGCCCTGCGCCCGGGCATGCGCGACCAGGACGGGTTCCAGGTCGTTCTGGCTGCACAGGCACCAGCTGCTCGGGCTGAACCTGGCGAGCCCGCCGCCCGGGTCGATCTCCTTGAACAGCCACTCCTGGTCGTCGCCGGTGAGCGACCCGGCCTGGAGGATGCCGTGATTGTCCGCCAGCACGGATGCGGCGTCCCGGATCAGGTGCTCCGCACCCGCGGTCCGGAACAGCTCCATCGTGCGGACGTTGTTCCCGCGCCCCCGCGGGTGGGTCGAG
The DNA here is from genome assembly GCF_042871445.1 of Streptomyces sp. NPDC005794. Lineage (NCBI taxonomy): Bacteria > Bacillati > Actinomycetota > Actinomycetes > Kitasatosporales > Streptomycetaceae > Streptomyces > Streptomyces sp. NPDC005794. The sequence continues at coordinate 263,927 of NZ_JBIAIN010000008.1, forward strand.
GTGCTGCCGTGTTTCTCCACCAGCAGGTGGCGGACGCCGAGCCGGCTCAGGAAGAGGGAGGTGGACAGGCCCACCAGGGAGCCGCCCACGATGAGGACCGGTACGCGGAGGTCGACGTTCTCGTTCATCAGGTGCTCCAGCTCGGACGCGTGACGGATGCACTGTCCATGCCCTCGCAGGAGGGCTTCGGCCGGGCTTCGGCCGACGCCTCACCTGAACGGTTCATAAATCTCGCGCCACTCCTGCCGCCGTTCCACGATCAGTCGCGGGAGCGATGCTCGCGAAGCGGGGGGGCGTCACGTGTCGGCGGGCGGGGACCTGCACCGCTTCCACCGAAACCGACGGATGACGAGAGGCCACGGGACGTGGCCACCGCACCGTCTCGAAGGAGAGCGAAAGATGACAACCCTCTCGGAACGGATATCTCAGTCCGCCTTCGACGGTTCGAGGCTCCGGGTCATACTGCTGCTGGACCTGCACGACGGCGCCCAGAACCAGTTCCTCGAGGCGTACGAGCACATGCGCAACCAGGTGGCCTCGATCCCCGGACACATCAGCGACCAGCTCTGCCAGTCCATCGAGAACCCCTCGCAGTGGCTGATCACCAGCGAGTGGGAGAGTGCCCCGCCCTTCCTCGCCTGGGTGAACAGCGAGGAGCACGTGGCGACGGTGCAACCGCTGCACAGCTGTGTACGCGACACGCGGTCCCTTCGCTTCAGCGTTCTGCGGGAGACCGGGGCCGCGTTCGAGAACACTCCCGAGCCTGCCAAGGGCCGCCTCCAGTCCGCCCCTCGGCTGGGCGACGGCGTCGTACGTCACGCACTCACCTTCACGGTGAAGCCGGGCACGGAGGAAATGGTCGCGAAGATCCTCGCCGACTACGACTCCCCGCAGGCGCGCGTCGACGAGAACACCCGGCTGCGCCGCACCTCGCTCTTCATGCACGGGAACCGTGTCGTGCGAGCGGTCGAGGTCGAAGGCGACCTCATGGCAGCCCTGCGTCACGTCTCCCGTCAGCCCGAGGTCAGGGCGGTCGAGGAAGCCATCAATCCGTACCTGGAGCAGGACCGCGACCTCAGCGACCCCGACTCCGCCCGGATGTTCTTCACCCGCGCCGCACTGCCGACCGTCCACCATGTGACGGCCGGCCGTCACGCCTCCGAGGACGTCCAGCGGCACTCACTCTTCTACCAGGCCAAGGAAGGCTGCGGCATGGCACTGGCCCGGCTGCTCGCCGGCCAGGACGAGGAGGCGGCGAACGACGCATCGAGCCCCATCGAGAGCAGCACGATCTTCCAGCGTGACGACGTCGTGGTGCGGCTCCTCGAAGTGAGCGGCCCGCTCAACGCGCAGCCCGCGCAAGCACTGGGCATCGGCGGTCACCGCAAGGCGGCCACGCTCGGCCGGCTGCTCGACGGCGGTGCGAACGGCATGCCGACGACCGACCAGGAGGCCGCACGCTTCCTCGCGCAGGCCGAGATGAAGCTGATCACCGACCGTCGGGCCGCCGAGTCCTGATGCGTCACCGGCAGCACGGGGCCCACCCCGTGCTGCCTTCACACCGCACAACGTGCCTGGAGGAGACCAGCCATGACCACCCACCGGCCTCGCATCGTGGACCTCAGCGAGACTCAGCCCAACCGCAGGCGCGGAGGCGACCTGCGCGCCCTGCTCACACCCACGGCGGTGGGTGCCACCAGCGGCTTCATGGGGCTGGCCATCGTCGCCCCCGGCGACCGCATCGGTGAGCACTACCACCCGTACTCCGAGGAATTCGTGTACGTCGTGGACGGACTCCTCGAAGTGGACCTGGACGGCGAATCGCACTCGATGCGGCCCGACCAGGGCCTGCTGATCCCGCCGCACGTGCGACACCGCTTCCGCAACGTGGGTGACGTGGAAGCGCGCATGGTGTTCCACCTCGGCCCGCTCGCCCCGCGTCCCGAGCTCGGACACGTGGACACCGAGGTCACGGAAACCGCGGACCCCAGTGACGGCTACGCTCCGCCAGAACGAACGGGGGCGGCCTCATGACGCGGCGGCGCGTGGCCGTCACCGGGGTCGGCGTCGTCGCACCCGGTGGCATCGGGGCACCGGCGTTCTGGGACCTGCTCGCCAACGGCCGTACCGCGACCCGTGGCATCACGTTGTTCGACCCGGCACAGTTCCGTTCGCGTATCGCCGCCGAGTGCGACTTCGATCCCGTCGCCCACGGCCTGGACGCGAACCTGATCGCCCGCTCGGACCGGTACATACAGTTCGCCCTGGTGGCGGCGAGGGAAGCGCTGGGCGACGCCGGACTCGACCTCGAGAAGGAGGACCCCTGGCGTATGGGGGTGTCCCTCGGGACCGCGGTCGGCGGCACCACCCGCCTGGAGCACGACTACGTCGCCGTCAGCGACAGAGGCGCGCGCTGGGACGTCGACCACCGGCAGGCGGGCGCCCACCTGGAGCGGGCGTTCGCGCCCAGCACCCTCGCCTCGGCGGTGGCGGAGGAGGTCGGCGCACACGGGCCCGTGCAGACGGTCTCGACCGGGTGCACCTCAGGCCTCGACGCGATCGGGTACGCCTTCCACTCCGTCGAGGAGGGCCGGGTCGACATCTGTGTCGCCGGAGCGTCCGACACGCCGATCACCCCCATCACGGTGGCCTGCTTCGACGCGATCAAGGCGACCTCGGCGAACAACGACGATCCGGAGCACGCCTCCCGGCCGTTCGACGCCCGCCGGGACGGCTTCGTCATGGGTGAGGGCGGCGCCGTCCTCGTGCTCGAAGAGCTGGAGCACGCCCGCGCCCGCGGCGCGACCGTCTACTGCGAGATATCCGGCTACGCCACCTTCGGCAACGCCTACCACATGACCGGGCTGACCACCGAGGGGCTCGAGATGGCCGAGGCCATCAACACCGCCCTCGCGCACGCCCGCCTCGACGGATCGCAGGTCGACTACGTCAACGCGCACGGCTCGGGCACCAAGCAGAACGACCGGCACGAGACGGCAGCGGTGAAACGGGCCCTGGGCGCGCACGCGTACAAGGTGCCGATGAGCTCGATCAAGTCGATGGTCGGCCACTCCCTCGGCGCCATCGGCGCGATCGAGATCGCCGCGTGCGTCCTGGCCCTCAAACACCAGACGGTGCCGCCGACGGCCAACTACGAGACCGCGGACCCCGAGTGCGATCTCGACTACGTACCCCGCACCGCACGGCCCCTCAAGCTGCGCAGCGTGCTCTCGGTCGGCAGCGGCTTCGGCGGATTCCAGTCCGCCGTCGCCATGACCCGATCAGGCGGGAGGACCCCATGAACACCCAGGCAACCCGCAGCTCCGTCATCACGGGGATCGGTGTCGTCGCCCCCAACGGGATCGGCGCGAGTGCTTTCTGGAAGCAGACCCAGGACGGTGCCAGCGTCCTCGACCTCGTGTCCCGCGCGGGCTGCGAGAACCTCCCGCTGCGGGTCGCGGGCGAGGTCAGGGACTTCGACCCGGTCGCGTACATCGAGGAGCGCTTCCTCGTCCAGACCGACCGATACACGCACTACGCGATGGCAGCCGCCGATCTCGCCCTGGACGACGCGCGGCTCGGACGCGCGGATTACGAAGGCGCGCCTTTCAAGGTGGGCGTGGTCACCGCCGCCGGATCCGGTGGCGGTGAATTCGGCCAGCGCGAGCTGCAGCGGCTGTGGGGTGAGGGCTCCCGTTTCGTCGGCCCCTACCAGTCCATCGCCTGGTTCTACGCGGCCAGCACCGGCCAGATCTCGATCCGGGGCGGCTTCAAGGGGCCGTGCGCCGTCGTGGCCAGCGACGAGGCCGGCGGCCTGGACGCGCTCATGCACGCCGGGCGTTCCATCCGGCGAGGCACGGACGCCGTTGTCGTCGGCGCGGCCGAGGCTCCGCTCGCCCCGTATTCGGTCGTCTGCCAGCTCGGCTACGACGACCTCAGCCTCTGCGACGAACCCACCCGCGCCTATCGGCCGTTCACCGCGGACGCCTGCGGATTCGCGCCGGCCGAGGGCGGCGCGATGCTGGTCGTCGAGGAGGAGACGGCGGCCCGCGACCGCGGCGCACACATCCGGGCCGAACTGGCCGGCCACGCCGCCACCTTCACCGGCGCGGCCCGGTGGGAAGAGTCCCGCGCGGGACTGGCCCGGGCGATCGAAGGGGCGCTCCGTGAGGCGGACTGCGCTCCGGAGGAGATCGACGTCGTCTTCGCGGACGCGCTGGGCGTGCCCTCGGCGGACCGTGCCGAAGCCCTGGCGATCGCTGATGCCCTCGGCCCGCACGGACGGCGCGTCCCGGTGACCGCGCCCAAGACCGGAACGGGCCGCGCCTACTGCGGCGCACCCGTGCTCGACACCTCTGCCGCGGTGCTGGCCATGGAGCACGGCCTGATCCCGCCGACGCCCAACGTCTTCGAGGTGTGTCACGACCTGGACGTGGTCACCGGCCGAGCGCGCCCCGCCGAACTGCGCACGGCGCTCGTACTGAGCCGCGGGCTGATGGGCTCGAACTCGGCCCTGGTACTGCGCCGCCCCACCGACACCCCGCTGTGAGAAGGAGTAGTCCTCATGACCGCTCAGCTGACGTACGAAGAACTGGCCACGCTGATGAAGAGCGGCGCCGGCCTCACGGTCGACCCGTCGGAGATGGCGAGCCGCCCCGGCTCGGCCTTCGACGAGTACGGCCTGGACTCGCTCGGCCTGCTCGGCATCGTGGCCGCGCTCGAGAACCGGTACGGCCACCCGCTGCCCGTCGACGCCGACCGGTGCAAGACGCCCGGCGAGTTCATCGACCTCGTGAACAACACCCTCGTGACAGGAGCCTGACGTGTCCGGACACACCGAGAACGAGATCACCATCGCCGCCCCCCTGGACCTCGTCTGGGACATGACGAACGATCTCGAGAACTGGCCGCAGCTGTTCAGCGAGTACGCGGCCGTCGAGGTGATCGAGCGCGAGGGGCAGAAGACGACCTTCCGCCTCACCATGCACCCCGACGACAACGGCAAGGTATGGAGCTGGGTCTCCGAGCGCACCACGGACCGCCAGGGACGCAACGTACGCGCCCGGCGGGTCGAGCCCGGTCCGTTCCAGCACATGGACATCCGGTGGGAGTACTCGGAGGTCCCCGGCGGCACGCGCATGCACTGGCGCCAGGACTTCGCGATGCGCCCCGACGCACCGGTCGACGACGCGTGGATGACCGACAACATCAACCGCAACTCGCGCGTCCAGCTGGAACTCATCCGCGACAAGATCGAGCAGCGCGACCGGGAACGCCGCACCGCCTCCGTCCCCGCCAACTGATGCCCGGAAAGGCAGCCGGATGCACCACGCACTGATCGTCGCCCGGATGGCGCCTGAATCGGCACCGGACATCGCCAAGCTCTTCGAGGCGTCCGACAACACCGAACTGCCCCACCTCGTCGGCGTCAACAGGCGCACTCTGTTCCAGTTCGGCGATGTGTATCTGCACCTGATCGAATCCGACCGGCCCCCGGGCCCGGAGATCGCCAAGGTGACGGAGCACCCGGAGTTCAAGGCCGTCAGCGAGCAACTGACCGCGTTCGTGAGCCCGTACGACCCGCAGACCTGGCGCGGTCCGAAGGACGCGATGGCGCAGCAGTTCTACCGCTGGCAGCGCGACGGCTCCGCCTGACACACAAACGGTCGCCCCGGGTCCGGCACTCAGGTGCCGGACCCGGGGCGATTCCGTGCGCCGGGGGCCGCGCGCTACGGGACGACGCACTCGAAGGCGTGCAGGTACGCGTTGACGGGGTGGATCTCACCGACCCGCAGGCCCGCGTCGGACAGCCGCCCGACCAGGCTCTCCCGGGTGTGCTTCGCACCACCGACGTTGAGCAGGAGCAGCAGGTCCATGGCGGTGGTGAACCGCATCGACGGGGTGTCGTCGACGAGATTCTCGATGACCACGACACGGGCGCCCGGACGGGCAGCGGCGAGCACGTTGGCGAGGGTCCTGCGGGTGCTCTCGTCGTCCCATTCGAGGATGTTCTTGATGACGTACATATCCACCTCGAACGGGATGTCCTCACGGCAGTCCCCGGGCACGATCCGGACCCGGTCGGCGAGCCGGCCGCCGTCCCGCAACCGCGCGTCCGCACGCGCCACGACACCCGGAAGGTCGAGGAGGGTTCCGTGGACCGAGGGGTGCTTCTCCAGCAGGCTCGCGAGTACGTGCCCCTGACCACCGCCGATGTCGGCGACCGAGGACACCCCGGTGAGGTCGAGGAGACCGGCGACGTCCTGTGCGGACTGCACGCTGGAGGTGGTCATGGCCCGGTTGAACACCTGGGCGGACTCGCCCGCGTCCTGGTGGAGATAGTCGAAGAAGCCCTTGCCGAACGTCTCCGGGAAGACGCTCGTGCCGGAGCGCACCGCAACGTCCAGCCGCGGCCAGACCTCCCAGGTCCAGGGTTCCGTGCACCACAGGGAGATGTACCGCAGGCTGTTCGGGTCGTCCTCGCGCAGCAGACGGGACATCTCCGTGTGGACGAACTTCCCCTCCGGGGTCTCGCCGAAGATCCCGTAGCAGCACAGCGCGCGCAGCAGCCGCCGCAGAGGTACGGGCTCGGCGTCCACGACCAGGGCGAGCTCCGCGGCCGATGCCGGCGTCTCACCCAGCGCGTCGGCGACGCCCAGCCTGGCCGCCGCCCGCACAGCGGCCGCGCAGGCCGCTCCGAACGCGAGCTCCCGCAGCCGCATGGACGGCGGAGGGGTGGCGGCGACGTGGGGCGCGGCGGGCGGAGTGACGACGGGGGTGGTGTCGGGGGTGGGACTCACGGTGGTCATACCGTCTCTTTTCTCCTTGTGCGGTGGTGCACCGTCATCCGGCACACATCCCGGCCGGGACGGACGTCCCGCACGTGTTGCTGACGAAGCTGTTGCCGGTGCCCGCGGTGTCGCGGTTGGCGAGGTCGGCCGGCTTGTTGCCGCGTACGAGGTTCTCGCTGATGGTGTTGTCGGTGTTCAGCGCGCCCACGAAGCTCTTGAACAGCAGGATGCCGCCGGAGAGCGGGGTGGAGCCGACGTTGTCCAGGATGACGTTGGAACGTACCGTCGTGGCCTCGCTTCCGGTGAGGACGATGCCGGACCCCTGGATCGCGGACAGGCGAGGGGTCGCCGGACAGAACTTGTTGTTCTTGAGGATCCGGTTGCCGCTGATCGTCATCGCCCCGGCCGCGGGCCTGGACTCGTCACCCACGACGAACACGCCGCTGCAGTTGCCGGTCAGGGTGTTGCCGTCGATCACGAGGTTCCGGACCCGGCGGGCGGTGACGCCGATGCGGTTCCCACTCACGGAGTTGTCCACGACCAGGGTCCCGCCGGTGTCGGTCGCTCCGCCCTCCTCGGTGACCGAGTTGGCGACGAAGATGCCCGCGTCGCCGTTGCCGGTGGCGGTGTTGTGCCGGAAGTCGCCGCGGGTGGACCGCTCCTGCGCGATGCCCCAGGTGCCGTTCTTGCGGGCGGCCACCCTGTGGACGGAGAGCCCGTCGGTCCAGGCAGCCCAGACGCCGCTCTTGTCGAAACCGGAGACGGTCAGTGACCGGATGTGGACGTCGTCGACCGTGTGGCCCTTCGTCCCGATGACGCAGATGCCGTTCCCGCCCATGGCGCAGGCGTTGGCGGCCTTGGCGCCCTTCGTGCCCTTCGTGCCCTTGGCGCCCTTCGCGGCCGCCGGTGCGATCACTGTCCGCTCACCGGTCCCGCGCAGGGTCAGGCCGGGCTTGGTGATCAGGACGCTCTCGCGGTACGTGCCCGGCAGGACGACGACGGTGTCCCCGGGCTTCGAGGCGTCCACCGCGCTCTGGATCGATTCGCCCGGGCGCACCACACGGTCGCTCTCTCCGGACGCGACGGAGGGAACGGCCGCGAGGCCCAGGGCCGTGGCCGCAGCGACAGTGATGCCCGCCAGGCATTTCATGTGTCTTTTCCTCATGAGCCGAAGCTAGGGGCGATCAACCCACGGTGCCACGCAAGGTGAGCGTATGGATACATGGCGTGCCTGAATGGCTTACGCCCTCGCGGTCCCGTGCCCTCCACGAGGCCGTAGCGTGGCCCCATGACGGGCGAGCGCGATCTTCGAACACTGCTGCACGGCATGCGACCGGAACTGAGGCCCGGCCGCTACGTCTGGACGACCGTGCCCGGTGGCGAGGTGCCCACCGGTGTCGCCCCGGTGGTCACCGTCTCCGAGGAGGAGGGACTGACCCTCGTCGTTCCCGAGGCGCAAGCCGCGGCATCAGGACTGGCGTCCCACTTCGTGGCCGGCTGGATCACGCTCCGTGTGCATTCCGCGCTGGACGCCGTCGGACTGACCGCAGCGGTCTCCCTGGCCCTCACGGACGCCGGGATCAGCTGCAACGTGGTCGCCGGATTCCACCATGACCACCTGTTCGTGCCGTACGCGCGTGCGACCGAGGCGGTCCAGGTACTCGAAGCGCTGGCCGTGGAGTCCGCATAGGAGTGCCCGGCTCCGCCACGTGAGCCGGGACACGTAACATGGCCCCCATGTCCTTCCTCCGCCGCCGTAGCGCCGCCACACCCGCGGGCCCGGACTTCGATGTCCTGGCCATGGACCCGGGGGACTGGCCCGGCAACCTCGGCGCCGGTCTGCTCCCCGCTCCCGACGGGAGCTGTCAGGGCGTTTTCCTGCGCTACGACCTGTTCGGCGGACGCGGCCCCGCGATGATCATCGGGAATCTGCCGAAGGGCTCACCGGCCCGCGAGACCGAGGAGGGGCAGGTCCCCTTCGAGGTCGCCCAGCTACTCCTCGCCCTCGAGAACGACGAGCCCGTCGAAGTGACCGGCGCCGAGGACGTGCCCGTCATGCAGGGCGACAGCCTGCTGATCGTGCGCCGCATCAAGCTCTCCGAGAGCCGGATCTCCTGCGTCCAGTTCGACCGGAGCGATGGCGTACTCGTCACCATCGCCAGCTGGGACCGGCCGATCACCGACGATCTGTACGCCCTGCTGAAACCACTTCCCGCGGAGCTGTTCCAGCAGGGCTGAAACGTCCCTGCGTCGTCAGCAGACGTGTCACCCGCGCCGCCGACGTCCCGAACCCCGTGGGCCCGCTGATGTGCCACGGGGTTCCGGTGCCCCGCCGAAGATCCTCCTCGCGATAGCGCCGGCAGTCCCGGTGCCAGATCAGGATGCCCGCCAGCCAGTGCTGGAGCTCCACCACATAGCCGGCCAGGACCTCCCGCGCCTCCGCGCTCAGATCGAAGTCGTCGTACAGAACCGGCAGTTCCTGCTCGGCTACATGCTGGAACTGGCGCATGCGTGAATTCATCAATTCGTGCACGATCGCGACACCCGTCGGATAGTCCACCCCGAAGAAGTTCTGCACGACGAGGACACCGTTGTGCACCTCGCCCTCGTACTCGATCTCCTTCTGGTACGAGAACAGGTCGTTGAGCAGGCACGCGTAGTCCGCTGCGGCGTTCTCCAGGGACCGCATCGGACCGCTGCGGTAGACCGCGTCCGGCACCTTCCTGCCGTGACCCAGCCGGCACAGGCTCATCGTCAGGTCCGAACCGAACGTGGCCCGGCGCATCTCCATGTAGTCGACCGGATCGGGGATCCGGTTCTGCGCCTGGTTCGTCAGCTCCCAGAGCCAGCTCGCCGTCATCGACTCCACAGCCTCCCGGAAGGTCCGTCGGGCGTCGTCGTCCATCGGCTCCGCCGTCCGCCGCCAGAGGTCGGCCAGCGCCCGCTCCAGGGCGTTGACGGGCTCGGGCACGGACGCCCCGTCCAGTGGCATGAACAGCGACAGCCGCTCGTTCGCCAGCCGCGCCCCGGCCAGATCACGGGTCCGGCCGTGCACCACCGGGAACCAGTCGTCGCCGTAGGTCCCCCAGGTCAGCCATCCCGAGGACAGATCGAGCTCGTCCGGAGTCGCATCGGGATGCAGCCCCGCCGCGCAGAGCGGCAGATCGGTCGCGACGAGGCGCTCCTCGTCCCAGATGTGTGAGCCCGGCACACCCGGTTGCGCCTCCAGCAGCCCCATCCGGCGCGACCACTCCACGATCCGGACCCGGGCCCCGTCCAGATGCGGGCTCAGCGTCGTGCCGAACGGCATGTCGAAGTCGGGCAGCAGGGACGGTCCGACGTGCTGGTACGGCACATGGGTGTGGCTGCGGCTGCGGAACGATTCCGAGCGCGGGGTGAAGCGGAGTGATGCGGCGGCCATGCCGAAACCGGGCACGCTCTCACCTGCGCCGCCGCCGTTCATGTAGCGGCTGGAGCGCATGTGCCACTCATGGCCACCGGACTGCCAGTCCTGAAGCCCCTTCACGTACGCCAGGACAGCGACCGTCTCGTCGGCGGTCAGCCCCTTCTCCGCGCACAGCGGACCGAGTTCGGTGAGGGCCGTGTTCTCGAACTGCTGCAGGCGGGACGTCAGCAGATCGTTGACCGCCTCCGCCGCCTCCTGGGTCGAGCAGCCCAGGAACCTCTCCAGGACCAGTACGCCGTTGCTGTTCTCGCCCTCGTCCTCGACCTCGCGCTGGTACGAGAACAGATCGTTGCGCAGGTGCACGCCGTCGGAGAAGGCGTCCCTCAGCACCCGCAGCGGGCGTGAACCGGCCGCGGCGTCGGGCACCTCCGCGTTCGCCGTGTACTCCACCAGGCCCGCCGACCACGGCGCCCCACCCACCTTGCGGCGCATCTCGATGTACTCGACGGGGTTGGCGATCCGTCCCTCGTTGATGTTCGAGAGCTCCCACAGGGACTCGTTGAGCAGATTCTCCGTCGCCTCGGCGAACCGGGCCCGCCAGGCATCGGACATGCAGGGCACCGTCCTGGCCCAGAGGTCGGCCAGCCCCGATTCCACCGGATTGGTCGGCTCCGGCGTCGCCGCTCCCCGCTCCATGGGCATGAAGGCGGGCAGCCGGTCCAGATACCGCTTCCCGCCCTCACGGTCCGGAGTGCGTTTGAACAGCTCGAGGAAATGGTCGTCGAAGAAGAAGACCCACACATACCAGTCGGTGACCAGGGACAAGGCCTCTGCCGAGCAGTCGGGATGGGTGTAGGAGCAGAGCAGCGCGTAGTCATGGGATTCGAGGTCCTTCTCCTCCCAGATACCGGAGCCCTCCAGCATCCCCATTCCGCGCGCCCACGTCCGGGTGTGGCTCCGGGCCGCCTCCAGATGCGGATTGAGGCGTGCCGGGTACGGCACGTAGAAGTCCGGCAGTGAGAAGGGCTGTGCCATGTGCGTCCGGCCTTTCCGAGAACTCCGCGCGGTCCACGCGGACCGCCCCTGTCGGCGCCAGCACTACCCCTCGGCCATCCGGGGCACGCACAGCGCGGAATAGTCACACAAACTCAGGTCCGGCGGCACACTGCACTCTTGACTCACCAACACCTCCCGCCACAGAGTGTGCGCCGACCGATGAACGCGGGGAGCGCCCCGGGAACCGCTCTGCCAACCAGGCCCAAGAAGGGTTGTCATGACGTCCAAGCAGAGGACCAGACTCGCCCTCGCACTGACCACGGTGGGAGCGCTGAGCATGGCGCTCCTCTCCCCGGCGGCCGCCGGAGCGGACCCCGTGCAACCGGAATGCCCGCGCGACCTGGACTGCGACTGGGTCCCCGCGGCCTACCAGCAGACCGGCGACCCGTCGGACAAGGACACCTACGGCAACTACGACACGGCGAACCGGCCCGAGAGCAACCCCATCGAGTTCATCGTCCTGCACGACACCGAGGTCGACTACGACACCACCCTGAAGATCTTCCAGAACCCGGCCAACCAGACCTCCGCCCACTACGTGGTGCGTTCGTCCGACGGCCATGTCACGCAGATGGTGAAGAACAAGGACGTCGCCTGGCAAGCGGGCAACTGGTACCTCAACACCCACTCCATCGGCATCGAGCAGGAAGGCGTCGCAGCCGAGGGCGCCAAGTGGTACACCCCCGAGATGTACCGCTCGACCGCACGACTGGTGCGTCACCTGGCGGCGAGGTACGACATCCCGCTCGACCGGCAGCACATCCTCGGACACGACGGCGTACCGCCCACCAGCGCGGCCGGTACGCAGAACATGCACTGGGACCCGGGCCCCTACTGGGACTGGAACCGCTTCATGGCACTGCTCGGCAAGCCCACCGTGCCGAGCGCGCCCAGGAGCAGCGAACTGGTCACCGTCAGCGCGGACTTCACCAGGAACCAGCAGGAGTTCCGTGACTGCGAGAAAGGCGTCGATCTGCCTCGGCAGGGCAGCAGCGCGGTCCCGCTGCGCACCGGGCCGTCCGCGGACTCGCCGCTCTTCTCCGACCCGGGTCTGCACCCGGACGGCTCGCCGGGGACGAACTGCGCTGCGGACTGGGGCAGCAAGATCAATGCCACCCAGCAGGCCGTCGTCGCCGAGAGGGCACCCGGCTGGACGGCGATCTGGTGGTACGGGGAGAAGGCGTGGTTCCACACCCCCGCCGGGACCCGGGTCGTCAGCCCCACATCCGGCCTCGTCGTACGGCCGAAGGCAGGCAAGACGGAGGTGCCGGTCTACGGAGTCGCCTACCCGGAGAAGGCGGAGTACCCCACGGACTTCGTCAAGCCGACCGTGGGCGGCCCACTCGTGTACACCATCAAGGAGGGGCAGGCGTTCCCCGGCGGTGGCGAAGCACCCACCGGCTACTACTACGCACCGACGATCGACGCGTCGAAGCCGTACGACCACACGTACTTCCGCGGAACACAGAAGTACGTGACGGTCCAGATCGGTCACCGGATCGGCTTCGTGAAGGCGGTTGACGTCGATGTGGTGCGAGCCGGTTCATGAGCGGCTGAGACCTCGTACGGCGCGCTGCGGGACTGTGTGTCGGCACCGGTCCCGCAGCGCGCTCCCCCCGTCGGTCAGGCCGGTCGACCCGGCGTGGTCAGCGTGTCCCCACCGCTGCGCGTACGGCCCGCCGGGCCATGGCGCAGTCGTCGTGCAGCCTGCGCAGCAGCAGCCGTTGTTCCTCGCCGGAGGACAGCACACCCTGCCGTGCCTGGCCGTTCCCGGCCGGCGCGCCGTCACGCATCGCGCGCTGGACAGCCGTCTCGTACGTACGGATCTCCCGGGTCAGCACGATCATGAGGTTGACCAGAAAAGCGTCACGGGCAGCGGGGCCCTTCGTCTGCGCCAGCTGGCTGATCTGGCGTCGTGACGCCGGTGCGTCACCGAGCACGGCCCAGAGCGTCGCCAGGTCATATCCCGGCAGATACCAGCCGGCGTGCTCCCAGTCGACCAGCACGGGCCCGGTGGGCGGCAGCAGGATGTTCGAGAGCAGAGCGTCGCCATGGCAGAACTGGCCCATGCCCTGTCGGCCGCCCGCATGGGCCAGGCCGTGCAGCAGCTTCTGCAGGTCACCCAGATCACGATCGGTGAAGAGCCCCAACTCGTGATAGCGGGCGATCCGTGATGCGTAATCCAGGGGAGCGTCGAACAGACCGGCCGGCGGCCTCCAGGCGTTGACCTGGCTGACCGCTCCGAGAACGGCCCGCAGGTCCGCACGGGGCGGCGGCTCCGCAGGATGCCTCGTCAGCGCCGCGACACGGCCGGGCATCCGCTCGATCACCAGGGTGCAGTTCTCCGGGTCGGCGGCGATGAGCCGCGGGACCCGGACCGGTGGGCGGTGCCTGACGAACGCGCGGTATGCCGCTATTTCGTGCCTGAACCGCTCCGTCCACGCGGGTGAGTGATCGAGTAAGCACTTGGCCACCGCTGTCGCACGGCCGGTGGTGCCCACGATGAGCACCGAACGCCCGCTGCGGCGCAGCACCTGCACCGGATTGAACTCGGGGCAGATGCGGTGCACCGAGGCGATGGCCATCCGCAGCTGCGCGCCCTGGGTACCGGACAGGTCCAGTCTTCCGCTGAGAGGTTGGGAGCCCGGCCCCGCCGCCCGCCGGGTCCGACCCGTGCCGGACGCCGGAGACGCGGCGCGGGGGTCGAGATACGGCCCGCCGCCCGCCCCCAGAGGACGAAGCGGCCGGGGCGGGGCGGACACGGAGGACGATGCTGTGTACATGGGCGAGACAGATCCCTTCGTGCGCCGACAAGTTGCGTGCGCCGCCCCGGCCGGCGGCCGTTCGGCACCCTGGGGAGTACCTAGGGCTGCCGGGCGGGGTGGCGCTTTCCTACCTGACACCGCACGGCGGGTGGCACAACATCTGGCGACCCCTGGCGAACCCTGGCGAATATTCGCCGGGCATCCGCAGGGGAGCTAGGGTCAAGTCAGCCGAGAACCTGGGGGCTTGACGTGACCGGAGAACCCAACACCCGCCTATCTGACCTGTTCGGCCTGGCCGGCTGGTCCAAGGGCGAACTCGCGAGAATGGTGAACAGGCAGGCGGCGGCCATGGGCCACCTCCAACTGGCCACCGACACCTCGCGGGTGCGGCGCTGGATCGACATGGGGGAGTCCCCCCGTGATCCCGTGCCCGAAGTGCTGGCAGCTCTGTTCACCGAGCGGCTCGGCCGTGTCGTGACCATCGAGGACCTCGGGTTCGGCCGGCGCGGGCGTGTGGGGAAGCGGCGAAAAGCCGGGACGGAAGACAATCCCGACGGTTTGCCGTGGGCGCCCGAACGGACGGCAGCGGTCCTCACCGAATTCACGGGAATGGACCTCATGCTCAACCGACGCGGTTTGGTAGGCGCGGGCGCCGCGCTCACCGCCGGCTCAGCTCTCACCGGTGCCATGCACGACTGGCTGCACTCCGATCCGGCTCCGGCGGCCCGGGGCGCCCGACTCAACGATCCCCTGTACGCCGACAACGCCGGCTTCGACCTGTACGAGGCCGCCCCCGTCGGTTCCGAGGAGATCGAGGCTCTCGAGCACTCGGTCGAGGTGTTCCGGGCCTGGGACGCCTCCAGAGGAGGCGGGCTGCAGCGCAAGGCCGTCGTGGGGCAGCTCAACGAAGTGGGTGGCATGCTCGCCTACCACCACCCCGAGCACCTGCAGCGTCGTCTCTGGGGCGTCGCTGCCAACCTTGCGGTCCTCGCAGGCTGGATGTCGCACGACGTCGGCCTCGAGCCCACCGCCCAGAAGTACTTCGTGATCGCCGTCCACGCGGCGCGTGAGGGCGGCGACCGTCCGAGGGCGGGCGAGGCGCTCTCCCGCGCCGCACGCCAGATGGTCCACCTGGGCCGGCCGGACGAGGCCCTGGACCTGATGAAACTGGCCAAGTCCGGTTCCGGGGAGGAGACCCTGCCGCGTACCCGCGCGATGCTGCACACCATCGAGGCCTGGGCGCAGGCGTCGATGGGACGCGGGCAGGCCATGCGCCGTACCCTCGGCGAGGCCGAGGAGCTGTTCGTCTCGGACAAGGGTGATGTACCGCCGCCGAGCTGGATGCAGATGTTCGACGAGGCGGACATGCACGGGATGCAGGCACTGGCCTTCCGCACCCTGGCCGACCATGAACCGGGTGCGGCCTCCACCGCTCAGCGCCACGCGAAGCAGGCCCTTGACCTGCGGATAAACGGTCGCCAGCGTTCCAAGATCTTCGACTACATCTCGCTCGCCTCGGCATGCTTCATCGCCGACGACCCCGAGCAGGCCGACCGTTACGCACGGCTCGCCCTGGTGTCGATGGGGGAGACGTCCTCGCACCGGACCTGGGACCGGCTGCGGGAGATGTACCGGCTCACCGGCCAGTTCGCGGGTCACGCCACGATCGAAGACCTGCGCGAGGAGATCGAGCTCGCCCTGCCCACACGGGCATCCAGCAAAAAGGCGAAAGGTTCCCAGATCTGACCTGTCATCGCCGTCGACGCGCTCAGGACCGCATGTGTCCCGGGGCCGGACAGGTCTGCCCTGCCAGGGGTCTCCTCCTACCTGAGGCCCGAGGCGACCCAGAAGTCCCTCACGTATCGACGCGGGCCACCAACACGCAGGCATCGTCCAGTCGTTCGGCCGATCCGAGCTCCTCGACCAGGATTCGTACGCAGTCCTGTGCCGTGCGGGCCTGCGCGAACCGAGGCGCCAGCCCCAGAAGCATGTCCGGGCCGGCGCTCCGGTCGTTCTGTCGTGTCAGTCCGTCGGTGTGCAGTACGAGTACGTCGCCCGGCAGCAGGTCCACCCGGTCCTGCTCGTAGATGACTCCGGATGCCGCCCCGAGGAGGACCCCGTCCGGCGCGGACAGAGGACGCCCCACTCCGTTGCGGAACAGCAGCGGTGCGGGGTGCCCTGCCTGCGCCCAGACGAGCGTGCCGCTCTCAGGGTCGAAGCGGCAGCACACGGCGCTGCCCAAAGCGGGTTGCGCCGAGCATTCGATCAGCTCGTTCAGATGGCCCAGGACCGCCCCCGGGGCGACGCCCGCCACGGCCATGCCCCGCAGCGCGCCGAGTAACATCGCCATGGCCGAGGTGGCAGGGATTCCGTGGCCGGTGAGGTTACCGACGGTGAGCATGGTCCTGCCGTCCGGGAGCGGCAGCGCGTCGTACCAGTCGCCCCCGATCAGGTCACTCGACTCCGACGGCAGGTAATGGGCGGCGAGGTCCAGGCCACGCGCGCTCCGGCCGGATGCCGACAGTGAGCCGCGCCACGGTGGAAGGACGGCCTCCTGGAGTTCTACCGCCATCCGGTGCTCGGTCCTGGCCCGCTGTTCCTGGCGCCGCAAGGTGTCCCGTGTCCTGCTCACGATGTGCTGGCTGCGCCGCAGCCTGCTGACATCGCGCAGGACCGCCCACATGGAAGCGGTGCAGCCATCCGCGTCGAGGACGGGTTCGCCCGTCATGTGCAGCGTGCGCATATCGCCGTCAGGCAACAGGATCCGGAATTCGCCGTCTATCGGCCTGCCGTCCACCAGGCAGTCGGTCACCATCGAGGTGAGGAGGGGCTGGTCCTCCGCGAGGAGCAGGGACGGCAGCTCGTCCAGGGACAGCGCTCCTGTCTCCGGGGACCTGCCGAAGATCCGATACAGCTCGTCGGACCAACTGACCTCGTCGGTGAGCAGATTCCACTCGGCACTGCCCACCCTGCTGAGGAGCGATCCCGTCGGCGGTTCGGCCGGCGTCTCCGTGGAGGGCCCTCCCGCGGGCTCGGCGGCCGTGGCGTGGGGGATGCCGTCCCGTAGCTGTCCCAGATGCTCGCCGAGGTCGTCGAGCTGATGGACGGCGAGCTCGCAGAGCGCCCGCTGCCAGCGCAGCTGGGGATCGTCGTCGTCGATCACGGAACTGTCGCGCCGTACGGCGTCCACGTCGCCGCGCAGCAGTCGGGTCCGGTTGATCAGGGCATCGACGGCATCCCGCTCGGGCGGCTGTGGGGCCGGGCGGTCCGCAAACAGATGGGACGGCATCTGATACTCCGATACAGGCGGTGCAGCCGGTTCGTGGGGTGGACCGAACACGACTGTTGCACAGGCTTGGGGGCCCCGTAAGGGGTTTGGCGACACTCGATACGTTCTTGCTTCCGGCATATGCCGTCGGCTGAGTGTGGCGAGGGTCTGGCGAACACCCTTGCCCCTGGCGGGGAGTTGAGGCAAGTCGCCAGGCGTGAGCCGTTCGGCGTACGCCCGCGCACGCGGCGCTGTACGGCTCGGACCGGCCGGGATCAGGGCATATACGGAGTCGTGCGGAGTTGCGGAACGGATGACTGTCGCGCCGATCATGGTGCCGGCCGATGGAACGTTCGATATAGCGGTCGGGCGTGCGTCGGCCCCCCGTTCGAAGGCGGGAATGATGATGCACTCGTACGTGTTATGGGAGCCAGAAGCGAAAACGACACCCATTCCCATCCTGGGTGGGGTCGGAACTCTGTCTGGAGGCCCCATGGCGCGCAGTGAGACCAGGCCCGTCGTCCTTCTCCGGTCCATGGCCGGAACCGGTCATACCTATGTGACGCGCAAAAGCCGGCGCAATGACCCCGACCGGCTGGAGTTGCGGAAGTTCGACCCGGCCGTGGGGCGCCACGTCGTGTTCCGTGAGGCCCGCTGACGAGCGACGGCATCCCTTGCTGCACCCGGAGGCGCCCTGGCCTGCGCGATCGTGGTGCGGATCACACCGCTGGGGGTGGATTCACGGGAACGGCGAGCGGTGGTTTATCGTTCACCTATACGTGGGGAGTGAGGTCTGGAGCCCGCCGAGCAGCGTCCGCCGTCACCTCCGCACACAAGCCGCCCCGGCTGGATTCCCCCGATCCGGCCGGGGCTTCCCCTTGGGCCCGGCGCCCACGAGACCACCGCACGGCACGGGCTGCCCGCGCTCACATGGTCTGCGTTCACATCGTCTGCGTGAGGTCTGCCGCGTAGTGCTCGATGGCAGGCCGGTAGCGTCGTACGCGCGGGCTGTCGCTCGTCGTCGCCACCAGGCGCAGCAGGAGCTGCATGGCCTCGTGATGGTCACCGGTGTTGAACAGGGCCATGGACAGAAAGGTCCGCAGCGCCCCGTCGTCCGGGAATTCCGACACCCCCCGCCGGAGGGTCTCGACCGCCTGCCCGAACCTGCCCAGGACGCGGTAGGTGCTGCCGAGTCCCAGCAGTGCTCCGCGGCGTTCCTCCTCGGTCAAACCGTCGCCCTGCAGGCACCGCTCGTAGTACGGCACGGCCTCGGCTTCCAGGCCGAGTACATCGTGGACCCAGGCCGTCTGGTAGGCGACGTCCACCGCGTCGGGGAACGTCGCGGTGAGGGTGAGGAGGCGTTCCCTTGCCTGTTCGGGATGCCCCTGCTCGCGCAGCCGCACGGCTTCCGCCAGCAGTTCTTCCTTCTTCTGCGTGCTCATGCGTACATGGTCGCACCAGGCCCCGGGTGTGGCCGTCGGGGTTCGGGGCATCCGTTCCGCCATGACAGCAGAGGCGGAGCGCAGTGCGCGGCGCAGGAGCGCCGGACGTCTGATGCTGCGTGCGGCAGCGCTGGTCGCGGCGTTCCTGGCGCTCGTGGCGTTCTCCGTGTTCCTGGCGAAGGTGACGCTCACGCCGTCACCGGCGTCGGAGGACATCGTGACCTCCAATCTGAGGCCGGGGCGGTCGCTGCGGCAGTACGCGGAGGACTACACCTTCCTCGCCGCGTGCAAGCAGGCAGGCGGAAACCTTCTGCTCGGCGTGCCGTTCGGTGTGCTGCTGCCGATTCTGGTGCCGCGCCGGCTCCGGATGCTCCGGATGACCGCGCTGACCGTCCTGGTCATGGCGGTCGTCGAGCTCACCCAGGGCGCGCTCGTGGCGGGACGGGCCTTCGACATCGATGACGTGATCCTCAATACCTCCGGTGCGCTGCTGGGATACGCGTTGGTGGGACGCCGCATCAGCCACCGCTACCACGCCCTTTCGGACGAACCGGAAGGGGCGGACGGCGCGAGGCCCGCACCACGAACTCGGGCCAGGACCACGACGGTTGCCAGGGACAAGGCGAAGCGCCGCGGCGGGCCCGAGGCCGGGCCCGCCGCGCGCCGGAGCGCGCCCGCGCCGGTGGCTCGCGGACGCGCTCTGTTCGATAGGTGGCGCAGCCGCCGGGAGGGCCCGGGCGGGGAAGCGCCCGGGCCCTCCGGCGCGGAGCCTAGAGTGCCGGGTAGGCGTTCTTCATGAGCTCCTGGAACTGGGCGGAGAACCACTTGCCGGAGACGGGAGCGTCGCCCAGAGCCCCCGACATGTTGTTGTTGTTGCGGGCGTTACCGGTGTACGTCGGGTCGCACATCCGGTCGAATCCCTTGCCCTCGTCGTTCGGGATCTCCTTGCTGGATCCGTCCGACTCCCCCGGGGGCTTCATCCAGACGTACGCGTCGATACCGGCTTCCGGGGCTGCCTGCGGACGCTCGCCGAGGCCGGCTCCGGACTGGTTGCACCAGTTGCCCAGGTGGATGCGCCGGTCGTAGCGCCCGCCGTCCACATAGGTGTCGACACTGGTGGAGGCGCCCGGGCCACTCGGCCGGTTCGCACCGCCCCAGCCGTTGCGCGAGGTGTCGATCAGCATGCCGATGTCGGAGTTGAAGCCGACCGAGGTCAGTTCGGTGCGGAACGCCTGGGCGAAGGACAGCTCGTCCGTGTAGCGGTTCCAGTCGACCCACTTGGACTGCCGCACGGAGGTCCCGTTCACGGCGTCGTCGATGGAGAAGTTCTCCTCCTTGAGGGCGCTGTAGTTGGCCGTGTTGGTGATGAAGCCGTGCACGTCGTTGACGGTCGCGCCCTCGGCGGTCGCGGCCTCGTGGAAGATGTCGGCGGAGGCGCCGAAGTTGTCGTCCCAGCCGATCCAGCCGTGGTGTCCCGCGTCGATGTAGTTGTAGACGTTCGGCGCGTCGCCGAGCTTGTTGAGTGCGTAGCCGACGCCCTTGACGTAGTTGCCGTTGGCTTTCATGACGTCACAGGCGGGCGTGGCCGTGGGCCGGCCGCCCGCGTTGGTCACGAGGTTCGGCAGGGAGTCGATCTCGACGGTGGTGACGATGCGCAGACCCGCGTACTTCTCATCGGCCAGGATGGCCGCGATCGGGTCGATGTACTCGGTCTTGTACCGGTCGATCTCGGTGGGGCCGAGCTCTCCGTTGGAGGCGAGTGCCGCACAGTCGCGCCCGGGAAGGTTGTAGATGACGACCTGGACGACGAGTTCGCCGGAGCCCTTCTGGGTCAAGGCCTCGTCCAGGTGGTCACGCAGGCCCATCGAGCCGTTGGCACCCTCGATGGCGGCGATGCGGTCGAGCCACACACCCGTCGGCTGGTCGGCGATCCGGCTGCCGCCCGGTTCGGCCGCGGCGTTGTCCGACCACTCCGGGTTCACGTAGACCTCGGCGCCCTGGTACGGGTTGTCGGCCCGGGCGCTCTCCGGCGGATCCGTCGGGTCCGGCGGGTCGGTCGGGCCCGACGGATCGCCGTTGCACGTGACGCCGTTCAGCTTGAAGGTCGCGGGAACGGCGCTGTTGCCGCTGCCCGTCGCGTTGAAGCCGAAGGACGCGGAGGCACCGGAGGCGAGAGCGCCGTTGTGGGCGAGGTTCTTCGCGGTGACGGCGGCGCCGCTCTGCGAGACCGCGGCGTTCCAGCCCTGGCTGATCTTCTCGCCGCCGGCGAACGACCACTCCAACTGCCAACTGGAGACGGCGTCACCCGTGTTCGTGACGCTCACCGCGGCGGTGAGGCCGCCGTTCCACTGGTTCTGGATCTTGTAATCGACGGTGCAGCCCGCGGCCGCGGCGGCGGAGGCCCCGAAGGGGGCCGCAGCCGCCGCGGAGCCCGCCGCGGCGGCGACGAGTACTCCTGCGGCTATGAGCGCCGTTCGGGATCGGCGCAGGGTGGTGCGGCTCGTGCGGCTCATACGAATTCCGTTTCCTCAGCTGTCGAGGGCGCGCAGACGATCACGCAGCCCGATTCCGTACGGGGTGGGGGTACCGACGTAGTCGCTGATCAAGGACGGGACCGTGGGGCGGACCCAGGTGGTGCAGGCCCGTCCGGGAGGGGATTTCCTGGTCGTCGAGCCCCCGCACAGGTGCGTGCTGGAGGAGCTCGTTGCCCGGGACGCCCGTTCCGGACGGTCCGTCGGCGGGGACGGGAGATCCGCCGGACCGGTGGAGTCGGTCGGATCCGTGGTGCGGAGCGCGGTGCCGGCCATGCAGGGAACTGCCCCGGGGAGCAGCCTGAACAGGTGCGACACGTGCCGGGGGCGGTGCATGAGCGACTCCTCGCAGATCGGTCGTGCCCCCTACGGCACGTCGACTGGTGGAACCGCTCCCACTGGTGTGGCTTGACGGTAGAGCGTCAAGTGGTGTCGGTCAACACGCCAGTTCCCATCTCTTGTTGTCGAAATTATTCGACTCTTCAAGTCTCTTGACTCTCTTTTTCCACGTCCCCATGCTGGGAGCGCTCCCACTGGTTCAAGGCTTGTGCTCAACCTTGCACACCCCCCATGTCGCCGAGCCGCGAGGAGGTACTGCGCATGCCATCGGGACGCGCACGAAGAACCTGGTTACCGAGGAGACCCGGCAGAACCGGATCCGGGAGACGACGGTTGTGGACCGCACTCGTGGCGGCATTGGCTCTCCCTCTGGGCATGACCGCCACAGTCGGCACGCAGGCCCAGGCGGCAGCCGTCCAATGCAGCGTCGACTACAGGACCAACGACTGGGGCTCGGGCTTCAGTACCGAACTCACCGTCACCAACAGGAGCTCGGCCGCGATCGACGGCTGGAACCTGACCTACGACTACGCGGGCAGTCAGAAGCTCACCAACGGCTGGAACGGGACCTGGGCCCAGTCGGGCAAGACCGTCACCGTCAAGAACGCGAGCTGGAACGGCTCCATCGCGGCCGGGGCCGCTGTCACGACGGGCGCGCAGTTCACCTACAGCGGCACCAACACCGCACCCTCCACCTTCGCCGTCAACGGCACGGCGTGCGCGGGTGCCCATCAGCCGCCGATCACCGTCCTCACCAGTCCGGCGGCGGGCGCAGTGTTCTCCGCCGGGGACACCGTCCCCCTGGCCGCCACCGCGGCGGGCGCCGACGGGGCGGGCATCAGCAAGGTCGAGTTCTACGACGACACGAAGCTGCTCGGCACGGACACCACGTCCCCCTACACCTACGACGCCGAAGGGCTGTCCGCCGGCGGCCACTCGGTGTACGCCAGGGCGTACGACAGCCTCGGCGCATCGGCGGAGTCGACCCCGGCGGGTATCACCGTCGTCGCGGGCCCGGCCGTCGTCGCCACTCCCGCACAACTGGGGGTCCAGCAGGGCAAGTCGGGGGCTTTCGACGTCAAGCTTTCCACCGCACCCTCCTCGTCGGTCACCGTCACGGTGGCGCGGACCGCCGGCAACTCGGGCCTGAGCGTCACCGGCGGTGCGAGCCTCACGTTCACACCGTCGAACTGGTCCACACCCCAGAAGGTGACCGTCTCGGCCGACGCATCCGGCACAGGAGCCGCGACCTTCACCGCCACGGCCCCCGGCCACAGCAGGTCCGAGGTCACCGTCACCCAGATCGCCGAGGCGAAGGACTACGACGCCCGCTTCCTCGACCTGTACGGGAAGATCACGGATCCGGCGAACGGCTACTTCTCGTCGGAGGGCATCCCCTACCACTCCGTCGAAACCCTGATCGTCGAGGCCCCCGACCACGGACACGAGACGACGTCGGAGGCGTACAGCTATCTGATCTGGCTCCAGGCGATGTACGGGAAGATCACCGGTGACTGGGCGAAGTTCAACGGTGCGTGGGAAACCATGGAGACGTACATGATCCCCACCCACGCCGACCAGCCCACGAGCGGGTCCTACAACGCCTCGAAGCCCGCCACCTACGCGCCTGAGCACGACACGCCGAACGAATACCCGGCCGTCCTCGACGGATCGGCGGCGTCCGGGGCGGACCCGATCGCCTCCGAGCTGAAGAGCGCGTACGGCACCGACGACATCTACGGCATGCACTGGATCCAGGACGTCGACAATGTCTACGGGTACGGCAACACGCCCGGGAAGTGCTCGGCCGGTCCCACCGAGACCGGGCCCTCGTACATCAACACCTTCCAGCGCGGGGCGCAGGAATCGGTCTGGGAGACCGTCACCCACCCGACCTGCGACAACTTCACCTACGGCGGTGACAACGGCTACCTGGACCTGTTCACCGGGGACGCCTCCTACGCCAAGCAGTGGAAGTTCACCAACGCACCGGACGCGGACGCCCGTGCCGTACAGGCCGCGTACTGGGCCGATGTCTGGGCGAAGGAACAGGGCAAGTCGGGTGAGGTCTCGGCGACCGTCGCCAAGGCGGCGAAGATGGGCGACTACCTCCGCTACTCGATGTTCGACAAGTACTTCAAGAAGGTCGGCAACTGCGTCGGCCCGACCACCTGCCCCGCCGGCAGCGGCAAGGACAGCGCGCACTACCTGATGTCCTGGTACTACGCCTGGGGCGGTGCCACCGACACCTCCGCGGGCTGGTCCTGGCGCATCGGATCCAGCCACGCCCACGGCGGCTACCAGAACCCGATGGCGGCCTACGCGCTGAGCTCCGTCGCCGACCTCAAGCCCAAGTCGGCCACGGGCCAGCAGGACTGGGCCAAGAGCCTGGACCGGCAGATGGACTTCTACCAGTGGCTCCAGTCCGACGAGGGAGCCATCGCCGGCGGTGCGACCAACAGCTGGAAGGGCAGTTACGCCCAGCCCCCGGCCGGAACGCCGACCTTCCACGGCATGTACTACGACGAGAAGCCCGTCTACCACGACCCGCCGTCCAACCAGTGGTTCGGCTTCCAGGCGTGGTCCATGGAGCGCGTCGCGGAGTACTACCACGAGTCGGGCGACGCCCAGGCCAAGGCCGTACTCGACAAGTGGGTCGACTGGGCCCTGTCCGAGACGACCATCAACCCGGACGGCACCTATCTCATGCCGTCCACCCTTAAGTGGTCGGGCGCGCCCGACACCTGGAACGCGTCGAGTCCGGGTGCCAACTCCGGACTCCACGTCACGGTCGCCGACTACACCAACGATGTCGGGGTGGCCGGCGCCTACGCCAGGACGCTCACCTACTACGCCGCCAAGTCCGGTGATGCCGAGGCGAAGGCCACGGCCGAAGGGCTGCTCGACGGCATGTGGAGCCACCACCAGGACGACGCAGGGGTCGCGGTTCCCGAGACCCGCGCCGACTACAACCGGTTCGACGACCCGGTGTACGTCCCGAACGGCTGGACGGGAGCGATGCCCAACGGTGACACCGTCGACAGCGACTCGACGTTCCTCTCCATCCGGTCCTTCTACGAGGACGACCCGAACTGGCCGAAGGTGCAGGCCTACCTGGACGGCGGGACCGCCCCGGTGTTCACCTACCACCGGTTCTGGGCACAGACCGACGTCGCACTGGCTCTGGGGGCGTATGCCGACCTTCTGGAGTGAGTGAACGCGGTGCCCCAGGGGTTCCGGCCGCCGGTCAACCGCCGGCGGCCGGAATTCCGCTCGTCCGGCCGGGGGCCTCGCGCGAACGGCCGGTGGGAGGCATGATCACGCGATGACATGGACAGCTCCCGAAACCACCCGCACCGTCGGACCGCTCACCGGAGGCGAGCGCGAGACCCTGACCCGTTTTCTGGCCTTCTACCGCAGCACCCTGCTGCAGAAATGCGCGGGCCTGACGGGTCGGCAGCTCGCCGAGCAGACCGTCGAGCCGTCCAACCTGACCCTGCTCGGCCTGGTCCGGCACATGGCCAAGGTGGAACGCATCTGGTTCCGCGAGGGGCTCACGGGCCTCTCGGTGCCCTCGATGTACGACCCGGACAAGGGGAAGGACGCGGACTTCGAGGACCTCTCACCGGACCGCGCCCCCGACGACTACGCCCGTCTCGTCGAGGAGATCCGCCTCGCCGACGAGGCAGCGGCAGGCGCGTCGCTCGACGCCACCTTCACCCGGAAGGGATCTGTCTATTCGCTGCGCACGGTGTACGTCCACATGATCGCCGAATACGCGCGCCACATCGGGCACGCCGACCTGCTGAGAGAACGACTGGACGGCACCACGGGAGCCTGAGCCCGCCCGAAGCCGCATGGCTGTAAAGGATGTGAGGTAGTCGGCCGCGCAGGCGGACTGAAAACCCCGGACGGGGTCACACGGAAGACATGACGTCCACTGATGTAAGGACTGACGGCTCCGGGGACCCCGGCCACGGTGGCACGCCGCGCCGCCGAGCCCGCCTGCGAGGATGCCTGCCGTTCGCCGGCGTGTGCGCGGCGGGCCTCGTCCTGCTGCTCCTGGGCTCCCGGATCAGCCTGCTACCGGGGTTCGACGGTCTCCTCGAGGAGGAGAGCACCGACCGCTCCGGCCCCGCAGTGCTCAAGTCCATCCAGGACATGAGCGCGTACGAGGCCGCGTCCGGCAACTTCCAGGTCGTCGTCGACCTGGAGAAGGACGCCGCATACCTGCCCGACGTCATCCGGGGCACCCGGACGCTGTACGTCGGCGCGGGCACCGTCGGTGCCTCCGTCGACCTCGGCAAGGTCGGGGCCGGCGGCGTGAGGGTCAACGAGGACCGCACCACGGCCGAACTCGTCCTGCCCCACGCGGTGCTGGGCAAGCCCGCCCTGGACCCGGACCGCTCCTACGCCGTGTCCAAGCAGCGTGGCCTCCTCGACCGGCTCGGCGACCTCTTCTCCGACAACCCCGGCAGTGAACAAGCGGTCAACAAGCTGGCGGCCCGGCACATCGGAAAGGCCGCCGAGGAGAGCGGCCTCACGGAAAGGGCCGAGAAGAACACCGCCTCGATGCTCCAGGGCCTGCTCGGTTCGCTCGGATTCGAGAAGGTCACCGTGCGCTACGCCGATCCGCCGGGCTGACCCCCCGCCCCGCCTCCACCGGCCCTGTCGGCCTGCGCCACACTCACCGGAGCGAACGGCCGTTCCGGCGGCCGTCAGAAGCCGGGGAGTGATGAACATGAGCGCCGAAACCGCACAACGCTTCAGGGCCGCCGTGGAGAAGGGTGATCAGGCGGCACTGGAGGCATTGTTCACGGAGGACATCCGCCTCTTCAGTCCGGTGAAGTTCACGCCCTTCGAAGGCAGGCCGATGGTGCTCGGCCTCTTCGGCGTACTTCTGCGCACGTTCGAGGACTTCCGCTACATCGGGCACTTCGAAGGTGAGGCCGCTACCAGCGTGGGCGACACCCCGGAGCCCTCGGAGATCCTGCTGTTCAAGGCGACGGTGAACGGCAAGGAGATCCACGGGATCGACCTGCTCCAGTTCGGCCAGGACGGCCGGATCAAGGAGTTCACCGTGATGGTCCGCCCGATGTCCGCGGTCCAGGCGCTGGGTGAGGCCGTCCTGCAAGGGCTCGCCGCAGACGGCCTCGTACCGGACGGAACGGCACACTGACGAAGCGGGGCCCGGCCAGGGTTGGCCCGGTCGGGCACCGCACGGCATGGCGTAAACGCGTTACGGAGCTGGTCGGTTACCCTACGTGAGCTCGCCGAGAATGTATCGGCATCGGCATCGGCATCCGAGGGGAACTCCGAATGAACCGTATCCGCACAGCACTTGCCGCGTTCGGCATCGCCGCAGGGCTGGTGACCGCTCCCGCCGCGAACGCCGCGCCGAGCGAGCACCGCACCACGGCGGCCGTCCGCCACGACCCCTGCACCGGTGAGTTCCTCGGGGACGCGCGGCTGGGTCCCAAGTGGCTGCCCTCCACGAAGCAGGCACCCGTAGGCCCGCTGCTCAAGGGCTACAAGCGCACGGGCGGCCTGTCTCCCTCCGCCTTCCTGAACAAGTACTGGGAAGGTCCGGCGGACACGGGAAGCTGGAAGTACCCGCCCGACGACGGCTTCGCCGAAGTCAACGGTGAGATCGACAAGGAGCCCGCGAAGCTGCGCACCGGCCAGCGTCTGGACCGCTTCGGATCGGAGTACGGCGGCTACCTCGCACCGGCCGGGGACGCCTACAAGGAGCGCGCCCTGCCCCCTCAGAACCTCAACACCCGTGACGCCGCGGCCTCTTGTGACTACCGCGTCTACAAGGTCGCCAAGCCGTTCTGGGTCTGGCAGGGCAGCATCGCACCATGGTTCGAGCAGCCCGGCGGAGGCCAGCAGATCAAGCTCGACGCCGTCTTCCTCGACCCGGGCGCCGGACAGCGGCTCAACGTGAAGTGGCTGCTGGACCACGACTACCTCACCGTCGTGGGCGCGTAGTCCCGGCCGTGGAGCGCCGGGAACTGCGCGCGGCACTTCACGCGGCCGGCGTGGCCGACGGCTACTACCGCATCGAAGGCGTGCACGAACCGGCTCCCACACCCCCGGACTTCCTGTACCTGAGGAAGACCCCCGACGGGGTGTGGGAGACCGGCGCGTACGAGCGCGGCACCTACGAGGTGATCGCCCGTCACCCGGACGAGGCGTCGGCCTGCGCGCACCTCCTGGGCCTGCTCGTCTGATGGGGGCGCGGCAGGTTTGCCGTAACGGCAAGTTCTCTTGGCGATGCGGCCGGGGCGCCGAATGATGGTCACACAGCCGGCCCCGAGAGTCC
This sequence comes from Streptomyces sp. NPDC005794, assembly GCF_042871445.1. NCBI lineage: Bacteria > Bacillati > Actinomycetota > Actinomycetes > Kitasatosporales > Streptomycetaceae > Streptomyces > Streptomyces sp. NPDC005794. Next base: position 291,850 of record NZ_JBIAIN010000008.1, read on the forward strand.
GAGGAGACACCATGCCGCAGCCCGTCGCCGAGCCCTCCACCACCGTCCCCGGGGCGGTCCACCGACTGGTGGACGTCCCCGGAGGCCGGATCCATCTCCTGGAACAGGGGACCGGCCCCCTCGTCCTCATGGTCCACGGCTTCCCCGAGACCTCATACTCCTGGCGCCACCAGATCTCCGCCGTCGCCGCGGCGGGTTTCCGCGCGGTGGCCGTCGACGTCCGGGGCTACGGGCGGTCCTCGGCCCCCGGCCCCGTGGACGCCTACCGGATGACGGCCCTCGTCGCCGACACGGTCGGTGTCGTGCACGCCCTGGGTGAGGAGACCGCGACGGTCATCGGCCACGACTGGGGCTCGTCCGTCGCCGCCGACAGTGCGCTGCTGCGGCCCGACATGTTCACGGCCGTGGCCATGCTCAGCGTCCCCTACGCTCCCTGGAACGGGGTCCGGCCCACGGACGGCTTCGCCCGCATGGGCGGGAGCGAAGAGTTCTACGTCAGCTACTTCCAGCAGCCCGGCCGCGCCGAGGCGGAGATCGAACCCGATGTACGCGGATGGCTTGCGGGGTTCTACACCTCCCTCTCCGGTGACACGATGCCGCCGCCGGGAACGGACAGCCCCTTCTTCGTGCCCGCCGGAGCGGCCATGCGTGACCGCTTCACCGGCGGTGCCTTGCCGGCCTGGCTCACGGAGAGGGAACTGGACGTCTACAGCGCCGACTTCGAGCGGACCGGCCTCACCGGCGGGCTCAACCGCTACCGGAACGTCGACCGCGACTGGGAGGACCTGGCAGCCTGGGACGGAGCCCGCCTCACCTGTCCCGCCCTCTTCATCGGGGGTGCCCTCGACTCCTCCACCACCTGGATGGCCGGCGCCATCGCCGCATTTCCCACGACGCTTCCGGGCCTGGTCTCCTCGCACATCCTGGACGGGTGCGGACACTGGATCCAGCAGGAGCGCCCCGCAGAGGTCAACGCCCTGCTGACCAAGTGGCTGCACACCGTGCACGCGTGACAGCCGCGTGTCGAAGCCGGGGCGCCGTGCGCGGAGCGGCCATGGTGGTCGTATGAACAGTGCAGGCATTCTCGCCGATGCGTTCGAACGTATTCATGAAGCGGTGCACGCCGCCGTCGAGGATCTCTCCCCCGAGGACCTCGACGCCAGGCTCGACGACGAGGCGAATTCCATCGCCTGGCTCGTATGGCACCTCGCACGCGTGCAGGACGATCACGTCGCCGACGCGGCCGGGACCGAGCAGATCTGGTTCGCGAAGGACTGGGCGTCCCGCTTCGAACTGCCCCTCGAGAAGGGGGCGACCGGCTACGGCCACAGCAGCGCGGAGGTGGGTTTTGTGAAGGTGGCATCGGGTGACCTCCTCCTCGGCTATTTCGACGCCGTGCACGAGCAGACCCTCGGCTTCGTCCGCGGACTCGACGGCCGGGCCCTGGACCGCGTCGTGGACGAGGCCTGGTCGCCGCCGGTGACCCTCGGCGTGCGGTTGATCAGTGTCATCGCGGACGACCTGCAGCACGCCGGTCAGGCGGCGTTCGTCCGCGGAGTGCTGGAGCGCCGTCAGGCGGTCGCCGATCCGGTGCGCGCGTAGTGTCCCGGACTCGTGCCGACCACCCGCTTGAAGTGCCGGGAGAAGTGCGACTGGTCGTAGAAACCGGCCGAGGCCGCGACCTCCGGCGCGCGCATCCCACCCAGCAGCAGACGCCGGGCCAGATCGACGCGACGCCCTGTCAGGTACTGGTGCGGGGCCATGCCGAACTCCCGGCTGAACGCCCGCACCAGGTGCGTGTGATGGGTGTGCAGCCGCTCCGCGGCCTCGCGGAGCGTCAGCCCTTCGACGAAGCGGTCGTCGAGCAGATCCCGGAGCTCGTACGCGACCCGGCGGTCGGTCACCTGCGGGGCGACCGGCTCGTCGCGCAGGTGACCGGAAAGACGTTCGGAAACGAGCGCGAGACGGCTCTGAGCCTCCAGCTCGTCCCCGGGGCTCTCGAGCGTCCGGTGGAGCTGGTGGACACGCCGGCGCAGCCGTGGATCCCGCAGTACGGGCCGGCCGACCGCGCGCCCGATGAGATCCGCGTCGATCTGTGAGGTGGTCAGATACAGGACACGTTTGCGGAACCCTCCGGGAGTCGCCGCACCGCCGTTGTGCGGAACATGTGGGGGAAGCAGTGTCACCACCGAGCTGGGCGCCCCGTGCTCATGTCGGTCGAGGTCGTAGCGGACCATTCCCTCGTCGACGATGAGCAGCGTCCACGCGTCGTGCGTGTGCATGGGGTACGCGTGATCGGCGAAGTGCGCGTGGAAGACCTCGTCGATTCCCTCGACGCGCGGACGCCACGCGGTGATGTCCGGACGTGCACCCATGGGCGAAGGATACAAGAGCGTCACAGGCCACCGCGGCCTGCAAACTTCGTACAAGACGGCCGGCGGCCGGGCTCGGCAGACTCCTCGCATGACCGACGACAACGCACCCGTCCGCTTCGACACCAAGATCGCTGTGCTGCTCCGCGACGACCTCGAGACCTGGCAGCGCCTCAACGTCACCGCCTTCCTGGTGAGCGGTCTCGGCACACAGGTGCCCGAGGTGATCGGCGAGCCGTACGCCGACGCCGACGGCACCCCGTACCTGCCCATGTTCCGGCAGCCCGTTCTCGTGTTCGCCGGGTCCAAGGAACTCCTGACCACGGCGCACACCAAGGCGGTCGGCAGGGGCGCGACCCTGGCCGTGTTCACGTCCGACCTCTTCACGACCGGCCACGACGAGGCCAACAGGGCGGCCGTCCGGGCGGTGCGCCAGGACGGGATGGACCTGGTGGGCCTGGCCGTGTACGGGCCGCGCAACGCCGTGGACAAGATCCTCAAGGGTGCGTCGATGCATCCCTGACCGGCGCCCCGGCGTCACCGAGCGGATACGTACGGACACACCCGTGCGGGTGATGGTCCCCGGTGCCATACTCGAGGCAAGTCCGCTTGACAGGCTTGTCATTGTCCCGAAAGGCGACGCGTCATGAACTGGGCATCGTGGACCACCCTCGGTGTCTTCGCGGGAACCGGCGGAGTGCGCACCGAAGAGGTAGGTGTCGTGAGCGGTGATCTGACCGTACACACGACGTGGACCGAGGAGCAGGCTGAGGTGGCCGTTCAGTACAGCGGCGCCTCGGACTGGTTCACACTGGCCGGCAGTCCGGTGCCGTGCCCGTCCGAGGAAGCGAGCAGGGCTCTCCATCAGAACGTCGTCGAGGCGGTACGCGCCGGCGGCGGAGCCACGGTTCCGGCTCCGCACGCGGTGGAGTGACCCTCACGGTCGGCGGCAGCCGTCACAATCCCGCGAAGCGCACCACATAACGCCGCTGCCAAGGTGTTTCCACCGCCTTGGGGTGATAGTTCCGTCGGACGTAGGCGACCGCCTCCTCCGCCGGAACCCCGTCCAGCACGGCCAGGCAGGCCAGAGCCGTACCGGTCCGCCCCCGGCCCCCTCCGCACGCGACCTCGACCCGCTCACCCGGAGCCCGGCTCCACGCGTCCTCGAGCAGGGTGCGTGCCGCCTCCCTGTCGGAGGGGAGACGGAAGTCGGGCCAGCGCAACCACCGCGATTCCCAGGCCACCGGGGGTGGCGGACCACCCAGCAGATGAACCGTGAAGGTGGGCTCGGGCCCGGCGGGGAGCGGACGCCTCAGACCGCGGCCGCGGACCAGCCGTGCCGACGGCAGCCGCATGACGCCCTCACCCGGCGGATCCCACGTCTCCGTCATACTCAGTCCTTGCCGTCGAGGTCCTGGGACAGCAGGCTAGCCAGCTCCTCCACCGCGTCCGGCGCGCTTTCGCCCACGGCGGACAGCACCAGCAGATCGCCGTGCTGAGCCGCCAGGGCGAGGACCGAGAGCATGCTCCGGGCGTCGACCGGGTCGCTGCCCTCGCGTGCGACGGTGACGGCGACCGGCTGACGCATGGCGGCCTGGACGAAGAGTGAGGCGGGGCGGGCGTGCAGGCCGCTACGGGAGCCGACGGAGACGGTGCGCTGGTACACGGGGTTCACTCCTGGGGTGAAGAGGGGATCTGCGGTTCGGGGGAGGGGCGGGGATCAGGCGGCCACGGTGACGTCGGACCCGGCGTCGGCCTGGGCCGCGCTCTTCGGGTCCCGCCGCATGCCCTTGAGGGCGACGACCAGAGCGGTGGACACGGCGGTGCCGGCGGCGATGGCCAGCAGGTAGAGGAACGGCTCGCCGATGAGCGGGACGACGAACACACCGCCGTGCGGAGCGCGGAGCGTACAGCCGAAGGTCATGGACAGCGCGCCGGTGACCGCGCCGCCGGCCATCACGGACGGGATCACCCGAAGGGGATCCGCCGCGGCGAACGGGATCGCGCCCTCGGTGATGAACGAGGCGCCCAGCACCCACGCCGCCCTGCCGTTCTCCCGCTCGGTCCGGGTGAACAGCCCGCGTCGCAAGGTCGTGGCGAGGGCCATCGCCAGCGGAGGCACCATCCCGGCCGCCATCACCGCGGCCATGACCTTGAGACTGCCGGGCGTCGGATCGGCCAGACCGCCGACGGCGAAGGCGTAGGCCACCTTGTTCAGCGGGCCGCCCATGTCGAAGCACATCATCAGGCCGAGGACGACGCCCAGGATGACCGCGTTGGAGCCCGACAGCCCGTTCAGCCAGTCGGTGAGGGCGTTCTGGAGAGAGGCGATCGGCTTGCCGACCACGACGAACATCAGGAAGCCGACCGCGATCGACGCGAGGAGAGGGATCACCAGCACCGGCATGATGCCGCGCAGCGTGGGATGCACCTTCACCCGCTGGATCGCCATTACCGCCGCACCGGCCAGCAGACCCGCGACCAGACCGCCGAGGAAGCCCGCGTCGATGGTGAGCGCGATGGCGCCGCCGACGAAACCGGGGACGAGCGCCGGCCGGTCCGCCATTCCGTAGGCGATGTATCCAGCAAGCACCGGGACCAGGAAGCCGAACGCGGCCGTACCGATCTGGTTCAGCAGGGCAGCCCAGCTGTCCGCCTCGCCCCAGACGAAGTGGTCGGCCACCGACTTCGCGCTCGCGATCTCGTAGCCGCCGATGGCGAAGGAGAGAGCGATGAGCAGGCCGCCGGCCGCGACGAACGGCACCATGTAACTGACACCGGACATCAGATAGGTCCGCAGCCGGACGCCGAAGTGTCCGGTCGTTCCCGCTGAACCGCCCGTAGAGACCTCCGGCCCGTCGTGGTCGTCGGGAAGCCTGCTGATCTCTCCCCGCTCGGCCTTGCGCCGGGCCTCTGCGATGAGCTCGGCGGGGCGGTTGATCCCTGCCTTGACCCCGGTGTCGACCACCGGCTTGCCGCCGAATCGCGCCTTCTCCCGCACGTCGACGTCGTGTGCCCAGATGACCGCGTCCGCGGCGGCGATCACCGCCGGATCCAGCCGCTCGAACCCGGCTGATCCCTGGGTCTCGACGTTCAGCACGACACCCTGGTCGCGTGCGGCGGCCTCCAGCGACTCGGCGGCCATGTACGTGTGTGCGATTCCGGTCGGGCAGGACGTGACGGCGACGATGCGGAACGGCTCGACCGTCTTCGTCTCCGCCGCTTCTTCCTGGTCCCGCACCACCGTCGGGGGAATCTCCTCGCCGCGGATCAGGGCCGCTGCGGCGGCGGCATCGCCCTCCGACCTCAGCGCCTCCGTGAATCCGGGGTCCATGAGCCGGCGGGCCAGGCTCGACAGAATCGTGAGGTGGTCGTCGTCAGCGCCCGCGGGCGCCGCTATCAGGAAGACGAGATCCGCAGGCCCGTCCGCAGCACCGAAATCGATGCCCCTCGAACTGCGGCCGAAGGCCAGTGTCGGTGCCTCGACGTGCTCGCTGCGGCAGTGCGGAATGCCGATTCCTCCGTCCAGACCGGTCGGCATCTGGGCCTCGCGGGCCGCCACATCGGCGAGAAAGCCGTCGAGGTCGGTGACGCGGCCGGCCGCGACCATCCGTCCGGCCAGTGAACGGGCAGCATCGCTCTTGGTCTCGGCGGACAGATCGAGGTCGACCAGTTCCGCGGTGATCAGCTCACTCATCGCGGGGCTCCTTGCTCGTGGACCGCCCTGGGGACGGCGCGGGGGACGGGGGAGTCGTACGGCTGGACAGGGATTACGGAGGTCATGGGGCCTGCCCCATGAGTGCCAGGTCCATGGGGATGTCCCTGGTGGTGACCACCGAGGACGGATCGAGGTCGGCGGGGGTCGGCATGGAGCTGCCCGGCAGCTGCACGGCTGCGGCGCCGTGGGCCACCGCGGCGGACAGTGCCGCCCGGCCCGTTCCGCCTGCGGAGAGGAACCCCGCGAGCGAGGCGTCGCCGGCACCGACGTCGCTGCGGACCGCATCCACCCGCGCGACGGCGAAGTACGCTCCGGACGGTTCCACCAGCAGCTGGCCGACGGCACCCAAGCTGGCGAGCACCGACCGTGCCCCGAGCTCGCACAGTTCCCGTGCGGCCTTGAGCGCGTCACCGACCGTCGCGAGCGGACGGCCTACGGCCTCGGCGAGCTCCTGGGTGTTCGGCTTGACCACGTCCGGCCGCTCACGCAACGCCGCTACGAGGGCCGCACCGGAGGTGTCGAGAGCGATCCGGACGCCGGCCCGGTGGCTGTGGGCGACCATTTCGGCGTACCACTGCGGCGGAAGTCCGCGCGGCAGGCTTCCGCAGCAGGCGATCCAGTCCGCGCCCGCCGACCGGGCCCGGACGGTGTCCAGCAGGCGCTCGGCCTCTGCCGGCGCGATCTCGGGACCCGCCGCGTTGACCTTCGTCAGCGTGCCGCCGGGTTCGACGAGGGTGATGTTGACGCGGGTGCTGCCGACGATCGGTACACCGGCGGCCTCGATGCCGTGCTCGCCGAGCAGCCGGGCCAGCAACGCGCCCTCGGGTCCGCCCAGCGGTGCGACGGCCACCGTGCGGTGCCCGGCGGCGGCTACCGCGCGGGAGACGTTGACGCCCTTGCCGCCGGGATCGACACGGTCCGCCGTGGCCCGCAGGACCGCGCCACGGGTGAGCCCCGGAAGTTCGTACGTGCGGTCCAGGCTCGGATTGGGGGTGACGGTCAGGATCATGCGCGTACCACTTCCGTGCCCCGGCTCTCGATGGCCCGGGCGTCCTCGGGGCTCAGCCCCGTATCGGTGATCAGCAGGTCTACGTGGGAGAGATCGCCGAAGCGCGCGAAGTGCTCCTGACCGGACTTGCCCGAGTCGGCGAGGAGTACCACCCTGCGGGCCGCCGCGATCACGGCACGTTTCACGGCGGCCTCGGCGAGATCCGGGGTGGTCAGGCCGCCCTCGGGAGAGAAGCCGTTCGTGGCGAGGAAGACGACATCCGCGTTGATCTCGGCGTATGCGCTCAGCGCCCAGGCGCCGACTGCCGCGCGGGTGCGGTGCCGGACCCTGCCGCCGACCAGATGCAACGCGATCCCCGGATGGTCGGCGAGGCGCGCGGCCACCGGCAGGGCATGGGTGACCACGGTGAGACGCGAGTCGATCGGGACGGAGGACGCCAGCCTGACGGTCGTCGTCCCGGCATCGATGATGATGTTGCCCTCGACCGGGAGTTCGCCCAGGGCGGCGGCGGCGATGCGGTCCTTCTCGTCGGCGGCCACGGTGTCGCGCTCGGCGAGGTCCGGTTCGAAACCGAGCCGTCCGGCCGGAATCGCCCCGCCGTGCACCCGGCGGAGGAGTCCCGCCCGGTCGAGAGCCTTGAGGTCACGCCGTACCGTCTCCGCGGTCACCTGGAACTGCTCCGCCAGGGACAGCACATCGACGCGCCCGCTCTCGCCGGCGAGGCGGAGAATCTCTTGCTGCCGCTCCGGTGCGTACATGTGGTTACGTTTCCGTTTCATGCCCGAGTCTGTGGTTTCACCGGCAGACTACGGCCGTGCTTCAGGAAAGTAAACACATTCGGGCGAGTTGTGGGCGTGAACGGACTTCAGGTATGGCGATTCGGCGCTCCGCAGTTCCTCAGCCGGTGCCGTGACCGGCCGTTCTCGGACCGAGCGGCCGGGCCAGCAGCGGTGTGCCCAGGACCTGATGGCCCCCGCTCGCGAGCATGCGGACCTCGCTGCGCTCGCTGATCTCGGCGCGCACGATCCCGGTCTCGTCCTCGTAGACCGGATAACCACCCGCACCGGAGCGTGCCGTCAGATGGACGACGACCACGTCGTCCTCGGCGCCGCCCGCCTGGAAGATGAGCTCGTATCGCTCCGGATAGTCCATGACCGACCTCCCGACCGGGCCGGCAGCAGCCCGCCCGTCACCCCCATTGTTTCCCACCGGCGCACATGGCGCTCGGGAGTACCACCGGATGACCGTCCGTGGTTGCGGATGCGGAATGGGTGAGGCGGGGTGACCATCATCTGCAAGGGATCGGACGCGTGCTGTCAGCTTCGCACGGCCGCCCGTGACGCCAGGCGGGTACCGCCGGCGCGATCGGACTTCGTCGGCGCGGGGCCCAGCGGCACCCGGCCGCCCTGTGGAGAGGAACTGCCGTGCTGATGGCCAATCCCGCAACGCTGCGGAATCTCGTCAAGCGCTACGAGACACTGCGAAGCACCCATGCACGGCTGGGCACTTCCGAGAGCAGCCGTCGACTCGACGACGTCTCGTACACCCTCTGCGTCACCACCGGGACCAGGACCGTGCCCGACGCACTGGCCGCCGCGGCGGCGCAGTTGCGCGCCGTCCCTTCGGCGGGATCGCTGGGCCCGGCGTCCATGCCTGCCGAGGTGCAGCTGACCGCCTGACGTCGCACAGTTCCTTGGGAAATGCGTCGGTTCTCCCGAACCGGCGCTTTTCTTCGTGCGGGCGGCCGTCGGGTGCCCGGCGGCACGACACGCCGAATGGGCGGACGGCGCCGTCGAACGGGTGACACCCGCCGGTCGAACAACATGACTGTTAGCAGAGGAGGCTAGGCATGCAAGCATGAGATTTGAGCCCCGCCGAACCAAGACCGTTTCCCCGCGTACCCACCGGCTCCGCCTCGCCGGAGGCGCCCTGTGCGCCGCTGCTCTCGCCGCCACCCTCGTGACCGGCTGCGGTCAGGACAGCGGTGACAAGACAGCCGCGGAGACCTCAGAGGCTGCGAAGGTCCTTCCGAACCAGACGGCCAGCCCTTCCGGGAGCGTTTCGGGCAGCCCCTCCGAGACGGCGCAGCTGACCGAGGACCAGACCAAGCGCAAGGAACTGCTGTCGACCGTGAAGGTCACCTTCGACAAGGCCGCCACGACGGCCGTCGGTGAGGTGTCCGGTGGCAAGCTGACCGATCTGGACCTCAAGGGCCTCGACGACGAGGACGAAGCCACCGGCAGTCCCAGTCCGACAGGCAGCCCGACAGGCAGCCCGACGGGCAGCCCGACCGGCAGTCCCAGCCCGGACGGAAGCGCCAGCCCGAGTCCCGAGGCCACCGGCAGCCCGAGCCCGAGCGGCAGCCCCGGCAGCCCCAAGTGGGTCGCGGAGGTCGTCGAGGAGGACGGCACCGCGCACAAGGTGACGATCGACGCGGTGTCCGGTGACGTCATCGATTCCGCGCCGGACGCCGATCAGAGCGACGCCGACAAGCAGGAGCTCGCGGACCAGATCTCCAAGGCGACGCAGACCCCTGAGCAGGCTGCCAAGGTCGCCACGGACAAGACCAAGGGCTGGGTGACCTCGATCGCCCTCGACGAGAACGACAGCCAGGCCCTGGTCTGGCAGGTCGACGTGGTCTCCAAGGACTGGAAGAAGACCACCTTCGACGTGGACGCGGCCAAGGGCACGATCACGGACGAGCAGGTCGACGACAACTGAGCACAGCACGAACGGGCACATCGGTGGCGGCCGCAGCGCGGTGCGCCACCGATGTGCGTTCGCGGCGCGCACCGGCCGGCGCGACCCCCGGGCTCAGCTGCGTGGATCCGCGAGGTCACGGGTGAAGCGCAGCCCAGGCTTGCCCATCAGTGTGATCGCGCCTGCCGCAACGAAGCCCGCACGGTCCAGTACCCTCCTCGAACCCGCGTTGTCCACCGTCGTCTTGGCCCGGAGGGCGGTCAGGCCGTACTCCGCGAAAGCCAGCGCGCACATCCTGCGGACCCCCGACGTGGCCAGACCCTGCCCCGCCGCGCGCTCGGCGACGCGGTACCCGAGCTCGGCCGAGCCGTCCGCGACGCCGACCAGGTTGACCCGCCCCAGCACTGCCCCCTCGCCGTCCGCCCATACGTGGAAGTGGTGCATCCCGGCCTCCTGTTCCGCGAGCAGCTCGGCATGCCGCGCGGCGAACCCGGCGAAGAAGTCGTCTCCCCGGTCAGGGATCGAAGCGGCGAAGTATGCGCGGTTCTCCTGCTCGAAGGCGAGCAGGGCAGGAGCGTGATCAGGGCGAAGTCGCTCGAGGACGGTCATGGGGCGACGATATCCAGCCCCGTCCGCCGGAGCACACCTTTATCGCCTGCCCTGCCCCTGCCCGCGTGCACCGCTCAGGGTGCGATCCCCACGTCCTCGAGGCGGCTCCACTTCCTTTCCTGTGCCCGGGGCATCGCGGGCCACTGCGTGGCTCCCGCACGGGGGTTCACCCGCGAGGCATAGGAGGACGGCTGATGGTCCGGCCGGAAGAAGCAGCCGGTCCCGTACTCCGAGTCGAAGCCGGGGCAGGAGGACGCGACGGAAGCCGGCGTGGGCTTGCGACCCGTTCGTACCCAGCCGGACAGTGCCGAGACCGCGCTGGCGTACTCCGCAGTACTGAGCCCGCTGTGCTCGCTCTCCTGGGTGTAGGTCTGCACGAGGTGACGGTCGCGGTGAGCGCCTTTCAGACTGTCGAGGTACGCCGCTTCGTGCTCGACGAAGGCGGTCGGGTCGTCGATGGCGTGCATCGTGAGCACGGGGACGGTCACCGCGCCCGTCAGGTCGCTGTCGTAGGACAGGTCACGCCGCGCGGAGGGGTCGGCGGAGAACCGCTCGACCCCGGCGTTGAGCGCGGCGTCGTCGTGCGACCCGCGGTAGTGCACGTCCCGGTTGCTGAAAGGGCTGCGCAGGCCGACTCGTCGCACGATGTCGCGGAACGTGAAGGTCGCGAAAGAGAGGTGCGACTCGAGTGTCCGCTCGGGGATCTTGGTGACCGCGAGGATGTCGTCCAGGTTCCGCTGCTGCAGCGGAGTCCGGTCCGCAGGCTGCGAGGCGTAACCCGTGCACTCCTGGAGCCTGGCACGCAGCCCCGCACCGGTCATCGCCGAATCCTGACGGAGCCCCATCCACAGGGGGTACGACGGCTCGGACGGGCGAGGGTGATTGCGGCAGTAGTACTGATAGACGGCGCGGAGATCCACCCGGTAGTCGTAACCACGGGAACCCCCCGCCAGGACGCCGTTGGTGAGCAGGGCGCCGTCGTAAGGCGAGTCGGCGCCGGTCCCGTACATCTCGATGGTCTTCGCCGCCACGTTCCCGCCCCAGGACTGCCCGTGAATCAGCGTGGTGTCCGGGCGCCCGAACCTCTCCGTGAACAGCCGGCGCAGATTCTCCGTGTCCGAGGCCGCCATCCTCGTTCCGTATCCGCCGCGGCGGTAGGCCGAGCCCGCCCAGGCGTAGCCCTCCTCCACCATGACCGACCAGCGCTCCAAGTCGTCGGTGCTGCGCTGCGGGTCCGACTCCGCGCCCAGGCCGGGGCCGCCGTGGGCGTGCATGACCAGCGTTCCGTTCCACGCCAGGGGGATGGCGACGGCGTAGTGGGCGCCGTGGGAATCCTGGCCGGTGTAGCACGTCGCCTTTGTCGCCAGGTCCGCCGGGCAGGAAACCGTGGCCGGCGGCACGGTCGCAGCCGAGGGCTGGGCGGGTCCGACGAGGCCGGCGGCGAGAACCCCTGCGACGCAGCCCGCCGTCACGGTGGACAGCCTCCCGCGTGAGCGCTGCCTCTTGAGGAAAGCGGTCACGGTATTGCCTCCTGGCTTTTCATTCCGGTGCATGCCGGCCGATGCTAGCCATGCCCTGGCCGTTCACCAGGGGTCCCGTCATTGCGTTCATATCGTTCGCCGACGGAAGCGTGCCTTTATATGTCAGTACGAACGGTGACCTCGGGCCCTCGCGCGCGTTGTACTAGGCGTGCCTCCTTCCTTTCCCAGTTCGTCCCCCGCCCCGGCCGTACCGGCAGTGCAGCCGAAGCCCTTCCTGCTGACGCCCCGCCAGGGAGAAGCCGCCCGTACGCTCCTGGCTTACGTGAGTTCGCTGCCCCTGAAGGGGGCCGACGCGCAACTCCTCGCGGTGGTCGTCGCCATCCGGGCGGCCCGGAGCGGAATCGGCAATCTCACCGGCCAGGACGTACGTTCCCTCCGCCTGGCCGACCCGGGGGGAGCTGTCACCGCGTTCGGAGCGCTGGGCTGGCAGGGGCAGGAGGCGCTGCTCGGCGAAGACCTCGTCACCCCTGTGGGGGTCTCCGTGCCGGACCTCGCCGACCGGACGGACACCCGGCTGCCCTTCGGCAAGGTGATGCGTTCCAGGGTGTCCGGCTGGACGGTCCGGACCCTCTCCGCCAAGCCGGTCAAGAAGACCTCGACCGCCGCACGGCTGGCCGCGCTGTTTCTGGCCGCTCATGGACCGGCCGACGAGTACGGCACGCTGCCCGCCCACCTTCCCGAGGACTGTGGGGTCGCCCTGCCGGAACTACTCGCCAAGGGATTCCTGGCGGAGTTGGACGGTGACCGGTATCTGCTGGCGCAAGCTGTGCGGCATCTGTCGGGAACGCGTCCCCCAGCCGACACGCCACCCGTCACGCACGACGAGCCGGAGGAGGAGCGGCTGGACTGGGACGAGTGGAAGGGCCGTGCGAGCGTGGCTCTGAGGCGGCACGTCGAGGCGGTCGAGCGTTGCCCCGAGTGCGCCCTGTCCACGGCCAGGGTGTCGGAGGCCTTCATGCGCAAGGCAGTTCCCGCCCAGTTCAAGGAGAAGGTGCGTACTGCCTTCAGTTCCTGGGAGGCCAAGTTCCCCGACCAGGGGCCTGTCGCCGCCGAGTGCGCCGCCGCGTTCCGCGCGGCGCACGGTCACGGACCCTCCGTCAAGCAGCTCTGTGAGGCGCTGGGCTGGGGGAAGATGTCACGGGAACTACGGATCTTCGTCATCCGCCGCCTGATCGCCGACGGATGGCTGATGAACACCGATCCGGTGCCCTGGACCCTGCGCCCGGGCAAGGCGGTCCAGGCCGGCACGTCCGGTGTCACGGCCCCCGGAGCCGTCCGCCGCCCACGCTGAGGTGCGCCGGGGCCCTGCGACGCTCTCGCGTGCCCGGCCCCTGACACCACGTACACCGGTCCGACAGGCAGTGTCCGTCCGGCGGCACGTGTCCGTTCAGCAGGGTGCCCCGGCCTCGTCGAAGTCGGAGTTCCGTGCTGAACTCGGTGCGTCCGCAGGGTTCAAGACGATCGCGGTGGGCATGTCAGGCGTAGCGCGCGTGCCCCCCACAGACACGCGCCCGACCCGGAGGACGTAGTGAAAAGCAGCGCACCCATCCGCAAGGCCACCTTCGTCGTGACCAGTGCCGTCGCACTGGTCATCGCCACCGCAAGCAGCGCGCTCGCCGCCCCGCCGAGCGCGCTGCCCGCGAACGCGGACGCGATGGAGCAGGCCTTCCAGCCGGCGTACGACTACGACACGGACGGCTGCTATCCCACGCCGGCGATCGGCCCGGACGGAACGATAGCCCCCGGCCTCAACACCACAGGTGCGGTCAACGGCAGTTGCCGCGACGCCGTGGATCTGGACAACACCAACGGCTATTCCCGTTCCATGTGCAACAACGGGTGGTGCGCGGTCATGTACGGGCTCTATTTCGAGAAGGACCAGGCGGTGGCCGGCAGCGGGCTCGGCGGTCACCGGCACGACTGGGAGCACGTCGTGGTGTGGGTCCAGAACAACGAGGCACGCTATGTGTCCACCTCTGCCCACGGGAACTTCGACATCTACGCCAGTGACCAGATCCGTTGGGACGGAAGCCACCCCAAGATCGTTTACCACAAGGACGGCATCAGTACCCACTGCTTCCGCCCCGCGAATTCCAATGACGAGCCGCCGGAGAACCACTACCAAGAGTGGCGGTTCCCCAGCCTCGTCGGCTGGAACGGCTACCCGGCCGGACTGCGGGACAAGCTGGTCCAGGCAGACTTCGGCAGCGCGACCTTCGGACTCAAGGACGGCAGTTTCGCCGCCCATCTCCAAAAGGCGCTCCCGGCAGGGATCCCCTTCGACCCGAACGCCTGACGTACGGGGGCGGGGCGGGTGCGGGTTCGAGCCCGCCCGCCCCGCCCCGGCGTCAGCGGGCGGACAGCTCCGAAAGTGCCTCCTGGACCATCCATCCGTTGCCGTCCGGATCGGCGAAGGACATGAACGAGTTCCAGGTGCCGCCGCTTCCTTCCTCCCAGACCGTCGCTCCCACATGCCGGATCGGGGAAGCAGCGACGACTCGGCCTTCTACGTCGCTGCCTGGGAGCTGTCCCGGAAGCCACCCCACCCGTGCCAGCGGTCGATCTCGATCCACGCGTTGACCCGGGCACGGTCACGGTTCGCGTAAGGCTGGCCGAGGTACTGCTGGGACAGCCGGTCGATGCCGGCCAGACCCTCGTCGTCGCTCACCTCGACGACACGCCCGATCAGGGTCACATGGGTGTACCAGTCGGAGTCGTCGAGCACGGTCAGGGTGACACGAGGGTCCCGGCGGACATGGTCGAGGCGCTTGCGGCCCTCGTCCATGTTGACCAGCACTCGACCGTCGTCCCAGAGGTACCAGGTGGCCGCCGAGACGGGCTGCCCGTCCGACCGCAGGGTTGCGATCACAGCCGGGTTGGGCTTGCGCAGCATGGTTACCGCGGCGTCGGGAAGCGGCGGCTTCGACATGTTCTCTCCTCTGTCTCGTACTGCGTCCTCCCTGTGACGGTGAATCACACCGGATGATTCAGAGGACGCGTCTCCACGCTGCCACACGACGGGTGCGTCGTCCGGCACCGCCCCACGCTGCGCGTCCGAGGGGAGCAGCCACGCAGTGGCCGGGGGGATTGTCGGTGGTGGCTGTGATGCTGGGAGCATGGACGAACTGATGAGGCGCCGCGTCTACGGTGCCGACCATGACGACCCCGATCCGGGGCCCCGGCCCGGGCACGTCTACGTGGAGCTGGTGGGCGGCCCGCTGGACGGGCTGCTGCTGGACGTGACCGGCTGGCCCGAGGAGCGCCTCGCCATAGGCGCTGCCCTCGGCACGGAGCTCGGGAAATTCGGTGCGGGAGGACGCGCCGTGTACGGGCCCGTAGCGGCCGACCCCAGGCGCTGGGCCTGGGAGGCGGACAGCCCCTGAGCCGTCCGCCTCCCTGCTCGGAAGCCGGTCACCCGGGTGTCGCAACCTCGCCGGCTCGCGTACGCAGCGCGGCGATGAACCACGTGAAGACCGGTGCCAGGATGGGTGGCACCGGTCATCCGCTGACTGTGGCGAGGAGCTGCCGGTGACGCTCCGCCCGCGGGTCCGAGCCCCGTCTCCAGCGTGGTGTTCTGCCATCCTTCGCACCACGGCGCGGAAGTCCGTTGCCCGGAGCGTCGGACCGGCGCACCCCGCTCACCGACGGGCGAGGGAAGAAGTCATCGGCGGAGGTGTCACCCGCAGCCAGGCGAGGCGGCGTTGTTGGGGTGGAGAACCCCTTTCGCTGCTGGTGCAGCCCGCCCACGAGGAGTCACCTGAAGAAGAGGACGAACAGGCCTCCGGCCTACGCCGCCAGTGCGATCAGCCGAAGAGCTCGGCGCCGCCCTGCGTCATGGCGAACACCGAAGAGCCTTCGGTGAGCCCGGCCTTCGGCACGGTCGTGGGGGATCGGAAGCGCCGGGTCGGCCACTTCACCGCACCCGATGCGGCCCTCCTCGGCATGCGTGACGGTCCGGGCGCCCATGCGGCCGTCCTGGTCACCCTGGCCGGCGGGACGGGTCGGGGAGCGTGGTATACCGACATGTCGATGCCTTCCGGGCACGGCGACCAGCTGCCGAAGAGCCTGATCGTGTACGACGAGGCCGGGAAGGTCCTGGTCGAGCTGAAGCGTGCCGGGGGCTGACACCGGTGGCTGGCGCCGAACGGAGGTCAGGGACACCGATGACAGATACCGATGACTTTGCACCACACCGAGAGTCACCTTCTTTACCGTCAGGCCGGAGGATTCCTGTTCCGGCCCTCCAGTGCACGATTCACGGCAGGAGACACGCCCGGATGACCGATTCGAACCCGTCAGCGGACCTCAACCGCGAGGGAGGGGCCTGGCCGCTGGTCCACTCCGAGCGAGCGGTGCTCGCGGCCGATCTCGCAGACATATCCGACGGACAGTGGGCCACACAGTCGCTGTGCAGTGATCTGACGGTGCGTCAGGTACTGGCGCACCTCACCGCGGGGGCACGCCTCAACTCCGTGGGATGGCTGGCAGGTGTGATCCGATGCCGGTTCGATTTCGACAAACAGGTGGCCATGCGCCTGACCGAGCAGATGGGCGCGTCCCCCGGCGAGACGCTTGAACGATTCCGGCATGTCGTACCGAGTACGACGAAACCGCCGCTCCCCGTCATCGCCATGCTCGGGGAGACGATCGTGCACGGGGAGGACATCCGGCGTCCGCTGGGCATCCGCCGCGACCACCCGATCGAAACGGTCACACGGGTAGCCGACTACTACCGGGGCTCAGACCTCGTCGTACCAGCCAAGGGGCGCGTCCACGGCCTGCGGCTCGTCGCACAGGACGGTCCCTTCACCACCGGTGCCGGACCTCTCGTGTCCGGAACCACCTTGGCCCTGGTGATGGCCATGACCGGGCGCTCGACGTATCTCGACGAACTGGAAGGTGACGGGGTGGACCTCCTCCGCGAGCGCTGCGCGACGGCGTGACGTGCCGGACAGCCGACGACCGCCACGCGGAAGCTGAGTTAATGGCCCCGGCGCATCAGCAGATGCCCTCGGCGATGACGCCCCTTCGCGTGGCTGTGGTCGAACAGGGGGAGCGGCTCGTCCTCCGATCGACGACGCTGCTCCTGAAGGTGCGGGCCGGTGCCCGCTGCGGGCCGAGGGAGTGGCGGCCGCGCAGTGGGTACCGCCCCGGCATACCAGCGGCCTACAGGTCGTCGGCGAACACCTCGGCCAGCTCACGCCATTCGGCCCGCGGCAGACCGCCACCACCCTCGTCGGCGGTGAGGACCTGCAGCGCCACGTGGTCGGCGCCGGCGTCGAAGTACTCCCCGGTCCGGGCCTTCACGCGCTCCGCGTCACCCAGGGCGAAGAGAGCGTCGAGGAGCCGGACGCTGCCGCCGCCGTCGAAGTCGCTCTCCGTGAACCCCAGCCGCAGCAGGTTGGCCGTGTAGTTGGGAAGTTGCAGGTACATCGACAGCATGTTCCGGGCGGTGGTGCGGGCCCGGTCGAGGTCTGTGTCGAGGACCACCGACAGCTCCGGGGCGAGCAGCGCGTCGGGACCGAGCGCCGTACGTGCCTCCGCGGTGTGTTCCGTGGTGACGAGGTAGGGGTGTGCGCCCAGTGCCCGGCCGGTGGCGAGTTTCAGCATCTTCGGGCCGAGCGCGGCGAGGACACGGCTTCCGGAGCCCACCGGTGCGGTGGCGGCGTCGAGGGCGTCGAGATAGGCGACCATCGCGCTGTACGGCTTTGTGTACTGCGGCACCACCGGACCGTGGCTGACGCCCAGACCGAGCACGAACCGCCCGCGCTCGTTCGCGTCGATCGTGGCGATCCGCGCCGCCACCTCCTGGGCGGTGTGGTCCCAGATGCTCAGGATGCCGGTGGCCACCGTGACCGTGCGGGTGGCGGCGACGACCGCTGCGGCGTCCTCGACCGAGGGATTGGCCCCGATCCAGAGCGTGCCGTAGTTCAGCTCCTCGAGCTCGGCGGCCGCTTCCGCGATCGCTTCTCTGCCGGCGTCGTCCGTTCGCGACCCGTGCAGGGCGCTGCTCCAGATGCCGACCCGTCCGAATGTCTCGCGCTTCTCAGAGGTCATGGTGAGATCAACAGCGATCCGTACCCGCTATTCCCGGCCGGACGGGGTTCATCCGAATGGAGCCGGAGCGCGTCGTGGTCCGGGGAACCGGGCGCGCGATGCCGGAGAGGCTGTCGCAGGCGCGGCCCGCAGAGGACGACAGCGCCCAGGTCCTGCCACAGTGCGCCCCGCTGAGCTCCGTTTCGCGGACGTTCACGATGTCCTTACGGTGGTTCTTCGTGTGAGCCGGATCCCCGGGGTTGGCTTCGCGGCGTCCAGTTCGACGCAACAGACGAGGCACACATGTCCCTGAAGCACGCAGTCGCCGGCCTGGCCCTTCTCCCCGTATTCGCCGTTCCGGCGACCGCGCAGGCGGCCGTGGCCCCTCATGAGCACGAGCCGGTTCGCGAAGTGGCGTTCGACCTGCAGGCCCACCGCGGGGGCCTCGGGCTGACCACGGAGGGCTCCCTCGAGGGCTTCGGCAAGGCGATACGCCTGGGTGTCAGCACCCTGGAGCTGGATACCCAGGTCACCGAGGACCGGAAAGTGGTCGTGACGCACGACCGGCAGATCAGCGCGCAGAAGTGCGAGGACACCGGTCCGCTGACGCCGGGGGACCCGATGTACCCGTACGTCGGCAAGTACGTCAAGGACCTGACGCTCGCGCAGATCAAGACGATGAACTGCGGATATCAGCAGCTGCCCGGGTTCCCCCAGCAGGAGCGGATCAAGGGCTTCCGCATGGTTGAACTGAGGGACGTACTCGGCCTGGTGAAGAGCTACAAGGCCGAGCGGGTCAAGCTGAACATCGAGACGAAGGTGGAGGCCGGAGCACCCGAGCAGACCGCGCCGCGCGAGCTTTTCGTACGTCGCGTCTTCGAGGAGATCCGCCGTTCCGGCATTCAGAAGCAGGTGTCCGTCCAGTCCTTCGACTGGGGTGCGTTGCAGGAGATGCACAAGCTCGCACCTGCCTACCCTCTGGTGGCGCTGACGAACTACGACTTCCTCCAGGTGGGGAAGCCCGGAGCCTCCCCCTGGCTCGGTGGGATCGACGTCGATGACCACGACGGAGACTTCGTGAGGGCTGCGGCCTCCGTCCCCGGTGTGACCGCGCTGTCCCCGAACTACGGGTTCCCGCAGAACGGCACGGTCGCGGATCCGGCCTTCCGGTTCTACCCCGGCAGGAAGATGATCCACGATGCCCACCGGCGCGGGCTGAAGGTCATTCCCTGGACCTGCGACGACCCGGCCACCATCGAGGCGCTCATGGACATGGGCGTCGACGGGATCATCACCGATTACCCCGACCGAGTGCGGGACATCATGGCCGCCCATGGAATGCGGC
This sequence comes from Streptomyces sp. NPDC005794, assembly GCF_042871445.1. Taxonomy (NCBI): domain Bacteria; kingdom Bacillati; phylum Actinomycetota; class Actinomycetes; order Kitasatosporales; family Streptomycetaceae; genus Streptomyces; species Streptomyces sp. NPDC005794. Next base: position 311,180 of record NZ_JBIAIN010000008.1, read on the forward strand.
TGCCCACGGCGTATCCGGCGCCACGCCACTGACGACCTGCGAGCCGTCGCCGTGCTGCCGGACCCGCGTAGGGGAGAGACTGAGGGCGAGGCGGGAAACCGGTCCGCTCGACCGGGCGTCGTACGGTCCTGGCCACCGGAGACGGGCCGCGCGACCCGGAAGAACGCCGCAGCCGACGAGGGCAGCGGTGACGCCCGCGCGGCCGCGAGTCCGGCAGCCCTGCTGGTCCGGCCGCTACGAACGGATGTGGGCCGGGCTGAGCCAGGTGGGCCTGAAGTGCTGAGCTTCCGTTACTCGGCCGGTGCCTCGGCGCCGTCGCCCTTCGCGGATGACACAGGGCTGTAGTAGACGGAGCGTCCCTGCTTGGAGCGCTCCAGCAGTCCGTGCGCGACCCCTTGCTCAAGAGTGTTGCGCACCACGGTGACCTGGGTCGTGCGCTGGGGGTGGGCCTCGGCCAGAGCGGCGGCCACCTCGGCGGCGGACTTCGGTTCCCGCTGGTCCGCGAGATACCCGGTGACCAGCTCACGCCACGTCGGCTCGCCGGCTCCCTTGGATGCTGAGGCCCCGTTGGCGGCGGTCCGCTGCTTGGCGCGGACCCGGGCCCTCGGCTCGTTGTTCTCCTTGCGCGACGCCGTCTTCTCCTTGGCGCGGCGTGCGGCGGGTACGGACGCCGCGGCCTTGCGGCCCTTACCCTTGCCCGTGGCGGGCTTTACCTTACGGTCGTTGCCGCCCAGTACCTCCTGCATCTTGACCAGGATCTGCTCACCCTCCTCCAAGCGGATGAGCTCGTCCTGCAGTCGGGTCAGCTCGGCACGGGCCCGGTCCTGCTCGCTCCGGTTTGCCGCGAGATCATCTGTGATCCGCTGTGCATAGTCCGCGCTGATGGTGGATGTGAGAGTGTTTTCGGACATCAGTCCTCGTCTTTCGTTGTGTCTCAAACATGTATGGCGGCTGATGTTACCGACACTCATGAAGGTAACGCCCCAGTGGATACCGATTCGCCACAGGCAGGGTCGGACTTTCGTTCGCGATTGCGGGGGAGCCGGAGTGAGCCTTTTCCGGGCGCGCAGGGAGCAACAGTGCTGCGATTCTGCGGTGTTGGCGCGAAGTAGTGCATACGTGACCGCGACCAGGGAGACGGGAGAGCGAGCCGTTCGCCCGTTCGGTACTCGGCCGGAATGAGTTGAGCCACCGGTCACACCACATGTGGTGCAGGAGAGGCGCCCGGGTTGCCGGACCTGTCCCGCCGGCTCGACCGGCACACCGCGCGACAGCTTTCCGCCCTGGGCAATCCGGCGCCCGGCATCCGCAGTTCACGCTCAACGCGTGCCGTAGGAGTGAGTCGAGACCACCGGACGTACACATCGCGTCGTTGCTCTCTGGTGGGGCGCGGTTTCGCCATGTAGCGTCACTGCCAGATGTCGTGGTTCGCCGTACCAGCCCGCGCTTCGGTGCGGGCGTTTTGCTGTGCCGGTACGGACCATGGCGCCTCCGGGGCCGCGCGGTGCGGATCCGGATATCAACGGGAAGGCACGAGCATGGCCAGCGGAACCGTCAAGTGGTTCAACGCCGAAAAGGGTTTCGGCTTCATCCAGCAGGACGGCGGCGGGCCGGATGTCTTCGCGCATTACTCCGCCATCAACGCCACCGGCTTCCGGGAGCTCCAGGAAGGCCAGGCCGTCACCTTCGACGTGACCCAGGGCCAGAAGGGCCCCCAGGCGGAGAACATCACGGCCGCCTGATCCTGTAGGTCGAGATCGCCCAGGCCCTCGGGGAACACTGCTCGAGGGCCTGGTGACCGGCATGAGCCGGTGCATATCGCGTACAGGGAGCAGTCAGGCCGGCGGCGTACGCCGAGGCCGATCACAGTCCAGTACCTCTTCACCACCTGCCCGAGAGGGTGCTCAGAGCTCAGGCCGGGTATGTGCTCGGTGCGTAGGCCCGGAGCCGGGTCCGCTGACCGAACGGCAATGCGGCGTCATGCCGGATTTCCGGACCCGCCCCGCCCATCGAGGAGTCAGCAAGTGGAACCAGACGAGGATGTGGGTACCGGCGACCACCAGGCGCAGGTGATCGTGGTGGGAGCGGGACCGGCAGGTTCGGCTGCGGCGTTACACCTGGCGCGGGCCGGTGTAGACGTACTGCTGCTCGAGAAGGGCACCTTCCCCAGGGACAAGGTGTGCGGGGACGGCCTCACCCCCCGAGGCGTGCAGCAGTTGGTACGTATGGGCGTCGACATCGATGCTCCCGGCTGGATGCGCACCAAGGGCATGAGATGGGTGTGCGGAGGCCGGCAGGTACACATCGACTGGCCCAGCTCGGGCAGCCAGCCCGACTTCGGCCTCACACGGTCCCGGCACGACTTCGACGACATCCTGGCGCAGCAGGCCGTGGCCGCCGGAGCGCGGTTGTGCCTGGAGACGAAGGCAACGGGCCCCCTGACCGACCGCGCCGGACGCATCATCGGCGTGAGCACCGTCGCGGGAGCCGACAAGCGGCCGAAGGACTATCACGCCCCTGTGGTCATCGCCGCCGACGGTGCCTCCGCCCGAACCGCCCTGGCCATGGGGCTGGAACGGGACCCGGGCAAGCCGATGGCGACCGCCGCCCGCCGCTACTACCGCAGCGAGGCCCGCACACATGACCCCTATCTGGAGCTCTGGGCCGATCTGATCTGTTCCCGTACCGGCCGTGACCTGCCGGGATACGGATGGATCTTCCCGCTCGGTGACGGCCGCGTGAATGTCGGTCTGGGCGCACTGCCGCACCGCGGTCACGGCACGGTCGATCTGCGGGCCACCATGGAGCGGTGGCTGACCCGGATGCCTCCGCAGTGGGAACTGCGGGAGGAGAACGCCGACTCGCCGCTCCGCAGCGCCGCGTTGCCCATGGGCTTCAACCGCACACCGCAGTACCGTCGCGGTCTGCTTCTGGTCGGCGACAGCGGTGGCATGGTCAGTCCCTGGAGCGGTGAAGGCATCGTCCAGGCCATGGAGGCGGGTGAGGTCGCCGCGGAGACCGTCGCTCTCGCTCTGCACCGTCCGAGCGGCCCCGGGCGTGAGCGGGCTCTGCATCAGTACGCGAGCGAAGTGAACCGCCGCTGGGGGCGTTACTACCGGCTCGGCAACACCGCCGCCGAGCTGGTGTTCGCCCGCTACGGTTACCGCCCGCTCCTCAACCGCCGGGTCATGGCCTCGCCCACCCTGGTGCGAACCCTCGCCCGACTGCTGACGCACGGAACCGACGCGCCCTCGGACGACCTGATCGACAGTGTCGTCCGAGGTGTCGTACGGATGGTTCCCGCACCGAGACGGCGTGCGCGAGGCCTTGACGCGCCCCGTCGGTAACCCCTGAGGCGCAAGGCCCTTACGGCGGTCTGATCCGGTCTCCGCTCAGCGGTGCCGGATCAGGTGTCACCTCATGACCGGGGGATCAGCCGCGTTGATGCGCCTGCACACCTGCCCGACCGATCCGGCCCACCCTCATCGACTGAGCTTCCGGTAGGCCGGTGGGACACGCGTTGTCCGGACCGGAATCGCCAGGCCCTCGCAGCGGGCCCGGGCCTACTCGGAGGCGGTGAAACCGGCCCTCCGCAGGTCGCGGAGCAATGCGATCTCGGCCATGTGATGGATGAACTCGAGGTTGGCCCCCGCCAGCACGACGATGAACGGGTCGTCGGGGTCGGAGCCGTACGGGTACTGCGAGAAGCCGACCGTGTCGAGCTGCTCGTCGGTGACGGTGGCGACGCTCTCGCGCCAGCGGTCGATCAGCGCCCAGAACCGCTGGAGGGCCAGGGCGGCGGACGGGGTGAAGTCGACCAGCAGCTCCGGATCCTGCCGCCGCGCACCGAACGTCCACTCCCATTGGCCCGCAAGACAGGAGTGCAGGTGACCCAGCCGCCACGCGATGGTGGTCACCGGCGTCCTGTCGGGTTCCGGCTCACCGGTGTGCGCCAGGACCTGCTCGACCCGCTCGACACTCACGCTCCAGTCATCGGCGATCTTCGCGACCGGCATACCGCCTGCGGCCTGGCGGGCGACCTCGGCGTACTCGTTGGCGGGGATTTGCGGCGCTCCCTTGTCGAGCACCCACCCGCCCGGCCCGTACGCCCTGGGCGTCACTGCTTCGCCCCTGCGCCGTACCGACCAGCAACCGGCCACCGGCTCCCACAGGTACTCGTCGTCGCCGAGTCCCGTCAGCCGCACCTGGGCCATCTCCCTGGCCTGGTCGAACTGGTCGAGCAGCAAGCCCAGGCGGTCGGTCCGCGTGCCCTCGATCTCCATGCCTGGCTCCCATCGGTCGCGCCTCGCTATGCACCGCGCTCAAGCGGAAGTTAGCGGCTCGTCTCACGGAACGCCACCGATTTCCCCGACAACTGCTCGAACACCGCCGTGTTTCGCCAGGTCAGCTGGGGCGGTCGGCTCGGGGATCATCGGCCTGGCGATCGCGTGCCGCACCGGACGCGGCCCGGCGGGGAAGACACGTTCGACGCGATCGGCATCCTGCCGATGCCCAGCTCCGCCATCAGCGACACCGTTGCGAGACCGAGGACGACCTTGTCACCTTACTGAACAGCATGCCTATTGACCTGCTGTCAGTTCGGCAACGCAAAATGTCTCGAGCCGGAAGGCCACGGTTCCGACATCGCCGGCAACCCCGCCGCACCACATCCGGTCAGGCGACGTGCGACCGTGGGTCAGGATGCCGACGGTCGACGACGTCCGTCGACGGGGCGCCTTGATCACTGCCACGATGTCCTGATGTCCTCCGCTCTTGCAGAACTGTGGCTGCGTGGAGTCGCAGCCAATCCCGCCGCACCGTCCGAGGTTTTGCTCAGGCTGCTGACCGAGCGGGCCCGTGACACCTGGACGATCCTGTGCGAGGAGCGCGAACTTCCCGCAGACGTCATCGAGGTAGTGGTCACGCACCCGGAGCGTGCGATCCGCCGCTGCTTCGCCGGTAACCGGCATGTGGCTGCCGAGCAGCGCGGCCGACTGGTCAACGACGCGGACTCTCGCGTCCGTGCTGCCCTTGCCGCAGGCCCGCGCCCACGCCCGCGTCTGGGCAGAGTCGAGGCGTTGCCTGACGAAACCCTGGAGCACCTGCTGACCGTGCGGGACGACGACAGCCGGGGCCACCTGCTCATAGCGGACGAGATCAGACAGGAACTGGTGCTCTCCGGGCAGATCTCACCGTCCTTCCGCCGCGGGATGCCGGATCATCCGGACGCCGAACTGCGGTCGCAGGCAACCGGATTGTGGCTGTGGCTGACTCCTGCCCAGCGCGACGCGCTCCTGAGTGATCCGGAGCCCGCCGTACGCGACGTCGCGCTCAGAGCCAGTCGGATACTGGACCCGGCGGCCATGGAGAAGGACTTACCGGAAGACGACTGTCACCACCGGTCCCTCCTGCTCGTCAACTACGCCATCTCCCGCACCGTGGCCGCACAGTGCCTCGCGGACCGGCGTGACCTGGGGGCACTCGCCCGTAACCCCCACACACCCCGCGACGCCGTCACCCGCCTCGCGCGCGATCCCGATCCCGAGGTGCGTGAACGAGTGGCCGCCAGAGCCGACCTCGATCCGGCGCTGCTGGCAGAGCTGGCCCGGGACCCGGACGCCACCGTGCGGACCCGAGCGCTGCTGCAACCACTGCCGCGCACCTGGCCCCAGCGTGCTGCCATCGACCGGATCATCGACCGTCCGGCTGCGAACATCGGTGGTGTCGACGAGATGCTCATCGAGCCGCCGACCAGCTGGTACGAGACGTGCGCCGTGTCCACCGATCCCTTGCTACGCCGTGTCGCCGCGAGCTGCTCCCGGCTGCCCGAGGAGCTCGTGCACAGCCTGGCCGGCGATCCCGACGCAGACGTGCGCCACCTGCTCGCCTTGAACCACCCCCTCACCCCGCCGGCGATCGTCCTCGACGCCTTCATCGCCATGCCGCGCCAACGCCCCTATCTGCTCACGCTTCCCCGCCTGCCCCGCACCGGGCTGCACCACCTGCTCGACCACGCCGACCCCGACGTCCGCGCCCTGGCCGCCGCCGATGCCGGCCTCGCCCAGCCGCCGCTCCACCTGCTCGCCGACCCCGAGCCGCGCGTGCGTCGAGCGACGGCTGCCAACCCACTCCTTCCTCTCGACCTGCTCTCATCGCTCCTCGACATCCGGGAGCACGCCGAAGGGGCCGCAGCCAACCCCAGCCTGCCCGCTGAACGTCTGCATGAGCTGCTCGACCTGAGCGGGCTGCTTTGACCGCCGGGAACCAGGTGGCCACACACGGCGCCCACCTGGGCATCGATGTCGAGATCGTCCACCGCAATCCACAGGGCAAGGGATTCGTGCCGCAGCCGAAGCGGTGGAAGACCGAGCAGACCTTCGGGATCCTCATGCTGCACCGGCGTCCGGTTCGCGACTACGAGCACCGGCCGGCCTCCTCGGTCTCCGCGGCTACTGAGCGATGACCAATGTCCTGGCGGCGCAGGCTCACCGGCGCCGCCATACCCACCTGGCGCGCCCCGCAGGCAGTGGCCGCATGAACATCCGGCGACCGCTCGACGCGCTCGGCATCCAGCTGGTCTCGGCCGATCTGCCCGAGCACCCGGACTGCCCCGCATCCTCGCCGTCCGAAACGAGGCCATCGGCCCCGCTGAGCGCCCGCAACGTCTGTGCTGCCCTCGGTCCCCAACCGTTGCCGAAGGACATCAGCGCATGAATCCCTATGGTGGGTTATTCACCCCGGTCAGGCTGCTCCAGGCGGTTGAAGCCGGCGAGACGGGGCGAGATGACGAGGATGTACGGGTCCGAAAGCTGCCAGTGGGCGCGGATGGAATCGGAGTCACGGTAGAGCCTGGAAGCTGTACGCCAGCATCCGCTCCTTGTCGATGAAGACCCTCCACCATGAGCTGGGGGCCGTGCTCCTGAGCGAATGCCACCGCCCGCGCGATGGCATGCCGGAAGTCGTCGAGCCGGCCGTTGGCGATGCGCATGGTGTTACGGAAGAGAATGGTGCTGCTGTTTGTGATCTTCATACGTCAAGTTTTTGCACCTCAATCAAGGTTGAGGTCAAGAGTGCGGCTCAGCAGGGGATATGGGCGGTTGCACGGGAGGCCGAGGTGCCGAACACGTGGAGGGTGGCAGCCTTCAGCGCTGTGCCGCCGTCGCCACAGTGATCCGGCCATCCACGTCGTACGGCATACGGCTGCCGGGAAACAATGCTTACATGAACACTACTTCGCAGGCTCGCTCGTTCGACGTGGCTGCCGCCAGTTACGCTGCGAACCGTCCTTCATACCCGTCCGAACTGCTCGACGCGGTCGAGGAACTGACCGGCTTTCCCTTGGAGGGAGCACGCATCGCCGACGTAGGGGCCGGCACCGGACTGGCGACGATGCTCCTCAGGGCTCGCGGCGCGAACGTCATCGCGGTCGAGCCCGGCTGCGGGATGGCTTCCCAGTTCCGCCTCAGGCTGCCCGACGTCCCCCTGGTCATAGGGGACGGCAACGACCTGCCGCTAGCTACCGGCTCCATCGACGTCCTCACCTACGCCCAGGCCTGGCATTGGACCGACCAGAGTAGATCGGTCCCGGAAGCAGTCCGGGTCCTGCGTACCGGTGGTGCACTCGCCCTGTGGTGGAACGATTCGGACAGCACCGTTCCATGGATCGACGACCAGGACGCGCGATTGCGCCGCCTCTTCGGTGTCGGCGACGTCCCACACGACGCTATGGCCCGGTTCGGTGAACTGCCGTCCGAGCTCGGTTTCGCCTATCGGCACGTGCCGTGGACCCGGAGTGTTCCCCTCGATGTGCATCTCGCCAACCTTGCCACCTACTCCGACTTCCTCGTCCTCGGCAAGGAGGCGACGAACGCATTCTTCGCCAAGGAGCACGACGTCCTGACCGAGGTCTTCCCGGACGGGATGGTCCAGGAGCGCTACGTGGTCAGCTTGGCCGTCGCTACCTGTTGACGCAGTGCGGCGGCAGGGAACGACGCCGTGCGACGGGCCGCCCAGGGCGTTCAGCTCTGGTGGTCTGCCGCTGCCACCACGAGATCTACGGAGGAGGACGGCTGGACGTCGCGGAGTGCTCGCACGCGCGGATCATGGCCGAATCCAGCACTGAACTGGTTCTGCGTCACCTTCAGTACTCCAGCTGCTGATCATGATCTTCATGCCTGCAGGTGTCCAGTTCGTGTCACGATGGGCGGGCAAGGTAGGCCGTCTTGGCCTCGGACGAGAAACCGCATTCTCTGTAGAATGAGGTTCCCCCAAGGCCGGGTAGTTAGCGTTTTCGCAGGTCACGCAAGGCGTTCTTCGTCTGCTTGACGGCCGCGTAGCGGCCGTGGAGGACTCTCTTAATCTTTCCCTTCTCGGTCCAGCGGGCGAGTTGTCGGTAGGTGGCGACCAGCGTGACGTCGCCGAGGAGTTCGGCGATCTCCCGTGGGCGCCATAGGCGTTCGGGTTCTGCCTGCAGGATGGCCAGGACACGAGCCATACGACTGCTGGTCCTGTGAGGGCCCACATGCGAGCGGGTGGTCTGCTTCGGCAGTGCGGGCAACAGCGGCGGGGCCGGCAAAAGGATGATGATTGCTGAGGTCACGTTCCGGCTGGTGGCGGGGCGGCCGTCCATCTTCCGTTCCGCGTAGCGGGAGATGGGGGACTTCACCTTACGAGTACTGATACGAGATGGCCGCGCGGGCGCCAGCGCCGACGGCACCCGGCGGCCGATCTCTCCGACGCCCTGATCGAGGATTCCTTGGGCGCCGATCAGCAGGTCGCGGGCTGCCTGGAGAGCGATGGTGAAGCCACAACGGTCCGGATCGGTACCCGGCCGGGACTCTGCCGCTTCCACCATCACACGCCGCAGCACCTGATAGAGAGTGAGCATCGCCCACATCTCCTGCTCGACGCCTTCGGGATCCATGGAACGCAGGACGCGGCCGGCTCCGATGGTGTGGCGCAGGGTGAAGTTTCCCCGTGATCTTGAACACGATGTTGTTACGCCGCGAGGGTCTGGCCCTGTTGGTAGCGCAATCGGGTCTCGTGGGGCGTGAGGTAGC